>NZ_CP126145.1:649444-971666 GCF_030126985.1 Sagittula sp. MA-2 | reverse complement strand
AGAGGGCACCATCGACGACCCCGACTTTCACAAGGGCTGGACGCTCTGGCCGCTCATTCCCTACACCTACGACACGCCCGTCGAACGCTCGGGCGCGGCGCCGCTGCCGCCCGACGTGATCGGGTTCTGGAAGGGCGACGACGAGGAACGGCACTTCGGCCTCCTGCCCCCGGACAAGCGCGGCAACAACCTGCTCGGCACCGACGATGCAAAGCGCGACGTCTTCGCCCGGGTGATCTACGGCTTCCGCCTGTCGATCTTCTTCACCCTGATCGTGACCGCCATATCCTCCGTCATCGGCATCATCGCGGGCGCGCTGCAGGGCTACTTCGGCGGTTGGCTCGACCTCGTGTTCCAGCGGGTGATCGAGATCTGGGGCGCGATCCCGATGCTTTACGTCATCATCATCATGTTCGCGATCTTCGGGCGAAGCTACAGCCTGCTGATCTTCCTGATGATCGCGTTCAGCTGGACGGCGCTCGTCGGCGTGGTGCGCGCGGAGTTCCTGCGTGCCCGCAACCTCGAATACGTCCGCGCGGCCAAGGCGCTGGGGGTGTCGAACAACACGATCATGTTCCGGCACATGCTGCCCAACGCCATGGTGGCGACCGTGACTTTCCTGCCGTTCCTCGTGACCGGCACGATCTCGTCGCTGGCCGGGCTCGACTTCCTCGGCTTCGGCCTGCCCGCCGCCGCACCGTCGCTGGGCGAGATGACGCTTCAGGCCAAGCAGAACCTCCAGGCCCCTTGGCTGGGGTTCACCGCCTTCACGGTCTTCGCCGTGATGCTTTCGCTGCTCGTCTTCATCTTCGAAGGGGTGCGCGATGCCTTTGACCCGAGGAAGACGTTTCAATGAGTGAACTGCTGAAGGTCCGCGACCTGAAGGTCTCCTTCCGCCAGGACGGCAAGGTCATTCAGGCGGTGAAGGGCGTCTCGTTCGAGATCGCCAAGGGCGAAACGGTGGCGCTCGTGGGCGAGTCCGGTTCCGGCAAGTCGGTCACGGCGCTCTCCACCGTGTCCCTGCACGGCGAATCCGCGGTGGTCGAAGGCTCCGTCCTCTACGCCGGGAAGGAGATGGTCGGCGCTTCCGACCAACGCCTGAGGGAGGTGCGCGGCAACGACATCAGCTTCATCTTCCAGGAGCCGATGACCTCGCTGAACCCGCTGCACACGCTGGAAAAGCAGATCCGCGAAAGCCTCGAACTGCACCAGGGGCTGTCGGGCGACGCGGCGCGCAGGCGCATCCTCGAACTTCTCACCAAGGTCGGCATCCGCGACCCCGAAACCCGCCTCCAGGCCTACCCGCACCAGCTTTCGGGCGGGCAGCGGCAGCGGGTGATGATCGCCATGGCGCTGGCCAACGGGCCGGACCTGCTGATCGCGGACGAACCGACCACTGCACTCGACGTGACGATCCAGGCGCAGATCCTCGACCTGCTGGCGGACCTCAAGTCGCAGGAGGACATGAGCCTCCTCTTCATCACCCACGACCTCGGCATCGTGCGCCGCATCGCCGACCGGGTCTGCGTGATGAAGGACGGCGAGATCGTCGAACAGGGCCGCACGTCCGAGATCTTCGCCAATCCGCAGCACCCCTACACGCAAAAGCTCCTGTCGGCCGAAAGCACAGGCGTGCCCAATCCGGTCAAGCCGGACGCCGAAGAGATCGCCAGCACCGACTCCCTGCGCATCTGGTTCCCGATCCAGCGCGGCCTGATGAAACGGACGGTGGGCTACGTGAAGGCCGTGAACGAGGCGACCGTCGCCGTGCGCGCCGGGGAAACCGTCGGCATCGTGGGCGAAAGCGGCTCCGGCAAGACGACGCTCGCGCTGGCCATCATGCGGCTCATCAAGTCGCAGGGCGCGATCACCTACCGCGGCGAGGACGTGCGCGCGTGGTCGACCAAGGAACTGAGGCGCCTGCGCTCAGAGATGCAGATCGTTTTCCAGGACCCCTACGGCTCGCTCAGTCCGCGGATGACCTGCGAACAGATCATCTCCGAAGGGCTGGAGGTCCACGCCAAGGGCGACCGCCGCACCTTCCGGGCCGAAGTGGCGAAGGTCATGGCAGAGGTCGGGCTCGACCCGATGATGATGCACCGCTACCCGCACGAATTCTCGGGCGGGCAGCGGCAGCGCATCGCCATCGCCCGGGCCATGGTCCTGCGGCCCCGGCTGGTGGTTCTCGACGAGCCGACCTCGGCGCTCGACATGACGGTGCAGGTGCAGATCGTGAACCTGCTCCGCGACCTGCAGCAGAAGTACAACCTCGCCTACCTGTTCATCAGCCACGACCTGAAGGTCGTCCGCGCCATGAGCCACAAAGTCATCGTGATGAAGCAGGGCGACGTGGTGGAAAGCGGGCCGGCGGAGCAGGTCTTTGCCAACCCGCAGACCGATTACACCCGCACGCTTCTCGCCGCGGCGCTCGATACCGCCTGAGACTGGGTCTGAGCCTTCGGCGTCGGCCGGGCGTTGACCTTCTGCACGGCCCAGACCGACAGGAGCACCACGCCCGCGCCTGCCATCTGGCGCGGGCTCAGCGCCTGCCCCAGCAGCACCCATCCCAGCGTCACCGCGCTGAGCGGGCTGAGGAACCCCAGACCCGAGGCCGCAGGCGCACCCAGGATCGTCATGCCGCGGAAATAGATGACGTAGGTCAGCGCCCCGCCGATCAGCCCCAGCCAGACCAGCCCCGCCACCGCTTTCAGGTCGACCGCGGGCACCTCGCCACCGGCGATCAGCGCCAGCGGGATCAGCAGCACGCCCCCCGCCGTCAGTTGCCACGCGACAAAGGTCAGGCGGTCCACCGGCGGCGTCCACCTGAGCGTCAGAACCATGCCCGTCGCCATGCTGAGCGCGCCGACCAGCGCCGCCGCCACGCCCACGGGATCGAGCGCGGCGCCCGGCCCGAGGATCAGCAGGCCCACGCCCCCTACCCCGGCCAGCGCCGCCAGCACCGCCGCCAGCCGCAACGGCGCCCCCAGCAGCAGGCTGGCGAGGACCGTGACGAAGAGCGGCTGCAATGCGCCCAGTGTCGCGGCCACGCCCCCGGGCAGCCGGTAGGCCGCGACGAAGAGCGCGCCCCAGAAGATGGTGAAGTTCAGCGCCCCCAGAAGCGCGATCCGGCCCAGCCAGTCGCGTGACGGCAGTTTCCGGGTGACCGCCAGCAGGATCAGCCCGGCGGGCAAGGCCCGGAGCAGGCCCACCAGCAGCGGCGGCCAGCCCGGCAAGGCTTCGGTCGAGACGATGTAGGTCGATCCCCAGATGATCGGGGCCAGCGCGGTCAGCGCGACGACATTCAGGCGGGAGGACATGGCGGAACCTTTATCTTGAAGTCGAGATATTTATCTTGGCGTCAAGATATCCATGGATTGCTTGACGTCAAGATAAAATTCCGCCACCCCTCCCCGTATGGATCACGTCGACCGCATCAGGCAGCAATGGAACACCGAACGCCCCGACCTCGACGTCGGGCCGATGGTGACGCTCGGACGGATGACACGTCTGGCGCGGCGGCTCCGGCACTCTCATGAAGAGGTGTTCGCGAAGCACGGCCTGAACTCCGCGGGCTTCGACGTTCTGGCCACGCTGCGCCGGTCCGGCCCGCCCCATGCGCTGACCCCGAAGGCGCTGCTCGCCTCGACCATGGTGACCTCCGGGACGATGACGAACCGGCTCGACCGGCTGGCCGCGCAGGGGCTGGTGGAGCGTACGCCCGACCCCGCGGACGGGCGCGGCACGGTGATCCGGCTGACGGAAAAGGGCCATAGCGTGATCGACGCCGCGGTCGGCGACCACGTGGCCAACCAGCACCGGCTGCTGGCGCATCTGAGCACCGAGGATCGCGCCGCGCTCGACCGGATCTTCACCCGCTGGCTGGCCGCCCTCGAAGTCGAAGAACCCGAGGGCGACACCCCCTGAAGGACGATCAGATCGCCGAACTGTGCCCGGCCTTGCTGAGGTCGTAGGCGTCGAAGGTGCGCGCCACCATACGGGTCAGCGGACGGGTCTTTTCGGGCAGGTACAGCCCGTCTTCCGTGACCTCGAGCAGGTTGTCGAACGCGGCGGCGGTCTCCCGGAAGGTGCGGAACAACCACTCGCGCGAGACACCGTACCCGGACACGATCTCGTCGGCATCAATCCGGAAATCGCACATCAGCGCCTCGATCAGCCGGCCCCTCAGCTTGTCCTCGCCCTTGAACGTATGACCGCGCGATGTCGCGAAACGCCCCTCGCGGATCGCGCCGGTATAGGCCGAGGTCGAGGGCGCGTTCTGCGCATAGCCCTGCGGGAACCGCGAAATCGAGGAGGCCCCCAGCCCGATCAGCACCGCCGAGGTGTCGTCGGTGTAGCCCTGAAAATTGCGACGCAGTTTGCCGGTCTTCTGCGCGATCGCCAGACCGTCGCCCGGAACCGCGAAGTGGTCGATGCCGATCTCGGCGTAGCCGTCCCAGACGAACAGCCGCCGCGCCGTCTCGAACAGGTCGAGCCGTTCCTGCGGGGTGGGCAGCATGTCCGACGGGATCATCTGCTGGCGCTTCGCCATCCACGGCACATGCGCATAGCCGTAAAGCGCCACCCGATCCGGCGCGAAGCTCAGAAGCTTCTGGACCGTCTCGGTGATCCGCGCGCGGGTCTGGTGCGGCAGTCCGAAAAGGATGTCGGTGTTCAGGCTGGCCACGCCGCGCTCGCGGATCATCTCGATGGCTTTGCGGGTCACGTCATAGCCCTGCGGCCGCCCGATGGCTTCCTGGATCTGCTCGTCGAAGTCCTGCACCCCGATGGAGGCGCGGTTCATCCCGCCCGCCGCCAGCGCGTCGAGCCGCGCGGCGTCGATCTCGTTCGGGTCGATCTCGACCGAGAACTCCGCATGCTCGGCAAAGTCCGCCGTCTCGCGAATCGCCCCGATCAGCCGGGACATCATGTCGGGCGACAACAGCGTCGGCGTGCCCCCGCCCCAGTGCAGGCGCGACAGTTTGACACCCGGCGGCAGGGCCTTCCGGAGTAGCTTCAGTTCGGCCTGCAAGGTTTCCACATAGGCTTCGACCGGCTTGGCCGTGGCCGTGCCCTGCGTACGGCAGGCACAGAACCAGCACAGCCTTCTGCAGAAGGGAACATGCAAATACAGAGATATGTTCCCGCCCTCGGGCACAGCGCCGATCCACTCGCCGAACCGGTCCGGGCCGACGTCCCCGGCAAAATGCGGGGCGGTCGGATATGAGGTGTATCGCGGAACCTTGGCGTCAAAGAGACCCAGCCGCGCGAGTTGTGTTCGTATCGCCATACGCGTACGGTTAGGCCCTGTGAGAGAGGGCGACCTTGACGCAGATCAAAAGGGGCAATCACGCCATGCTGAACGAGAGAAGTCTGACAGTTAACCAGCACTGTGACGACTGTCCGATCCGCCATCGCGCGGTCTGCGCCCGCTGCGAGTCGGACGAGCTCGAGCGGCTGGAAGAGATCAAGTATTACCGCAAGTTCGAGGCGGGCCAGATGGTGATCTGGTCGGGCGACAAGATGGATTTCGTGGGCTCCGTCGTGTCGGGCATCGCGTCCCTGACCCAGACGATGGAAGACGGACGCACGCAGATGGTGGGCCTTCTCCTGCCGTCGGATTTCGTCGGACGCCCGGGCCGGACCAACGCCGCCTACGATGTGGTTGCGACCACCGACCTCGTGATGTGCTGCTTCCGCAAGACGCCGTTCGAGGAGATGATGATGCGCACACCGCATATCGCGCAGCGCCTGCTCGAGATGACGCTCGACGAACTCGACGCGGCGCGCGAATGGATGCTGGTGCTGGGCCGCAAGACCGCGCGGGAAAAGATCGCCTCGCTCCTGTCGATCATCGCCCGGCGCGATGCGACGCTGAACATGCGCGGCAGCGATGCCCCCATCGTCTTCGACCTGCCGCTGACGCGCGAGGCGATGGCCGACTACCTCGGCCTCACGCTGGAAACCGTCAGCCGCCAGATGTCCGCACTGAAGAAGGACGGAGTCATCACGCTGGAAGGCAAGCGGCACGTGACCGTTCCGGACATGGACCGGCTGATGCAGGAGGCCGGCGACGATTCCGACGGTGGCATGCTTGCCTGATACGCTGAGCTTTGCCACCTGCGACGTCTTCACGACACGGCGTTTTGCGGGCAATCCCCTCGCCATCGTCGAGGGGGCGGATGGCCTGAGCACGGCGCAGATGCAGACCATCGCGCGCGAGTTCAACCTGTCCGAGACGATCTTCGTCATGGCGCCCGACGACCCGGCACACACCGCGAAGGTCCGCATCTTCTTTCCGACGGCAGAGATCCCCTTTGCCGGGCATCCGACCATCGGCTGCGCCCTGCACCTGGCGCTGAAGGACGCACCCGAAGGCGCGTTCGAAACCCGCATAGTCCTTGAAGAGGTCGCAGGCCTCGTCCCCGTCGATGTCTGGCGCGACGAGCGTGCCGCGTGGGCCGAATTCCAGGCGCCCGTCCTGCCCTTCGCGCCGGACAAGGGCGAAATCCCCGAGGATGCGCTTATTGGCGAGGCGCTTGGCCTCGCGCCGCAGCAGATCGGCTTCGGCTCGCACCGCCCCGGCCTCTGGCAGGGCGGCCCGACGTTCCTTTACGTGCCGGTCAGCGACATGGACGCGCTGGCCGCCGCCCGACCGCAGGAACCCGCATGGTCGGCGATCACGGACCTCGCCGGCGTCGATTCCGCCTACCTCTATACCCCCGGCACCGCCTGCGATTTCCGCGCGCGGGTGTTCGCGCCGACCGCGGGCATCCCGGAGGACCCGGCCACCGGATCGGCCTCTGCGATCTTCGCGGCGCAACTGAAAGCCAGCGGAGCGCTGGAGGCGGACACAGCGCAGTTCACCCTGCACCAAGGCGTCGAGATGGGGCGCGCGTCGGAAATCGTCCTGACGGTGCATTCCGAGAATGGCGCACCCGGCCGCATCCTCGTGCGCGGCAGCGCCGTCCCGGTCAGCACCGGGCGGATCGTGCCGCCCGACGCATGACGCGACCCATCTCAGGCCGTTTCGGCAAAGACCGTGTCGAAATACCCGTAGACCATGCGCTTCCCGTCGAAGGGCATGGTCATCTCTTCCCAGCGCGGGTCGCTGCCAAAGCTCTCGTGGCAACGCGTCGCCGCTGCCTTGTCGGGGAAGACGACCCACGAGAACACCACCTTCTCGCCCGGCTCCCGCTTCACGGCCATCGGGAAGGAGGTCACCTCCCCCTCCGGCACGTCCTCTTCCCAGCATTCCCAATGCGCCGTGGCGCCGTAATCCCGGAACAGCGGCCAGCTCTTCTCGGCGCTTTCGATGTAGGCGGCCTTGTTCTCTTCCGGCACGGCCACCAGAAACCCCCAGACGTAAGACATGCGATTCCCTCCTGTTGACACGGACCACCTTAGAGGGCATTAAGTTGATATCAACATGAAACAGCCGGATCACCAGCTTCCCTATGCGACCACCCTGGAGGTGCGTGACCGCTGCCTCTGTTTCAGGGTGCAGCGCGCGGCCCGCACGCTGGCGCGCCGCTTCGATGCGGCGCTGAAGCCCGTGGGGCTGTCGAACGGCCAGTATTCCCTGCTGATGTCGCTGAACCGGCCCGAGCCGCCGCGCATGACCGACGTGGCCGAGTTCCTTGCCATGGACCGCACGACGCTGACCGCGGCGCTCAAGGTGCTGGAACGCCGCGGGCTGGTGCAGACCACGCCGGACCCGAAGGACCGGCGCAATCGTCGCGTGTCGCTCACCCCCGACGGTCACGCCCTCCTGAAAGAGGCCGCGCCGATCTGGCGGGCAGAGCATGACGCGCTCGACCGGGAACTGGATGCGGACCCGGCCACCCTGCGCGCCATGATCGAGGGGCTGTCCTGAGGCGGTCAGCCCCGCTCGCTCAGTGCGCCATGAACACCGGCAGCGCCGTCTGCTCCAGCATGCTGCGGGTCGCACCGCCCAGGATCGCCTCGCGGAAGCGGGAGTGCCCGTAGGCCCCCATCACCACCAGGTCCGCTTCCACATCGGCGCAATGGCGCAGCAGCACGTCCGATACGCGCGGCATGGTCTTCGACAGCACGTCGATCTCCGGCTTCACGCCGTGGCGCGCCAGGTACTGCGACAGCATCCCGCCCGGGTCGGAGCGGTTCGGCCCGTGCTGCGGCGGGTCGATCACCACCACGTGCACGGTGTCCGCCTGCTTCAGCAGGGGCATGGCGTAGCGCACGGCGCGCAGCGCCTCGCTGCTTTCGTTCCACGCCAGCGCGATCCGCTTGGGGGCGGCGGTCAGCGTGACGCCGCTGCCCGGATTCACGATGACCGGCACCTGCCCGTCGAAGAGCGCCCCTTCCAGCACCGGCTCAAGCTCGATCCCGCAGCCTTCGCCGTAGGGCTTGGGCAGAACCGCAAGGTCCGAGAACCGCGCACGTGCCGCGACGATTCGGCCAAGGTCGGCCAGCTGCGCCACGCCGTGATCGACCGCCCAGCGGACGTCGGTCCTGCCCAGCGCCTTGCGCGCCGCGGCGGCAAGGCTTTCGCCCTCCGCGGACGCGCGGCTCAGGGTCTCCTGCAGCACCATCGCGTTGGCGCCAGCGTAGTAATACCCGGTCTGCGTCCGGTCCACGCCGAGGCACAGCACATCGAGATGCGCATCCATCGCGGATGCAAGGTCAGCCGCAGCGGCGATGGTGGGGTCCACGAGGTCCGCGTCGGTGATGACGGTCAACAAAGTCTTGAAAGCCATGATCAGTCTCCTGTCCGATATCCTTTCACCCTAAATGCCAGCGAATTGTCGCACTTTGACGCCGGTCAAGCTATCGCCGCCGATCCATTGATGCAGATCAAGGTCCGGTTTTCCGCCAAACGCCATGAGGGTCCCAGTCAAATAACCGCCCAAGCGGTCTCTCGAATCGTATGGGTCTGACGAAGGGACGAAACATGACCAATTACCTCAAGCTGATCGTGCTTGGGCTGATCGCGATCTTCGCCGCGATCGGGGCCAACTTTGCACGTGATGTGGCTTACCTGGTGCACGCGCTCCTCGTGATGGCGATTGCAGCGGGTCTGTTCGTCTGGGTTCTGCGGAACACGGACGAGCCGGCGAAGCCCATCGATGAAACCCAATACTTCGACGGCGTGATCCGTTACGGCGTGATCGCAACCGCGCTCTGGGGCGTTGTCGGCTTCCTTGCCGGGACATTCATCGCCACCCAGCTGGCCTTCCCGGTGCTCAACTTCGACTGGGCGCAGGGGTACATGAACTTCGGGCGCCTGCGTCCGCTGCACACCTCGGCGGTGATCTTCGCCTTCGGCGGCAACGCGCTGCTGGCGACGTCATTCTACGTGGTGCAGCGCACCTCGGCGGCACGGCTCTGGGGCGGCAACCTCGCGTGGTACGTTTTCTGGGGCTACCAGCTCGTGATCGTGCTGGCTGCGACCGGCTATGTCCTCGGCTCCACCCACGGCAAGGAATACGCCGAGCCGGAGTGGTACGTCGACCTGCTGCTGACCGTGGTCTGGCTCGCCTATCTCGCTGTCTTCGTCGGCACCATCGTGCGGCGGAAGGAACCCCACATCTACGTGGCGAACTGGTTCTTCCTGTCGTTCATCATCACCGTCGCCATGCTGCACGTGTTCAACAACCTCGCGATCCCGGTCTCGATCTTCGGGTCGAAGTCGGTGCAGGTGTTCTCGGGCGTGCAGGACGCGATGACCCAGTGGTGGTACGGCCACAACGCCGTGGGCTTCTTCCTGACCGCGGGCTTCCTCGGCATGATGTACTACTTCATCCCGAAGCAGGCCGAACGTCCCGTCTTCTCCTACAAGCTGTCGATCATCCACTTCTGGGCGCTGATCTTCATCTACATCTGGGCCGGTCCGCACCACCTGCACTACACCGCGCTGCCCGACTGGGCCTCGACGCTCGGCATGGTGTTCTCGGTGATCCTGTGGATGCCCTCCTGGGGCGGCATGATCAACGGCCTGATGACGCTCTCGGGCGCATGGGACAAGCTGCGCACCGACCCGGTGATCCGCATGATGGTGATTTCCGTGGGCTTCTACGGCATGTCGACCTTCGAGGGTCCGATGATGTCGATCCGCGCGGTGAACTCGCTGAGCCACTACACCGACTGGACCATCGGTCACGTCCACTCCGGCGCGCTTGGCTGGAACGGCATGATCACCTTCGGCGCGCTCTACTACCTTGTGCCGAAACTCTGGAACCGCGAACGCCTCTACTCGCTCTCGATGGTCAGCTGGCACTTCTGGCTCGCCACCATCGGCATCGTCTTCTACGCCGCCTCCATGTGGGTCACCGGCATCATGGAAGGCCTGATGTGGCGCGAGGTGGATGCCAACGGCTTCCTCGTGAACTCCTTCGCCGACACCGTGGGCGCCAAGTTCCCGATGTACGTGGTCCGTGCAACCGGCGGCCTGCTCTACGTCGCGGGTGCCCTCATCATGTGTTACAACCTGTACATGACCGCGCGTCGTGCGCCTGCCGTCGAGGCAAGCACCGCCGCCGCTCATGCGACTCCGGCCGAATAAGGAGGACCGGACATGAGCATTCTCAAGAAACACGCCATCCTCGAGAAAAACGTCACCCTTCTGGCGATCTTCGCCTTCCTCGTGGTGACGATCGGGGGGCTGGTGCAGATCGTGCCGCTCTTCTACCTCGAGAACACCATCGAGGACGTCGAAGGCATGCGTCCCTACACCCCGCTGGAACTGGCGGGCCGGGAGGTCTACCTGCGCGAAGGCTGCTACGTCTGCCACAGCCAGATGATCCGCCCGATGCGCGACGAGGTCGAACGCTACGGCCACTACAGCCTCGCCGCCGAAAGCCAGTACGACCACCCCTTCCAGTGGGGATCGAAGCGCACCGGGCCGGACCTTGCCCGCGTCGGCGACCGCTACTCGGACGAATGGCACGTCGACCACCTGCGCAACCCGCAGTCGGTGGTGCCTGAATCGGTCATGCCGAAGTACGGCTACCTCGAACAGCGCATGCTGGACGAGAACGCCGGCCTCGTGTCGGGGATGCTGGCCGCGGCCGACATCGGCGACATCATGAAGACGCACAAGCTGATCGGCGTCCCCTACACGGACGAGATGATCGAGAACGCGGAAAGCGACTTCATGGCGCAGATCGACCCGGACGGCGACTACGACGGCCTGCTCGAACGCTACGGCGAGGCGATCAACGTCCGCAACTTCGACGGCCAGCCGGGCATCTCCGAGGCCGACGCGCTGATCGCCTACCTGCAGATGCTGGGCACGCTGGTCGACTTCTCGACCTTCACCCCCGACGCGCACCGTTAAGGAGACATGGACATGGACACCTATTCCCTCCTCCGCAGCTTCGCCGACAGCTGGGCGCTGCTCGCCATGACCGCCTTCTTCGCGGGCGTGGTGATCTGGGCCCTGCGCCCGGGCGCCCGGCGCGCACAGGACGACGCCGCCAGCATCCCCTTCCGGCATGACGACAGGCCCGCTGCGGCGGACCGGTCCGAGACATAAGGAGGCTCACGCGATGAGCGACGACGAGAAGAAGAACATCAAGCCGGGACACGACTACGAGACCACCGGCCACTCCTGGGACGGGATCGAGGAGTACAACAAGCCGCTGCCGAAGTGGTGGCTGTACACCTTTTACGCCTGCATCGTCTGGGGCGTGGGCTACACCATCGCCTATCCGGCATGGCCGGGGATCACCGGCTCCACGGCGGGTCTCCTGGGCTTCTCCACACGCGCCCAGGTCGCCGAGGAGATCGCCCGCGTCGAAGAGATGAACGGCCCGATCAACGACAAGCTGGCCAGCGTGGAACTGGCCTCCGTCTCCGCCGATCCGGAACTTCAGACCTATGCCCGCAACGCCGGTGCGGCGGTCTTCCGGTCGTGGTGCTCGCAGTGCCACGGCTCGGGTGCCGACGGCGGGTCGGAGCCCAACGGCTACCCCAGCCTTGTCGACGACGACTGGCTCTGGGGCGGCTCGATCGAGGACATCCACACCACGATCACCACCGGCATCCGCCAGCCCACGGACGAGGACTGGCTGCGCCAGTCGCAGATGCCCGCCTTCGGCCGCGACGAACTGCTTGAACGGGACAGCATCGACGCGGTGGTGAACTACGTGATGTCGCTCTCGGGCGAGCCGCGCGACGCCAGCCTCGTCGCCGAGGGCGAGACGGTGTTCATGGACAACTGCGCCTCATGCCACGGCGAGGATGCGACCGGCGACCGCACGCAGGGCGCCCCGAACCTGAGCGATGCGATCTGGCTTTATGGCGGCGATTACGAGTCGCTGCACGAGACGGTCTGGAACGCCCGTTACGGCCAGATGCCCGCCTGGGGTCCCCGTCTGTCCGAAGCGGAGATCCGCGCGGTCGCAACCTACGTGCACGGCCTGGGCGGTGGCGAAGCCTCCGAGTAAACCACTGTTCCAACGCCGATAATCATGAACCCTCCGTCCCCGTGGCGGAGGGTTTTTCCATTCCCGTTTTCGAAAAATTTGGCCGGTATCATTTACCAAATCTCAATCAGCCTCGCCGATATCTCTTCGTCAGGTCACCAGAGTACGTGTCGATGAAACCCATGAACGCCCCTGTCCCGACAGCGCGCCCCCGTGGAACGGAGCTTGTCGAAGCCGTCTTCCAGGTCTGCCATGACGCCGTGGTGTTCACCGATTCCTTCGGTCGCGTGCAGTGGTGCAACCGGCCCTTCGAACGTCTCACCGGCTACCGCCGCGCCGAACTGACGGGCCGCCCGCTCGACTGCCTTTACGGCGAGCAGGAGGAATTCGGCGTCACGCACCGGCTGTCGGGGCCGCGCATGATCGGCTCCGATCACCGGGTCATCACCAGCTACCTGCGCCGCGACGGCTCCCTGATCGAGGCGGAGACATCCGGCTGGACCTTCCTCGCCCGCGACGGGGCGATCCTCGGCCACGTCCGCATCCTCGAGGACCGCACCGCCGTCAACCGGCTGGCCCGCGTCAAGAACAAGCTGTTCGACATCGCCACCGACCAGGCCACCTCCCCCGGTGAAAAGATCGAGGCCATGATCTCGCTGGCCTGCGAATTCCTGCACATGCCGGTGGGGTTGGTGGGCCTCGTCCGCGACGCCAGCCTGCTCGTCCTGCATGCCAGGTCGACGCTGGCACCGATCCCTGTCGGCACGCTCTTCCCGCTGGAGGAAAGCGATTGCCGCATCGCGCTCGCCGGCGACGTCCCGTTCGAGACGCACGGCACCGAGGCGGCACAGGACCACCCCTTGCTGCCGGAGATCGGGCTCAGGACCTACGTCGGCGTGCCGCTGGTCGTCGGCGGCGAAAGGATCGGCACGCTCAGCTTCCTGAACCCGCTGTCGCGGCCGGGTTTCACCATCGCCGAACGGCAGCTCATCTCGGATTTCGCGCGCTTCGCCGCCCAGCAACTGGCGCAGGAACGCCAGATCGCCGCGCTGGAACGCGCCGCCACGCAGGACTGGCTGACAGGCGCGGGCAGCAGCCGTCAGTTCCGCCGCGATCTGGAAAACGTCTTCCGCACCGTGCGGCGCAACGACGCGCAGGCCAGCCTGATCCTGATCGACATCGACCACTTCAAGTCGATCAACGACGACTACGGCCACGACATGGGCGACCGCGTGCTCGCCGACGTCGCCCGCAGACTGGAGGCAGTGATCGGCGCCAACCGCCGTCTCTACCGCGTCGGCGGAGAGGAATTTGCCGTGATCCTGCCCGGCACCTGTGCCGACAGCGCCGCGATCATGGCCGAGCAGATGCGCCAGAGGCTGGCGGAGGCACCCGATCCGGTCTCCGACATGCCTTCCCTCACGGCCAGTTTCGGCGTGGCAGAGCTCGACCCCGACATCACCAGCCAGGATGCCTGGGTGAAATGCGCCGACATCGCGCTTTACGCGTCGAAGAACAACGGCCGGAATCAGGTGACCAGCAACGGCAGCATCGCCGGGGTCGCCCTGCCGGACGAGATCTGGCGCGAAGTGCAGAAAAATCATTCGAAAACGCGCAGGCAGAGCCTCGCGATTTGACTCAGGTCAAGGCCCTGCGCCGCGGCGCGGCTATGATGGACGCATAAGCTTCGGGGCCCTCCCCCCGAACGCGAAACACCCGGCGGCAAGGCCGGATGTATGGCGCCGGTGTCCTGTCCTGTTCGCGCGTTTCCTGGGACACCGGCGTCCCTTTCCCCTTCAGTTCACGCCAGCCGCACCGCCACCGGGCGGTTCTTGCGGCTGGCGCACTTTCACCAGAACAGCAGTCCAGGCACATGCCCCTTCGGAAGCGGGCGGGCCGAGCGGATGCGCCCGTCGCGGGGCACCAGCAAGCGGCTGAGGTAGATGACCGGATCAATCATCGTACCCCCTCCGGGCCCCGGCGTGGTTGCGGAAGGGCAGATCCTCCTGCGTCCACGAAAGCTTCGGCAAAGGCTCGTGCCGGGCCGTGTGCCGGGGCGCGGGCCGCACCTCCTGAAAGGTCGCTATCATTGCGGTGCGTGCAAGAATATTGAACATGTCGCGTCTCCTTTCGTCGCGGTTTCGATACTGAAAACTTGACCCAGGACACCGTTTCATGCGAGCCAGGAATATATTCCTCATGTAAGCCAGACTTGAATATGCATTGGTCCCGCCTGCCCTCCCTCGCAGCCCTCCGCGCCTTTGCCGCCTATGCAGAGACAGGCTCTGTCAGCGCCGCGGGGGACACGCTCAACGTCAGCCACGCGGCGATCAGCCAGCAGCTCCGCGCGCTCGAGGCGCACCTGGGACTCGCCCTTCTCGACCGATCCGGCCGCAAGATGGCCCTCACCGCCGAGGGCGACACGCTGGCCCGCACCCTGCGCGAAAGCTTCGGCCAGATCGCCACCACGCTGGAGGCGCTGACCGGCGCCGATGCCGACCGCCCGCTGCTGATCTCCACGACGCCGACCTTCGCCTCCGGCTGGCTCCTGCCGCGGCTGGCCAGCTTTCGCTCCGAACATCCGGAGATCAACCTGATGATCGACCCCTCCGCCGACGTGCGCGGGCTGGAACCGGGCGGGATCGACATGGCGCTGCGCTACGGCAACGGCTCATGGCCCGGCCTCCAGTCAGAGCTTTTCGTCCGCTCCCCCATCGTGGTCGTGGCCGCGCCGGGGCTGGTGGGCGACCGGCCCATCGAAAGCCCCGCCGACCTGTCGCATCTGCACTGGCTGCAGGAGTACGGCACCAACGAGGCGACAAGCTGGTTCGCCCAGTTCGGGATCGAGCGCGACAGCGGCCTCGGCTTCACCTCCCTGCCCGGCAACATGATGCTCGAAGCGGCGCGGCAGGGTCAGGGCGTGGCGATCCTCGCCCGGGTCTTCGCCGAATCCGACATCGCCGCCGGACGCCTGCGGCTGCTGTTCGAGGACACCCGTTCGAAAGGCTACTGGATCGTCACCCGACCCGGCGTGCCGAGGCCGCCGCTCAAGGCTTTCCTGCGCTGGCTCCAGCGCAACGCCGAGAAAACCTAGATCGCAGATTCAGAAATTGATGCAGGTCAAGGAGGTCGCGGGGCCGGTCTGTGAAAAGGCCACTCAGACAAGCCTTTAACGGAGCGATTCCCCCGTGTCCGACACCCAACCGACCTCCCTCTACGCCGGCCGCGAACCGATCTTCCCGCGCCGCGTCAGCGGAAAGTTCCGCAATCTCAAGTGGATCATCATGATCGTCACGCTTGGCATCTACTACGTGACGCCATGGATCCGCTGGGACCGCGGGCCGCAGCTTCCCGACCAGGCCGTACTGATCGACCTCGCGGGCCGCCGCTTCTTCTTCTTCTGGATCGAGATCTGGCCGCACGAGTTCTACTTCGTCGCGGGCCTCCTGATCATGGCCGGGCTGGGGCTTTTCCTGTTCACCTCCGCGCTGGGGCGGGTCTGGTGCGGCTATGCCTGCCCGCAGACCGTCTGGACGGACCTCTTCATCCTCGTGGAACGCTGGGTGGAGGGCGACCGCAACAACCGCCTGCGCCTGCACCGCCAGAAGAAGCTCGACTTCCACAAGGCGCGGCTGCGGATCACCAAGTGGGTGCTGTGGTTCCTGATCGGCCTCGCCACCGGCGGCGCTTGGGTCTTCTACTTCGCCGATGCGCCGACCCTGCTGCGCGACCTCGTGACCCTGAACGCTCACCCCGTCGCCTACACGACGATGCTGATCCTGACGCTCACCACCTTCTTCTTCGGCGGTTTCGCCCGCGAACAGATCTGCATCTACGCCTGCCCCTGGCCGCGCATCCAGGCCGCCATGATGGACGAGGACACGCTGACCGTCGCCTACCGCGACTGGCGCGGCGAACCCCGCGGAAAGGGCAAGACCCGCGACACCTTGGGCGACTGCATCGACTGCAACGCCTGCGTGAACGTCTGTCCCATGGGCATCGACATCCGCGACGGCCAGCAGATGGAGTGCATCACCTGCGCGCTTTGCATCGACGCCTGCGACGACGTGATGGCCAAGGTCGGCAAGCCGCGCGGCCTGATCGACTACCTCGCCCTGTCCGACGAACCGCGCGAGCGTGAGGGCAACGCCCCCCGCCCGATCTGGCAGCACGTCTTCCGCGTCCGCACCATGATGTACACCGCGCTCTGGAGCCTCGTGGGCATCGGCCTCGTCTTCGCGCTGTTCGTCCGGCCCGAGATCGAGATGACCGTGGCCCCGGTCCGCAACCCCACCTTCGTGGTCCTGTCGGACGGCTCGGTCCGCAACACCTACGATATCCGCCTGCTCAACAAGCACGGCGAGGACCGGCCCTTCCGCATCACCCTGAACGGCAACGAATACCTGCGCATCCAGCTCGAAGGCACCCCCTACGAGACGGTGACCGTGCCCGCGAACGAGACCTACCTGCAGAAGGTCTTTGTCGTGGCGCCGAAAGGCTCCGACCCCGCCGAATCCGAACGGACGGAGTTCCGCTTCTGGGTCGAGGACCTGACCAACGGCGATCGCGCCCACAACGACACAATCTTCAACGGGAGGGTCAACTGATGGCCGATGTCCGCAAGGAATTCCGCCTCACCGGCTGGCACGTGCTGGCAGGCTTCGTCGCAGCCTTCGGGCTCATCATTGCGGTGAACGTCGCGCTCGCCGTCAACGCGGTGCGCACCTTCCCGGGGCTGGAGACCCGGAACTCCTACATCGCCTCGCAGACCTTCGACGTCCGCCGCGCCGCGCAGCAGGCGCTCGGCTGGAACATCTCCGCCACCCACGACGGCGGTCTGCTGGTGCTGAAGATCGTCGACGACAAGGGCGTCCCGGTGCAGGCCGCCAAGATGGAGGTGATCCTCGGCCGTCCCACCCACCAGAAGGCCGACCGCGTCCCGCAGTTCCGCTGGGACGGCACCGCCTACGTCGCGCGCGAGGAGCTGGCGAAGGGCAACTGGGATCTCTGGATCAACGCCACCGCGATGGACGGCACGCCCTTCGAACAACGCCTCGAAATGTATCAGCCCTGAGCCGCGAAAGCCCCCCGTCATGAACGCCACCATGCGCCCGCCCGCCTCTGCCTGCCCCGCCTGCGTCGCCGCCCCTGCGGCCCAGTCGCTGGCCGATCTCGAGGCCCCGAAAGACGCGCATATCGTCCTCTCGCTGCCGACGATCCACTGCGCCGCCTGCATGTCGAAGGTGGAGCGCGCGCTGAACGCCGATCCGCGCGTGCACAGCGCCCGCGTCAACCTGACCATGAAGCGCGTGAGCCTCGCGGGCGACACCGGCCTGACCGCCGACGACGTGATCCCGCTGGTCGAGGCGGCGGGCTACGAGGCGCATGAACTCGACACCACGGCGCTCTCGGCCACCGCGACCGACCGCGCAGGCCGCGACCTGCTGATGCGCCTCGCCGTGGCGGGCTTCGCCGCGATGAACGTCATGCTGCTGTCGATCGCCGTCTGGTCAGGCGCCGCGGGCGAGACACGCGACCTCTTCCACTGGATCTCTGCGCTGATCGTGCTGCCGGCGGTGGCCTTCTCCGCCCAGCCGTTCTTTGTCAACGCATGGCGGGCGCTGGCCGCGCGCGCGCTCAACATGGACGTGCCGATCAGCCTCGCCATCCTGCTGGCTGTCGTCACCTCGCTCTGGGAAACGTCGCTCTCGGGCGAACACGCCTATTTCGACGCGGCCATCGCGCTGACCTTCTTCCTGCTCACGGGCCGCTATCTCGATCACCGCACCCGCTCCGTCGCGCGCTCCGCGGCCGAGGAACTGGCCGCCCTCGAAGTGCCCCGCGCCTGGCGCCTGACCGGGACGGGCGAGGAACAGGTCAGCGTCGCCGACCTCCGCATCGGCGACCTGATCCGCGTCCGCCCCGGCGGCCGCATGCCCGTCGACGGCGAGATCGTGGACGGCACCTCGGAACGCGACCGCTCGCTCCTGACCGGGGAAACCCTGCCCGTACTTGGCACCCCCGGCACCGCCGTCAGCGCAGGCGAGGTCAACCTCACCGGCCCGCTGACCATCCGCGCCAGCGCCGTGGGCCGCGACACCTCGCTCGCCCGCATGGCCGACCTCGTGGCCATCGCGGAATCGGGCCGCTCGCGCTACACCTCGCTCGCCGACCGCGCGGCCAAGCTCTACGCGCCGGGCGTGCACATCCTCTCCGCGCTCAGCTTCCTCGGCTGGCTGGTCTACAGCGGCGACGTGCGCACCGCGCTGAACATCGCCGCCGCCGTGCTGATCATCACCTGCCCCTGCGCGCTGGGTCTCGCGGTGCCCGCCGTGACCACCGCCGCCTCGGGCCGGCTGTTCCGCAAGGGCCTGCTGATCAAGGACGCCACCGCGCTGGAACGGCTGGCACAGGTCGACACCGTCGTCTTCGACAAGACCGGCACGCTGACCGCCGGCACGCCGGAGCCGGTGAACCTCGACGCCTTCACCACGGCCGACCTCGCCATCGCCCACGCGCTGGCCGAAGGGTCCGCCCATCCGCTCTCCCGCGCGCTCACCACGGCGGCCCGGGCGGCGGGCATCGCGCCTGCTCCCCTCTCCGACGTGACCGAGGTCCCGGGCTACGGCACAAGCGGCACCTGGCAGGGACGCCGGGTGCGCCTCGGCCGCGCCGCCTGGGTCGGCGGCGCCGCCACCGACCAGACCGCCGCCTGGCTGCAGATCGGCGATGCGCCACCGCAGGCCTTCCTCTTCACCGACCGCCTGCGCGACGGCGCCGCCGAGGCCGTGGCCGCCTTCCGGCAATCCGGCCTGAAGGTCATCCTGATGTCCGGCGACACCACGGCGGCGGTCGAAAGCCTCGCCGCCCGCCTCGAGATCACCCAGTGGATGGCCGAGGCCCTGCCGCAGGACAAGGCCGCCCGCATCAAGGCGCTCTCCGATCAGGGCGCACACGTGCTGATGGTCGGCGACGGGCTCAACGACACCGCCGCGCTGACCGCTGCGCATGTCTCGATCTCGCCCGCCTCCGCGCTGGACGCGGCGCGCGTGGCCTCCGACATCGTGCTGCTGGGCCAAAGCCTCGCGCCGCTCCCCGAGGCCGCGGCCACCGCCCGCAAGGCCGTGAAGCGCATCCGCGAGAACTTCACCATCGCCACGTGGTACAACATCGTCGCGGTGCCCCTCGCGGTGGCGGGCCTCTGCTCGCCGCTGATCGCCGCGCTGGCCATGTCGGCTAGCTCCATCACCGTCTCGCTGAACGCCCTCCGGCTGCGCTGAGACGCCCCCGAAACGGCCCGAAAGGCACACGACCGATGAATGTCCTCACCTACCTGATCCCGATCTCCCTCGTGCTGGGCGTCGCGGGCCTCCTGTTCTTCGTCTTCACGATCCGCTCGAACCAGTACGACGACCCCGAAGGCGACGCCCAGCGCATCCTTTCGGGCGACTACGACGACCGCCCGAAACAGGACTGACCCGCGAAACGCCCCCCACCCGGGACCGCCCCGCCCTTCATCTTGGCAGAAATACCTCGGGGGAGTCTCCCGGAGGGAGACGGGGGCAGCGCCCCCGCTTCCTGCACGACACTCACCCGGCGAGGATCATGTCCGAGGCCTTCTCCGCCATCATGATGACCGGGGAATTGGTGTTGCCGCTCACGATCCGCGGCATCGCGCTGGCATCGACCACGCGCAGCCCGCCCACACCGCGGAACCGCATCTCGCCGTCCAGCGGCGCACTGTCGTCCGGGCCCATCCGCACGGTCGAAACGGGATGGAAGATCGTCGTTCCGATCTGCCCTGCCGCCTCCGCCAGCTCCGCCGCGCTCTCGAAATCCGGCCCCGGCTTCAGCTCCACCGGCGCGTATTTCGCCATCGGCCCCTGCGCCATGATCCGCCGCGTCAGCCGGATCGCGTCGACGGCCACGCGCCGGTCGCCCTCCGTCGCGAGGTAGTTCGGCGCGATCTTCGGCGCCGTGCGGAAATCGGGCGAGGCCAGCGTCACCGTGCCCCGGCTCTCGGGGCGCAGGTTGCACACACTGGCGGTCAGCGCCGGAAAGTTGTGCAGCGGCTGGCCGAAGGCTTCCAGCGACAGCGGCTGCACGTGGTACTCCAGGTCCGCCGTGGCCAGCCCCTCGCGCGAACGGGCAAAGGCGCCCAGCTGCGACGGCGCCATGGACATCGGCCCGGACCGGCGGAACGCGTATTCCGCCCCGATCAGCGCCTTGCCGAACAGCGAATTGGCCAGCGTGTTCAGCGTCTTGGCCTTCTCCAGCCGCCAGGCGCAGCGCAATTGCAGGTGGTCCTGCAACTCCGCCCCCACGCCCGGCGCCTCCGCCACCACGTCGATGCCGTGTTCCGCCAGCAGCGCCCCCGGCCCGATCCCGGACAACTGCAGGATATGCGGCGATCCGATCGCCCCCGCCGACAGGATCAGGTCAGACACGCAGCGCACCTCCCGCTCCGTGCCGCCCTGCTCGAAGACCACGCCCACCGCGCGCCCCTCCTCGACGACCAGCCGCTTCACATGCGCGCCGGTCTCCACCTTCAGGAAATCCTTGCGCGCCCCGCGCAGGAAGGCCTTGGCGGTGTTCATCCGCCAGCCGCCCTTCTGGTTCACCCGGAAATAGCCCACACCCTCGTTGTCGCCGGTGTTGAAGTCCTCGGTGCGCGGCAGGCCCTCGGCCTCCGCGGCGGCCATCCAGTCGTCCAGCACCTGCCAGTGCAGGCGCTGGTTCTCCACCCGCCAGGGGCCGCCTGCGCCATGGAACTCCGACTTGCCGCCGACATAGTCCTCCGACTTCAGGAAATAGGGCAGCACGTCGTCCCAACCCCAGCCGGTGAGCCCCATCTGCCGCCAGCCGTCGTAATCCGCCGCCTGCCCGCGCAGGTAGAGCATCCCGTTGATCGACGAACAGCCGCCCAGCACCTTGCCGCGCGGATAAAGCAGTTGCCGTCCGCCGAGACCCGGCTCGGCCTCCGTGCGGAAACACCAGTCGGTGCGCGGGTTGCCGATGCAGTAGAGGTAGCCCATCGGGATATGCACCCAGTGGTAGTTGTCGCGGCCCCCGGCCTCCAGCAGCAGCACCCGCCGCCCCGCATCCGACAGGCGCCGCGCCAGCACGCAGCCCGCACTGCCCGCGCCCACCACGATGTGATCCCAATTGCCCTGCATTTCTGCCCCCCTCTCTGCTCCGCCGCCACCTTGGCCCAGCGCGGGGGGCACCGCAATGTCACAGGGGCGCGTGCGTCACGGTCCCCGGGGCACGGGCAGGTCCGGCGACCTTGCGTCCGGGCGGGACAGGCGCCCCGCCTCAGACCGGCAGCGCCGTGGTCTTGAACACCGTCTTCAGCGCAAAGGACGACTGCATTTGCGCCACGCCCGGCAGGCGCGTCAGGTACTGGCGGTGGATGCGGGCGTAATCCTCCGTGTCCTCGGCCACGACCTTCAGGATGTAATCCGCCGTGCCCGCCATCAGGTGGCACTCCAGCACGGCCGGCACCCGGGACACGGCTGTCTCGAAGGCTTCCAGCACCTCGTCGGCCTGCGCCTGCAGGGTGATCTCCACGAAGACGGTGGTCGGCAGCGCCAGCTTGCGCGCATCCAGAAGCGCCACGTAGTCGCGGATGTAGCCCTCCGCCTCCAGCCGCTGCACCCGCCGGTGACAGGCCGAGGGCGACAGGTTGACCTGTTCGCTGAGGTCCGCGTTCGACATGCGGCCCTTGCGCTGAAGCACCCTGAGGAGTCGCCGATCCGTCTCGTCCAGCGCCATATTCGAAGATTCCTCCCGCTTGCCCTGCAAACCGTCGAACAATCGTGCGCGGCGGTGCGCAAAGTTGCCCCAGTCTCGCACCCTTTTGCAAGGCTCCCATGGCATAATTGCGCACCCCAACAGGACCAAAGGCACAAAGGATCACGACATGAAGATCGGATGCCCCACAGAAATCAAACCACAGGAATTCCGCGTCGGCCTGACGCCCAACGCCGCACAGGAAGCGGTGGCGCACGGCCATTCGGTGATCGTCCAGAAAGGCGCGGGCCTCGGCGCCGGCTTCACCGATGAGGATTACACCGCCGCCGGCGCTGCGCTGGCCGACACCGCGGCAGAGGTCTTTGCCACCGCCGAGATGATCGTCAAGGTGAAGGAGCCGCAGGCCCCCGAACGCGCCATGCTGCGCGAGGGCCAGGTGCTGTTCACCTACCTCCACCTCGCCCCCGATCCGGAGCAGACCCGCGACCTGATCGCCTCCGGCGCGACCTGCATCGCCTATGAGACCGTGACCGACGACCGGGGCGGCCTGCCCCTGCTGGCGCCCATGTCCGAGGTCGCGGGCCGTCTGGCGCCGCAGGTCGGCGCATGGTCGCTGCAGAAGGCCAACGGCGGCCGCGGCGTGCTGATGGGCGGCGTCCCGGGCGTCGGCCCCGCCAGGGTGGCGGTGATCGGCGGCGGCGTTGTCGGCACCCACGCGGCGCGGGTTGCCGCGGGCATGGGCGCGGAGGTCACCGTGCTCGACCGGTCACTGTCGCGGATGCGCTACCTCGACGACGTCTTCGGCGCGGTCTTCCGGACGCGCTACGCCTCTGCCGGGAACACCGCCGAGCTGGTGGCCGAGGCCGACATGGTCATCGGCGCCGTGCTGATCCCCGGTGCCGCCGCGCCGAAACTGGTCAGCCGTGCGCAGCTTTCGACGATGAAACCCGGCGCGGTGATCGTCGACGTGGCCATCGACCAGGGCGGCTGCTTCGAGACCTCGAAGGCCACCACCCACCAGGACCCGATCTACGAGGTGGACGGCATCGTGCACTACTGCGTGGCGAACATGCCGGGCGCGGTGGCGCGCACCTCGACGCTGGCGCTCGGCAACGCTACGCTGCCCTTCTTGCTGGCGCTGGCGGACAAGGGCTGGCGCAAGGCCTGTGCCGACGACCCGCACCTGGCCGCCGGCCTGAACGTGCACGCCGGCCGGATCACCAACGCGCCGGTGGGCGAGGCCCTGGGCCTGGCCGCGATCACGCCCGCGGCGGCGCTGGCGGCCTGAGCGGTTTCGCCGTGCTGGGCACGGCGACCCGTCGGGGAGGCTCTGCCTCCCCGAACCCCTCCGGAGTATTTCGGAAGCAAAGAAGCAAGGCCGCAGGCCTTCGAACGGGTGCCCCGCCCGGCGTGCAGGGCCCGCGGTGGCGGGTTTTGGCGGCCGTGGCGGCGCAGGGCCTTACCAGCCCTCCTCGCGGATATACGCGTCGAGCGTCCGCGCCCGCGCCCAGCCGCGCGCCTCCAGTTCCGGGCCTTCGAACAGCTCTTTCACGTGGCCCATGCAGAGGTATGCGACCACGCGGACGTGCGCGGGCAGGCCGAGGATCGGGCGCAGGTCGGCCTCGTCGAAGATGCTGACCCAGCCTATGCCGATGCCTTCGGCCCGCGCCGCCAGCCACAGGTTCTGCACGGCGCAGACCGTCGAATAGAGATCCGTCTCCGGCTGGTGGGTGCGCCCCAGCACCACCGGCCCGCCGCGGGTGCGGTCGCAGGTGACGCAGATGTTCAGGGGCGCCTTCTCGATGCCTTCAAGCTTCAGAGCGGCATAGGCCGACCGCTTCTCCGGCGGGAACATCGC
This sequence comes from Sagittula sp. MA-2, assembly GCF_030126985.1. Classification (GTDB taxonomy): domain Bacteria; phylum Pseudomonadota; class Alphaproteobacteria; order Rhodobacterales; family Rhodobacteraceae; genus Sagittula. Next base: position 947,651 of record NZ_CP126145.1, on the reverse strand, counting down.
CTGCGCGGCCTCGTTGGCGCGGGTGAACGCGGCCCGCACCTGCGCCCGGCGCGCCGGATCGCGCAGCAGGATGAAGTCCCAGGGCTGCGACAGCCCGACCGAGGGCGCGGCATGGGCCGCGCCCAAGATGCGCCGCAGCACGTCCTCGTCCACCGGGTCGGGCAGGAACTCGTTCCGCACGTCCCGCCTGTGGGCGATCACGTCGTAGAGCGCCTGCCGCTCCTCATCCGAAAACTCGCGCGCCGCAACCGGCGCAGGGGATCGGCTTTCCACCGCTCCTGTCATGGGGACACCTCCCGAAGGCCTGCGCGCCCCCGCTCTCCAGGCGGGGCCGCCATGCCGTCAGGCCGGTCTTCTGGCTTCGGATCCTCCGGAAGGGACGCCTTCCCGAACGCCTGCGCGGCGCCCAGTGGCCTTCTGTTCTTCCCGTCCCCGTCACAGCGGCGGGCCCGCGCCGGTTCTTCCCCGGCTTCCCGATTCTCCCCCGCGGACGGGGGCACCTGACCCGGAGGGGATCGCAAATCCCGCCCCGTCGCGCAAGTGCCCCGGCCTTGGCCGTCAGCGCTTCAGCGCGTCGCGGATCTCCAGCAGCACGTCGAGCTCGGTCGGGCCGGAGGGCGTGGCCTCCGCCGGCTGGCCTTCCTCGCGTTCGCGGATGGCGGCGGCCTTGGCACGGTTGACCATCTTCACCAGCATGAAGACCACGAAGGCGATGATGAAGAAGTTGATGACCGCCATGATGAACTTGCCGATGGCGAAGACCGGGGCGCCTGCCTCCGTTGCCGCGGTGAGCGAAGCGTATTCGTTGCCGTCGAGCGCGTAGAACCAGCCCGAAAAGTCGATGCCACCGGTGAACAGCGCGATGATCGGGTTGATGATATCGCCCACCAGCGACTGCACGATGGCCGTGAAGGCCGCGCCGATGATGATGCCCACGGCCATGTCCATGACATTGCCCTTGGCGATGAAGTCCTTGAATTCTTTAATCATTGTCCCATTCCGTCAGAGCGCCGGCATGCGTTTTCGCATGTCCTGCGGGGTGTTTTCTCACAAACCGGATTATGTCACGGCGGATCGGCTGGGAAAGCGGGAAATGCCGGGCTAGGGTCGCCCGGACGACCTTCATCAACCGGGACACGCTTCATGACCGCTCTTGCCGACCATCCGATCTCGCGCCGCTGGCCCGCGACGCACCCCGACCGCATCCAGCTTTATTCCTTCCCGACGCCCAACGGCGTGAAGGCCTCGATCATGCTGGAGGAAACCGGCCTGCCCTACGAGGTCCACAAGATCACCCTGGCGGACAAGGACGTGAAGAGCCCGGAGTTCCTCGCGCTCAACCCCAACAACAAGATCCCCGCGATCATCGACCCGAACGGCCCGGACGGCACGCCGCTGGAGTTGTTCGAATCCGGCGCCATCCTGCTCTACCTCGGCGAAAAGGCCGGGATGCTCCTGGGCGACACCGCGACGGAGCGGCACAAGATCACCCAGTGGCTGATGTTCCAGATGGGCGGCGTCGGCCCGATGTTCGGGCAGCTGGGCTTCTTCTGGAAGTTCGCGGGGAAGGACGTGAAGGACCCGCTACCGCGCACCCGTTACGTGAACGAGGCGCGGCGGCTTCTGGGTGTGGTCGAAGGTGCGCTGGAAGGCCAGGACTGGATCGCCGGACCGTATTCCGTGGCCGACATCGCACTCTGCCCGTGGCTGAACGCGCTCGAGTTCTACGGCGCGCGCGACGTGGTGGGCTGGGAGGATCACCCCAACTGCGTGGCCTACGTCAGGCGCTTCTACGAACGCCCGGCGGTGCAGCGCGGCATGAATATCCCCGCGCGCGAGGGCTGACGCGCGAGGGACGCGGCGCAAAGCCCCGCGCTACGGGGTGTCGCGCCGCTTGGAAGGTATGCACCGGCCCGCTCGGGCCGATGCGTGGCGCCGGTTTCCGGCCCCATGTAGGGCGGGGCTGTGCGCCGCCCTGCGCCTGGCCAGACAGCGGAGTCGTTGGCCGATGCACCCACGCAGGACCAGCGCGACCTCAGGTAGGGCGGGGCTCCGCGCCGCCCCCCCCGTCAGCCGGGCAGCGTGCCGGTGATGACGTAGGCGAGAAGCTGCACCACCTGCTCCGGCGTGCGGGCGACGGCCAGCGCCGCGGCGTCGACCTCCTTCAGGGCGTGGTCGTGCTCTTCCGGCTGCAGGATGATCAGCGACTTGCCCAGCGCCGCGGCATAGCCCGCGTCGAAGGCCGCGTTCCACTGCTTGTACTTCTCGCCGAAGCGCACCACGACCACGTCGGCCTCCGCGATGCCCTTGCGCGTGCGGATCGCGTTCAGCTTGGCGCCCTTGTGGTCGTGCCAGAACTTGTCGTCCTCCGCCCCGAGGATCGCCACCCCGCAGTCGTCGCTGTTGCCGTGATCCGTCACCGGACCGTCGAAATCGATGCCCAGACCCGCCGCGCCGTCGCGGATGCGGTCGCGCCAGTCGGTGTGGATCTCGCCCGACAGGTAAACCCTGAATGCCATGCTGCGGCCTCCCCTTCGCTTGGATGATCCCAGACACCTAACCGACCCGCCCGGAATGGCAAGTCACCGCCCGTCGAGCGCCCTCAGTCCGATCCAAGCCCCCGCGAGGATCAGCAGCGGCAGGACCAGCACCTTGAACAGGAACACCGCCAGGAGCGCGATCAGGCTCTGCACCAGCGCGTCCGAGCGGTCGTAGAGCGCGCCCGCCATGGAGGAATAGCGTTCGAACTCCATCCGCGCGCCCTGCAGCGCGCCCATGACGCCGCTCCCCTCCGAGGGCACGGCAACGGCAGGATCGACCTGCGCGGTGATCTCCACGACGATGGCGCTGTGGCGGGCCCAGACCTCCTCCGTCATGCGGTCCGCCAGCAGCGCCGACAGGAGGAACGCCCCCGGCAGGGCCAGCGCGAGGAAGGTGCCGTAAAGCCCCATCCGCCGCGCCACGTGCCCGCCCCGGCCGCGCCCCGCCGTGACCAGCGCCAAGAGCGCCGCGCCCGCCAGCACCGCCCAGCCCAGACCCGACGCGGGCGCCAGCGCCACCGACAGCGCGCCCGTCGCCACCATGACGAAGAACACCACCTGCGCGATGCGCTCGACCGTGTCGTCCACCGGCTCGAGCCACTTCAGCGGCTGCGCGCTGCCCTGCACGACAAAGCTGCCGCCAACCTCCAGTTCCTGCGCCGTCGACAGGAAGGCGTTCAGCGTCCGGAGCGTCAGGTAGGTGCCCGCGCTGGCCACGGCGATGTCGCGGGCATAGCCCTCGGCGGCGCGTGTCGCCGGGTTCCTCGCGGAAAAGGCCGCCGCCAGAAGGGCGACGGCCAGCACGAGGATCAGCGCCGGGCGGAGGAGTCGCCCGGCACGGGTATCAGGGGTCAGACGTCCTTGCGGATCGTCTCGTTCTTCGGATCGTAGGGGCTGTCGCACGTGATCTCCGCATCCCAAAGCTGGTCGAACATCCTGACCTTAAGCTTCGTGCCCTCCACAGCCAACTCCGGCTTCACGTAGCCCATGCCGATGGACTTGCCGAAGGCCACGGAATACCCGCCCGAAGTCAGACGGCCCACGCGCGCGCCCTCCGGCGTGTACAGCGCCTCGCGGCCCCAGGGATCGGCGTCCGCCGGGCCGTCGACCAGCAGCGTCACGCACTTGGAGCGGATGCCCTTCGCCTCCATCTCGGCCTTGCCGTAGAACTCCTTCGACAGGTCGATGAAGCGCGGCAGGTCGGCCTCCGCGGGGGTGGCGTCGCGGCCCAGTTCGTTGCCGAAGGCGCGGTAGGATTTCTCCTGCCGCAGCCAGTTCTGGGCGCGGGCGCCGACCGGCTTCAGCCCGTGTGCCTCGCCCGCCTTCATCAGCAGGTCCCACAGGTAGTTCTGCATCTCGATCGGGTGATGCAGTTCCCAGCCGAGTTCGCCGGTGTAGGCCACGCGGATCGCGTTGACCGGGCACATGCCCAGTTCGATCTGCCGGGCCGAGAGCCACGGGAAGCGCTTGTTGGACAGCGCGGTCTCCGGCTCCGCGTCGCGGATGATCTGGCCCAGCACGTCGCGGGTCTTCGGTCCGGCGATGGCAAAGACGCCCCACTGCGTGGTCACGTCCTGCACGATCACCAGTTTGCCGGTCTCCGCCATGAAGTCCTCGGCCGCCTTCACGAGGTAGTCGTGGTCATAGGCCTGCCATGCGCCCGCCGAGACGAGGTAGTAATTGTTCTCGCCGTTGCGGACGATGGTGTACTCCGTCCGCGTGGTGCCCTTCGAGGTCAGCGCGTAGGTCAGGTTGATCCGGCCCACCTTCGGCAGCTTGTTGCAGGTGAAGCGGTCGAGGAACTCGGTCGCGCCCGCGCCGGTCACGGTGTGCTTGGCAAAGGCGGTGGCGTCGATCAGGCCCACGCCCTCGCGGATCGCCTTCGCCTCCTCGACGGCATACTGCCACCAGCCGCCGCGGCGGAAGCTGCGCGCATCGTGGTCGAAATTGTCGTCCGCATCCAGCGGGCCGTAGTAGTTCGGACGCTCGAAGCCGTTCACGCAGCCGAACTGCGCGCCCAGCGCCTTCTGGCGGTCATAGGCCGGGCCGGTGCGCAGCGGACGCGCCGCCGGACGCTCCTCGTCCGGGTGGTGGAGGATGTAGACGTGTTCGTAGGCTTCCTCGTTCTTCTTCACCGACCATTCGGTGGTCTGCCAGGACCCGAACCGCTTGGGGTCGAGCGAGGCCATGTCGATCTCTGCCTCGCCCTCGACCATCATCTGGGCGAGGTAGTAGCCCGCGCCACCGGCGGCGGTGATCCCGAAGGAGAAGCCCTCGGCCAGCCACATGTTGCGCAGGCCCGGCGCCGGGCCGATCAGCGGGTTGCCGTCCGGCGTGTAGCAGATCGGGCCGTTGAAGTCGTCCTTCAGGCCGACCGTCTCGGACGACGGGATGCGGTGGATCATCGACATGTACTCTTCCTCGATCCGCTCAAGGTCGAGCGGGAAGAGGTCGGCGCGGAACGAATCCGGCACGCCGTACTGGAATCGCGCGGGCGCGTTCCGCTCGTAGGGGCCTAGGATCCAGCCGCCACGCTCCTCGCGGACGTACCACTTGGCGTCGGCGTCACGGATGACGGGATGCTGCTCGTTGGTCTTGCGCCATTCCACCAGCACCGGGTCCGGCTCGGTCACGATGAACTGGTGTTCCACCGGGATCGCGGGCGTGCGGATGCCCAGGAGTTTCGCGGTACGCTGCGCGTGGTTGCCCGTCGCGGTGACGACATGCTCGGCGGTGATGACCTGCTGCTCCTCGGAGGGGACGAGGTTGCCGCCCTTCTCGACCATCTTGGTGACGGTGACCTTCCATTCGGAGCCGGTCCACTCGTAGCCGTCCACCTGCCACTTGCGCTCGATCAGGACACCGCGCTGGCGGGCGCCCTTGGCCATCGCCATGGTCACGTCCGCCGGGTTGATGTAGCCGTCCGTCGGGTGGTAGATCGCGCCCTTCAGATCCTCGGTGCGGATCAGCGGCCAGCGCTCGGAAATCTGCGCGGGCGTCATCCACTCGAACGGCACGCCGCAGGTCTCGGCGGTGGTGGCATAGACCATGTATTCGTCCATGCGCGCGTCGGTCTGCGCCATGCGCAGGTTGCCCACCACGAAGAAGCCCGCGTCGAGGCCGGTCTCTTCCTCGAGCGTCTTGTAGAACTTGATCGAGTAGTCGTGGATGTGGGTCGTCGCATACGACATGTTGAAATACGGCAGCAGGCCCGCCGCGTGCCATGTGGAACCGGAGGTCAGCTCGTCGCGCTCCAGCAGCATGACATCGTCCCAGCCCGCCTTCGCGAGGTGGTAGGCGATGGAGGTGCCGACGGCACCACCGCCGACGACTAGGGCTTTGACATTGGTCTTCATCGGGGGCGCACTCCACTGTCCGGGGCAAGGATTCTTTCCCGCCTTTTTATCGGATCATGCAACCGGCGCGCGGCCCACCCGACATGTCGACGCGCAAAACCGACAGCGAAGGCAGAGAGCGACAGACCGCCCCCTTCCCTCAACTCCCCGGGGACTCGGACAAAGAGCCAACCGCGCCATCGGACGCCCGCAATGCAAAGCCCGCTGCGCCCCCGCCGCCTTCCGCCGCATCACCGAACCGTCATCGTCCCGGCAACGGTCCGCCGCCGCGCGCCGCGCCATGACGGGCCCGGACGGCACTGCCGCATTGCGCGCCGTCACAAATCACGCCCTTGAAATACAAGCGGAATGAGACGGTGGCAGCGAACCTCGGTCAACGCCGGCGTCCCCCCGGGCTTATCCACCGCCGCGCCCCTCATGCGGCGATTCCCCGCTGATTCAAGCCGGAGGCCCCCTTTCGCCCCTGCTGCACCAAGCCTATAAGGACGACGTTCGCGTCACCTTTCGGAGTCGCGGACCCTTCGAGCAATGACACGCAGAGATGCAAAGCCTTAGGGCAGCGAGGCAGTAGGAATGTTTGGCATGGATCGGCTCCTTGGCATGTTTTCTTCGGACATGGCCATCGACCTCGGAACCGCGAATACGCTGGTTTACGTTAAGGGGAAGGGTGTCGTCCTATCGGAACCCTCCGTCGTCGCCTATCATATCAAGGACGGCGTAAAGAAGGTTCTGGCCGTGGGCGAGGACGCCAAGCTGATGCTTGGCCGTACCCCGGGCAGCATCGAGGCGATCCGCCCCATGCGGGAAGGCGTGATTGCCGACTTCGACACCGCCGAAGCGATGATCAAGGAGTTCATCCGCAAGGTTCATCGCCGCTCGACCTTCTCCAAGCCCAAGATCATCGTCTGCGTGCCGCACGGCGCAACGCCGGTCGAAAAACGCGCCATCCGCCAGTCGGTCCTGTCGGCCGGTGCGCGCAAGGCGGGCCTGATCGCCGAACCCATCGCGGCGGCCATCGGTGCGGGCATGCCCATCACCGACCCCACCGGCAACATGGTCGTCGACATCGGCGGCGGCACCACCGAGGTGGCGGTGCTCTCGCTCGGTGACATCGTCTATGCCCGTTCCGTCCGCGTCGGCGGCGACCGCATGGACGAGGCGATCATCAACTACCTGCGCCGCCAGCAGAACCTGCTGGTCGGTGAATCGACCGCCGAGCGGATCAAGACCTCCATCGGCACGGCGCGGATGCCCGACGACGGGCGCGGCTCTTCCATGCAGATCCGCGGCCGCGACCTCCTGAACGGCGTGCCCAAGGAAACCGAGATCTCCCAGGCCCAGGTGGCCGAGGCGCTGTCGGAACCCGTGCAGGCGATCTGCGAGGCGGTGATGACCGCCCTCGAAGCGACCCCGCCGGACCTTGCCGCCGACATCGTCGACCGTGGCGTGATGCTGACCGGGGGCGGAGCGCTCCTTGGCGACCTCGACCTCGCGCTGCGCGAACAGACCGGCCTTGCCGTCTCCATCGCCGACGAATCCCTGAACTGCGTGGCCCTCGGCACCGGCAAGGCGCTGGAGTACGAAAAGCAGCTCCGCCACGCCATCGACTACGACAGCTGATCCATGGGTGGCGCGGTTTTTCTCCGGAAAAATCGCGCGCCGCTCATGCCTTGCGACAGGCCCCCGGCCTTCGGTACCCTGAGACATGGCCAGTGACCGCTCATCCTCGGACGATTTCACGGCACCGCTCAAACGGCTGCTGCTGATCATCCTCGTCCTCTTGCTGTCCGGCATCTTCCTTGTCTGGCGGATCGACAGCCCGCGCGTCGAACGCTTCCGCGCGCAGGTCATCGACCGCGTGGTGCCCAACATGGACTGGGCCATGGCCCCCGTCACCGGCACCATCCGGCTGATGCGCGATTTCCAGAGCTACCAGCGCCTCTCCGACCAGAACGAGGAGCTGCGCCGCGAACTGCGCCAGATGACCGCCTGGAAAGAGGCCGCGCTCCAGCTCGAACAGGAAAACGCCCGCCTGCGCGATCTGAACAACGTCCGTCTCGACCCGCGCCTGACCTACATCACCGCCGTGGTGCTGGCCGACAGCGGCTCGCCCTTCCGGCAGTCGGTGCTGATCAACGTCGGGAGCCGCGACGGCATCGTCGACGGCTGGGCGACCATGGACGGCATCGGTGTCGTCGGGCGCATCTCGGGCGTCGGGCGCAACACCTCGCGCGTGATCCTGCTGACCGACGCCACCAGCCGCATCCCTGCCGAGATCCAGCCCTCCGGCCAGCGCGCGCTGATCACCGGCGACAACACCGCGGCCCCGCCCATCGACTTCCTCGAGAATCCCGACCTCGTGCGCCCCGGCGACCGGATCGTGACCTCCGGCGACGGCGAGGTCTTCCCCCCCGGCCTGCTCATCGGGCAGGTGGCGCAGGACCCGGGCGGACGCCTGCGCGTGCGGCTCTCGGCGGATTACGAACGGCTCGAATTCCTGCGCGTGCTGCGCGACCACGGCGCGCGCCGGGTCGCCAACCCCTCCGGCCTGATCCTGCCCGAGGACCTACCCGACGCCGGCCCCGCGCCCTCCGCGGACGGCGCGCCCACGGACGAGGACGGCACGGAGACCGGCGAAGACACCCGGCAGGACGGCTGACATGGCCGAGAAGCACAGCCCCGCCCGCCTCTGGACGATGCGCGCGCTCTATCCGGCGCTGGCGCTGCTCCTGATCTTCGTGCACCTCCTGCCGCTGCAGATGCTGCCGCAGCGAATCGCCGGGCCGGACTTCCTGACCGCCCTGACCTTCGCCTGGTGCCTGCGCCGCCCCGATTACGTGCCCGCCCTCTCCATCGCCGGGGTGATGCTCTTGGCCGACCTGGTGTTCCAGCGGCCGCCCGGGCTCTGGGCTCTCCTGATGCTGCTCGCCTCGGAATTCCTCAAGAACCGCGCCCGGCAACTGCGCGAGAACACCTTCGCCACCGAATGGGCCGCCGCCGCCGCCACGCTGCTGGCGATCACCGTCCTTTACAGGCTCACTCTCGCGATCTTGATCATCTCGCCGGGTATGCTTTCGCTCGCCCTGATGCAATATGGTATGACCGTGCTCGCCTACCCGCTGGTGGCCGCGGTGTCCTACCTCGCCTTCGGCGTCCGCCGCACCGCCCCCGGCGAATTCGACCACACGGGACGCACCCTATGAGACGAAGCCCGAAAGAGACCGCAGAATCCGCCCGCCGCATCACGCGCCGCGGGCTTGTCCTCGGTGGCCTGCAGCTTGGATTCGTCACCACGCTCGGCCTGCGGATGCACCACATGCAGGTCGATCAGGCCGACGAATTCCGCCTGCTGGCCGAAGAGAACCGCATCAACATCCGGCTGATCCCGCCGTCGCGCGGGCGCATCTTCGACCGCAACGGCGTGGTCATCGCCGACAACGAACCGACCTACCGCATCACCCTCACGCGTGAGGACGCGGGCGACGTGGCCACCGTGATCGCCCACCTGGGCCAGCTTGTCGAACTGGACGAGAACGACCTCAACCGCGCCCTGGCCGAGATGGAGCGCACGCCGCCCTTCATCCCCGTCACCATCGCCGAACGGGTCAGCTGGGAGGACATCTCGCGCGTGGCGGTCAACGCCCCCGCCCTGCCCGGCGTCACCACCGAGGTCGGCCTGTCCCGCGTCTACCCGCAGAAGGAACTGTTTGCCCATGTGGCGGGCTACGTCGGCCCGGTCTCCGAACGCGACCTCGCCCGCTACGAGGACCCGCCGCCGCTGCTGCGCATCCCGCGCTTCCAGGTCGGCAAGGTCGGCGTCGAGGTCCGGCACGAAGAGGACCTGCGCGGCACCGCCGGCGCCAAGAGGGTAGAGGTCAACGCCGTCGGCCGCGTCATGCGCGAACTCGACCGGCGCGAGGGCGAAAGCGGCGCCGACATCCAGCTCACCGTGGACACCGATCTTCAGGACTACACCCAGGCGCGCCTCGGCGAGGAAAGCGCCTCCGTCGTGGTGCTCGACCTCGAAAAGGGCGACGTGCTGACCATCGCCTCGGCGCCGTCCTACAACCCGAACCTCTTCGTGCGCGGCATCTCCCACACGGATTTCAACGCGCTCAACACCAACGACCACCGGCCGCTGGCCTCGAAGACGGTGCAGGACGCCTATCCGCCCGGCTCGACCTTCAAGATGGTGACGGCGCTCGCCGCGCTGGACGCGGGCCTGCTGGCGCCCGACGACACGGTCTACTGCCCCGGCCATTACGAGGTCGGCTCCCGCTCCTTCCGCTGCTGGAAGCGCAGCGGCCACGGCTACATGAACCTCGAACAGTCGCTCCGCGAAAGCTGCGACGTGTTCTACTACGACCTCGCACTGAAGGTGGGGATCGAACGCATCGCCGACATGGCCCGCCGCATGGGCCTTGGCGTGGCGCACGACATCCCCATGTCCGCCGTCACCTCCGGCCTCGTGCCCGACAAGGCGTGGAAGGTCCGCGAACGCGGCGCGGAATGGGTGATCGGCGATTCGGTGAACGCCGCCATCGGCCAGGGCTTCGTGCTGACCTCGCCGCTGCAACTGGCGGTGATGACCGCGCGCGTGGCCACCGGCCGGTCGATCTCGCCCCGGCTGGTGCGCAGCATCGACGGGGTAGAGACGCCCTCGCGCGGGGGGACGGACCTCGGGCTGAACCCGAACCACCTCCTGCAGGTGCAGCGCGGCATGTTCGCCGTGTCCAACAACCGGCGCGGCACCGGCTACGGATCGCGCATCATTGCCGAAGGCATGCGGATGGCGGGCAAGTCCGGCACCGCGCAGGTGGTCTCGCGCATCACCACCGAAGCCGACCCGTGGGAAGACCGCGACCACGCGCTGTTCGTAAGCTTCGCGCCCTTCGACAACCCGAAGATCGCCGTGGCGGTGGTTGTGGAACACGGCGTCGGCGGATCGCGCACCGCCGCGCCCATCGCCCGCGACGTGACGCTTCAGGCGCTCTACGGAGAGGACCCGCCGCTCGACGCCTACCCGGCAAAGGACCGGGGCCGCATCAAGACCCAGCAGGAAAAGCTCTCCAGCCAGCGCCGCGCCCGCAAGAGCGAGGAGCCGAGCCGCGCATGACCCCGATGCCCGCGTTTCCGCAGACCGCGCCGGGCGCGGAGGCCGTTCGCCGCGCTGACGCGCGCCTGCACGCGCCGGATCGTGCATGCCCTCCCGAAGCCAGCGCCACGCCGCGTAGGGCGGGGCTTCGCGCCGCCTGCGCCGGACAGGGGGGCGCCGCGTGACCTATCTCGAGTACAACGTAAAGACCGTCCCCAGCGGCTGGCGCAAGATCCTGCACCTGAACTGGCCGCTCATCATCCTGCTGACCACCGTCGCCGGGGTTGGCTTCCTGATGCTCTATTCGGTCGCGGGCGGCTCGTGGAGCCCATGGGCCGAGCCGCAGGCCAAGCGTTACATCCTCGGCCTCACGGCGATGTTCGTCGTGGCCATGGTGCCGATCTGGTTCTGGCGCAACATGGCGCTCGTGGTCTACGCGCTGGCCTTCTTCCTGCTCCTGCTGGTGGAATTCTTCGGCGCCATCGGCATGGGCGCGCAGCGCTGGATCGACCTGGGCTTCATGCGCCTCCAGCCGTCCGAGCTGATGAAGGTCGCCATGGTCGTCCTGCTCGCCGCCTATTACGACTGGCTGCCGCTGTCCAAGACCTCGCGCCCGCTCTGGGTGCTGATCCCGATCTTCATCATCCTCGCGCCCACCGCGCTGGTGCTGACCCAGCCCGACCTCGGCACCGCGCTTCTGCTGATGATCGCGGGCGGGCTGATGATGTTCCTCGCGGGCGTGCACTGGCTCTACTTCGCCACCGTGCTGACCGCGGGCGTCGGCACCGTCTGGGCGGTGTTCAAGAGCCGCGGCACCGACTGGCAGCTGCTCAAGGACTACCAGTTCCGGCGGATCGACACCTTCCTCGACCCCTCGTCGGACCCGCTGGGCGCGGGCTACCACATCACCCAGGCCAAGATCGCCATGGGCTCCGGCGGCTGGACCGGGCGCGGCTTCATGCAGGGCACCCAGAGCCGCCTGAACTTCCTCCCCGAGAAGCACACCGACTTCATCTTCAACACTCTGGCCGAGGAATTCGGCTTCGTCGGCGGCATCTCCCTGCTCATCCTCTACGCGCTGATCCTGTTCTTCTGCGTGGTCGCCGCCCTGCAGAACCGCGACCGCTTCTCCTCGCTGATGATCCTCGGGATCGGCATGACCTTTTTCCTGTTCTTCGCCGTGAACATGTCGATGGTCATGGGCCTCGCGCCCGTCGTGGGCGTGCCCCTGCCGCTCGTCTCCTACGGCGGCTCGGCGATGCTGGTGCTGATGATCGCCTTCGGACTGGTGCAAAGCGCGCACGTCCACCGTCCGCGCTGAGACCCCGCCGAGACCGGCGCCGGGGGCCCGCTTAGGGTTGCCCCCGGCCCCGCTTCCTGCTTCACCTTGAACGAACCGGGCCCTGTCCCGCCTCCGAAAGGTCATCCATGCCGAACATCCTCTTCGCCGCCCGCTCCGAGAAGTGGGACGACTACGAACGCCCCCTGCGCGACGCCCTCGCCGCCGAAGGCCTCGACCACACGCTGGGCACCGACCTGCCGCCGGAAACCGTCGACTACATCGTCTATGCACCCAACGCCTCGGTGCAGGACTTCACCCCCTTCACCCGGCTGAAGGCCGTGCTGAATCTCTGGGCCGGGGTCGAGCAGGTGGTGGGCAACCCCACCCTGAAGGTGCCGCTGGCGCGCATGGTCGACGACGAGGGCCTGACCCAGGGCATGGTCGAATGGGTCACCGGCCACGTGCTGCGCCACCACCTCGGGATGGACGCGCATATCGTGAACCCCGACCGCATCTGGGACACCACCCCGCCGCCGCTCTCGAAGGACCGGCCCGTCACCATCCTCGGCTTCGGCGCCCTCGGGCAGGCCTGCGCCGCGCAGCTCGCAGCCCTTGGCTTCCCCGTCACCGGCTGGAGCCGCACGCCCAAGGACCTCGACGGCGTGCTGACCAGCCACGGCGAGGACGGGCTCGACGCGGCGCTCTCCAGCGCGCAGATCCTCGTCCTGCTGCTGCCCGACACGCCCGCCACCACCGACCTCCTGAACGCGGAACGGCTGGCCCGCCTGCCGCAGGGCGCGGTCATCCTCAACCCCGGGCGCGGGCCGCTGATCGACGACGACGCGCTTCTCGCCGCACTGGACGAGGGACGGATCGCCCATGCCACCCTCGACGTCTTCCGGACCGAACCGCTGCCACAGGACCACCCCTTCTGGGCGCACCCGCGCGTCACCGTGACGCCGCACATCGCCTCCACCACCCGGCCCGACAGCGCCGCCCGCGTCATCGCGCGCAACATCGCCCGGTCGGAATCCGGTGCCCCGCTCCTGCACGAGGTCGACCGCAGCGCCGGCTATTGACCCGGCCCCGCCCCCCGTCCAAAACCCTCCGGCAAACCCCTCCGGAACCGCCCACCTCCGCCCCCGCACAGGAGCCGCCCATGTCCTTCGACCGCAGCGTGAAGATCGCCCCCTCCATCCTTTCCGCCGACTTCGCCGACTTCGGGCGCGAAATCCGGGCGGTCGAGGCGCAGGGCGCCGACTGGATCCACGTCGACGTGATGGACGGCCACTTCGTGCCCAACCTCACCTTCGGCCCCCCGGCGGTGAAGGCCTTCCGCAAGCACGTGAAGACGGTGATGGACGTGCACCTGATGATCGCGCCGGTCGACCCCTACATCGACGCCTACGCCGACGCGGGCACCGACATCCTGACCGCCCACGTCGAGGCAGGCCCCCACACCCACCGCACGCTGCAGGCGATCCGCGCCGCGGGCATGAAGGCCGGTGTGGCGCTGAACCCGGGCACCCCGGCACAGGCGGTGGAACACCTGCTCGACCTCACCGACCTTGTCTGCGTGATGACCGTGAACCCGGGCTTCGGCGGGCAGAAGTTCATCGACATGACCGCCAAGATCCGCGCCCTGCGCGCGATGATCGGCGACCGCCCGGTCCATATCGAGATCGACGGCGGCGTGACGCCGGACACCGCGCCGCTGGTGGTCGAGGCAGGCGCCGACGTGCTGGTGGCCGGGTCCGCGGTGTTCAGGGGCGGCTCGGTCGAGAACCCCGCCCCCTACGGCGAGAACATCCGCGCCATCCGCGCCTCCGTCGCCGGGACGGCCGCGGCGTGAAGACCATCGCCTTCGACCTCGACGGCACGCTGATGGACAGCGTGCCCCACATCCACGCCGCCGTGGCCGAGGCGCTCTCCGAGCTGGGCCTGCCGACGATCACCGTGGAAGAGACGCCCGGCTTCGTCGGGCGCGGCCTGCCGGTGCTGGTGGACCGCGTGCTGGCCCATGTCGGCGCCGCGCCGGACCACCACAAGGCGCTTTACGACCGGACGATGCACCACTACGTGACGACCCCCAGCGATCCCGCCTGCCTCTACCCGGGCGTGCCGGAGGCGCTGGAGGCGCTCAGGTCGGCGGGCCACCGGCTGACGCTCTGCACCAACAAGCCCTATGCCGCGACCGAGACCGCGATCCGCGACACCGGCCTCGCGCCGTTCTTCGAGATCGTCATCGGCGGCGACAGCCTGCCCACGCGCAAGCCCGATCCGGCCATGCTGGTGGCGGCGCTCGGCGGCGCGGCGCAGGCGCTCTACGTGGGCGACAGCGAAACCGACTGCGAAACGGCGCAGGCGGCGGGCGTGCCCTTCGTGCTGTTCACCGAAGGCTACCGCAACGCCCCGCCGGAGGCGCTGCCGCATGTGGCGCTCTTCTCCGACTGGAGCCGGGCCCCGGATCTTTTCGCGACGCTCTGGTAAGGCGGGCGGCGGCGTAGGGTGGGCGTTCCGGCCCGGCGGGCCGGGTTGGCCACCCCTGCCCCGATGTCCCCGGTTAACGGGAAAATCCGCACCGCAACAGCGGCACCGGCCTGCCCGGGCTAAAAGGTTACCAACCGGCCGTTTCGACCCCCTCAACCGGCCGGTTCACCCCATAATTTTCCGTAAACGCGTCCGATCCGCCGTTAACCCGGCTGCCGCGGCAGCGCATGGCCCACAAGATCTGCCCGGCGCGCGCCCCGTTCACCACAACGCGCGCACCGTCAGGAACCGGTCCCGGATCACGCTCCCCGGCGATACCGGAAGACGCCGGTGCCTTTGGCGACGACCTCTCCGGTCTCGTCCTTCAGCACCCCTTCGGCAAAGAACGTGCTCTTGCCGCCCCCCGTCCGGAAGCCCTCTCCGATCAGCATTTCGCCTTTCGGGCGCGAGATGAACTGCACGTTCAGGTTGAGCTTCAGGCACATCTGGCGACGGTCCCTGTCGCCTGTCCAGCACCCGGCATAGCCCATGATCGTATCCAGCAACGAGGCATAGACCCCGCCATGCGGATTGCCGTGCCGGTTCATCAGCTTGTCCGCCAAGGGCAGTTCGAACCGGGCATAGTCCTGCCGCCAGTCCGCCATCTCCATCCCCAGGAGCGCGGAAAAGGCGTAAGGGCCTTCGCGAATGTCGTCATCCATAGGCATGCCGTGCGTCCCATCCAAGTCTTGCGAATTCGGGAACGTAAGCACCCAGTTTCAAACCCTTTTCCGGGTTCGCCGCGTTGCCGTCAAGCGCCCGTTTCTTCACCCCCTGAAGGATCGCCGCCATGCGGAAGGCGCAGAAGGCCACGTAGAACCCGAAGTCGCCCGGCACCGCGATGCCCCGTGCGGCGCAGTATCCGGCGATGAAACCCTCGTCCGACGGCAGCCCCGCCGCCGCCCGGTCGATGCCCCTCAGGCCCCGCCCCTCCGCGCCCGGCGGCAGTTGCCATTGCAGGATCACCCCGGCCAGATCGGCAAAGGGATGGCCCAGCGTCGACAGCTCCCAGTCGAGCACGGCCACGCACTCCGCCCGGTCCTGCGCAAACAGCAGGTTGTCGATTCGGTAGTCGCCGTGCACCAGCGTCCGCTGGCCGTCGTCCTCCGGCAGGGCGCCCTGCAACCACTCTCCCAGCCGGTCCATGTCCGGCTGCGCCTCCGTCGCCGAAGCCTCGTACTGCTTGGCCCAGCGGCCCAGTTGCCGCGCGAAGTAGTTGCCCTGCGGGCCAAAATCCCCCAGCCCTACCGCCTCCGGCTCCACCGCGTGGATGGCCGCCAGCACGCGGCCCATCTCCGCCACGACCGCCCCGCGCATCGCGGGTGTCTCACCGGGCATGGAGGGGTCGACGATGTTGCGCCCGGCCACGTGGTCCATGACGTAGAACGCAACGCCCAGCACGGCGTCGTCCTCGCAGAGCGCATACATCCTCGGGACCGGCACGGCGGTGTCGCGCAGCGCCCGCTGCACCCGGTATTCCCGGTCGACCGCATGGGCCGATTTCAGCAGCTGCCCCGGCGGTTTGCGCCGCAGCACGTAGGACCCCGAGGGCGAGGTCAGCCGGTAGGTCGGGTTGGACTGCCCCACCGCGAACTTCTCGGCGCGAAGCGGCGGTTCGAACCCTGGCAAATGCTCCGCCATCCACCGCGCCACGCGGGCGAGTTCCTCTTCGGTCATCCGGCCAACCCGCACAGGCGCGACACAACCCTGGCGCGATCAATCATTGCGGTACTTCTTCAGTTCGGCCCGCGCCACCTGCCGGCGGTGCACCGCATCCGGCCCGTCGGCAAAGCGCAGCGTCCGCACATGCGTCCACATATGCGCCAGGTCGAAATCCTGGCTGATTCCCGCAGCACCGTGCATCTGCATCGCCTCGTCGATCACCTTGCCCGCCATCAGGGGCGCCACCACCTTGATCTGCGAGATCCACGGTTGCGCCGCCCGCACCCCCGCCGTGTCCATCATCCACGCCGCCTTCAGGCACAGGAGGCGCGCCATCTCGATCTCCATCCGGGCATTGGCGACGATGTCGAAATTCGCCCCCAGTTCCGCGACCTTCCTGCCGAAGGCCTCCCGCGCCAGACCGCGGCGGCACATCATCTCCAGCGCCTTCTCCGCCTGCCCGATGGCCCGCATGCAATGGTGGATTCGCCCGGGGCCAAGCCGCCCCTGCGCCACCTCGAAACCGCGCGCCTCGCCCAGCACGATGTTCATTGCCGGGACGCGCACGTCGGTGAAGCGCAGGTGCATGTGGCCATGCGGCGCGTCATCCGCGCCAAACACCTGCATCGGCCGCAGGACCTCGATCCCGGGCGTGTCCGGGTCCATCACGAACATCGTGTGGCGCTGGTGCTTGGCCGCCGCCGGATCGGTGCAGGCCATGAGGATATACAACCCGCAGCGCGGATCGCCCGCGCCGCTGATCCACCACTTCTCGCCGTTCAGCACGTAATCGTCGCCGTCCTTGCGGGCGGAGAACGCCAGTTGCGCCGCGTCTGACGAGGCCACGTCCGGCTCCGTCATCACGTAGGCAGAGCGGATCTCTCCCTCCAGCAGCGGCGCCAGCCAGCGGTCCTTCATCCAGTCCTCGCCGTAGCGTTCGAGGACCTCCATGTTGCCGGTGTCGGGGGCGTTGCAGTTGAAGACCTCCGCCGCGATGCCAACCTTGCCCATCTCCTCGGCAAGGTAGGCGTATTCCACCGTCGTCAGCCCGTAACCACGGTCCGAGTCCGTCAGCCAGAAGTTCCACAGCCCGCGCTCGCGCGCCTTGGCCTTCAGCCCGTTCAGGATCTCAAGCTGGCGGTCGGTGTGGTGGAACCGGCCCTGGGGGTGCTTGCCGACCTCGGCGTGGAACTCCCGGTCGAGCGGCGCGATCTCGTCCTCGATCATCCGGCGCACCTGTTCGACAAGCGGTTTCACCCGCTCCGTCATGCCAAGATCCATGTCTCTCTCCCTGTCTTTCTCCGGCGGCGCGGCGGGGCCCTGCGACGGGCTGCGCGCGCACCGTTAACCTTCGGCCAAGTAAAACCGCGTTATCCAGTTGGCCACAAGCGCAGGACGCGCCTCGCCTTCCTTCTCGACCTCGACGTCCCAATGCACGTCCAGCCAGCCTTCGCCCTCGTCGACCCCGGCCACGGAGAATCGCCCCCTCACCCGCCGCCCGACACGCACCGGCGAGACGAACCTGATCCGGTCGAAGCCGTAGTTCACGCTGGAAGAGAACCCGGTCAGTTCTTTCGTCACCTGGTAGGACATGGCCGACAGCATCGACAGCGTCAGGAAGCCATGGGCGATGGTGCCCCCGAACGGCGTCCTGGAGGCGAACTCCGCGTCGAGGTGAATGTCCTGCCAGTCCTCGGTCGCGTCCGCAAAGGCCTTCACACGCCGGGCGTCCAGCGTGAACCACTCGCTTTCACGCGGCGCCATGATCCTCAGGTCGTCAGCCAGCATCCGGCATCTCGTATCCTTCGAAGCGTTTGCGGAGCGTCAGTTTCGACACCTTCCCGGTGGCGGTCAGCGGCAGGTCCTCGACGAACTCCATCGCGTCCGGCAACTGCCATTTCGCCACGTGCTCCAGCATCATGGCATGGATGTCCTCAAGCCGCGGCCCGTCGTCCTTGGGCACAACGACCAGCAGCGGGCGTTCCTCCCACTTCGGATGCTTCACGGCAATCACCGCGCAGTTCGCGACCTTGGGATGGGCCATGGCGATGTTCTCGAGGTCGATCGATGAAATCCATTCGCCGCCCGACTTGATAAGGTCCTTGGAGCGGTCCTGGATATGCAGGAAGCCCGCGCCGTCGATACTCGCCACGTCGCCGGTGCCGAACCAGCCCTCGTGATCGAAGGCCTGCGACGTTGCCTCGGGGTTCTCGAAGTACCCGGAAATGATCGAGTTTCCGCGCACGTACAGCTCGCCCACGGCCTTGCCGTCATGCGGCAGCCGATTGCCGTCCTCGTCGTTCAGCTTGAGCTCGACGCCGAACACCCGGCGGCCCTGCTTCGACTTCAGCGTCATGCGCGTCTCGTGCGGCAGGTCCTGCATCGGCTCGGACAACTGGCCGTGCGTGCCGACCGGGCTCATCTCCGTCATGCCCCACGCGTGGCAGACATCCACGCCGCGTTTCTCGAAGAACTCGATCATCGCGCGCGGCGCGGCAGAGCCGCCGATCACAAGCTGCTCAAGCTTCGAGGGCACGGTGCCGCGCTTCTCCACCTCGGCCCGCAGACCCAGCCAGACCGTCGGCACGCCCCAGGAGGCGGTGACGCCCTCGCTTTCCATCAGTTCGAACAGCGAAGGGCCGTCCAGCCTGGGCCCCGGCATGATCAGCGAGGCGCCCACCAGCGGCGCGGCATAGGGCAGCCCCCAGGAATTGACGTGGAACATCGGCACGACCGGCAGGATGCGCCCGCCTTCACGCAGCGACTTCGGCACGGTGATCGCGATGAACATGGCGTGCAGCACCGTCGAGCGATGGGAATAGAGCGCGCCCTTCGGATTGCCCGTCGTCCCCGAGGTGTAGCACAGGCCCGCGGCGGCGTTTTCGTCCATCAGCGGCCAGTCGAAGGTGGTCTCCTGCTCGTCCAGAAGGTCCTCGTAGCAGAGAAACCCCATGTCGGAGTCGGGCATGTGCGACCGGTCCGCCATGACCACCAGCACCAGCCCATCCGGCAGGTGATCGGCCAGCGCCTCCACCAGCGGAACGAAGGTCAGGTCGAGGCACAGCACCCGGTCGCCCGCATGCTTGATGATGTAGAGCATCTGCTCGGCCGACAACCGCGGGTTGATCGTGTGGCACACGGCGCCCATGCCCGAGACGGCATAATAAAGCTCGAAATGCCGGTAGCCGTTCCAGGCGAGCGTCGCGACCCGGTCCCCCTCGCCGACGCCCAGATCCTTCAGCCCGTGCGCCAGTTGCGCCACGCGGGCATAGGTGTCGCGGTAGCTCTGGCGGTGCAGGTCGCCCTCGGTGCGGACCGAAACGATTTCTCCCCCCGGATGCGCCCCGGCCGCATAGTCGAGAATCTCGATGATCCTCAACGGCATCTGCATCATCATGCCCTGCATCTGGCCCTCCCTTGCCGTCCGCGTCCTTCCTCCTAGACTGCGCAACATGACCGCCCGGGTGCAACAGCTTTCCACAGGCGCCCGGAAGACAAACAGGAAGAGGAACCAGACATGCCTTCACAGATGACCCGTATCGCGATGGCCCGCCATCCGGAGGGCGACCCGGTGGCCGAGGATTTCTCTGTCGAAAAGCAAGCCATGCCGGAACCGGCGGAGGGCGAGATCCTCGTCGAGGTCACGCTGCTGTCGCTCGACCCCTACATGCGCGGGCGCATGGCCCCGGTGAAAAGCTACGCCCCCTCGCTGAGCGTGGGCGACACCATGACCGGACAGGGCGTGGGCCGCGTGCTCCTGTCTAAGGCGGACGGTTTTGCCGAGGGCGACCTCGTGACCGGCATGACCGGCTGGGCCAGCCACGCCGTGCTGAAGGGTACCGAGGCGCGCAAGCTGGACAGCGACCTGCCGCCCTCGACGGCGCTTGGCGTGCTGGGAATGCCGGGCTTCACCGCCTGGACCGGGCTGGCGAAATACGGTCGCCCGAAAGCGGGCGAGACACTGGTGGTGGCTGCCGCAACCGGGCCAGTGGGGGCCATGGTGGGGCAGCTTGCGAAGTCGCAGGGCCTCAGGACAGTGGCCATCGCCGGCGGTGCGGAGAAGTGCCGGATCGCAACGGAAACCTTCGGCTTCGACGCCGCCATCGACCACCGCGCACATGACGCCTCCTCGCTGCGCAAGGCGCTGGCCGAGGCCGCCCCGGACGGCGTCGACATCTACTGGGAGAACGTCGGCGGCAAGGTTCTGGAGGCCGTGATCCCGCTGATGAACGTGCATGGCCGCATCCCGGTCTGCGGCACGATTGCCTGGTACAGCGGCGCGGAAGAGACCACCGACCAGCTCCCGCTGGTCTGGCGGAGCGTCCTGACCAAGCGGCTCTCGGTGAACGGCCTGATCATCTTCGACCACTGGGACGGTTTCCCGGACTTCCTGCGCGAGGTCACGCCGAAAGTCGCCGCGGGCGAGATCAACTGGCTGGAGGACGTGGCAGAGGGGCTGGAGAACGCACCGGCGGCCTTCATGGCGATGCTGAAGGGCGGCAACACCGGCAAGCAGATCGTCAGGCTGTCCTGAGCTGACCCAGGGCCGGATCGGACGGGCGTGGATCGTGCCCTTTCGGTCCGGCCTGCGGCTCAAGCCCGTCGCAGAGCACCACGCGGTTCCGGCCCTGCTCCTTCGCGCGGTACATCGCGCGGTCGGCCACGGCCACCGCCTCGGTCAGCGACCGTCCGACCCCCTTGTCGACGATGGTACAGCCCAGCGAGGCTGTGACCACCGGAAGGCCTTCCGTGCTGCGGGTGGCCTCGGCGATCCGCACGCGCAGGACCTCGGCCCGTGCGCGCAGGGCCATCGGATTGTTCAGCGGGAACATGACGGCGAACTCCTCGCCGCCCCAGCGCGTGACCATATCGGTCATGCGCATTTCCTCCTGCATGGCGCGCGCCGCCGTCTGCAGCACCGCATCGCCCACCGCGTGTCCGTAGGTATCGTTCACGTTCTTGAAGTGGTCGAGGTCGACCATGATGACGGCCACATGCGACCGCCAGATGCGGTCCTCGAACCACGCCCTTGCGGCGCGTCTGGTGGCGGCGCCGGTCAGGGAGTCCGTCTCCACATCCCGGACAAGGGCCCGTTCAAGCCTGCGCGCGTTGTCCAGAAGCGCGACGAAACGGATGCCGAAATGCAGGATGCCCAGCAGGATCAGGCCCATCTGCGCGGTGTAAAGCGTCGGGAAACTGCTGTCGTGGGACAGGTTCAACAAGGGCATCAGCCGTGTGACGAGGGGCAAGGACACCGCCAGCAGCGTCCAGATCACCAGTTGCTGGCGGACCAGGTGGCCCGCCGGGTTGTCGACCAGCATCAGCCGGATCGACTTGTGCCGCGCAAACCGGGTCGCATTGACGACGGCCAGCGCCAGGAGGCAGATGGCCGTGGGCACCGCCATGCTTCCGAAGAATTCCCGGTCGCCATGAATGAACCCGATCGTCGCAACGGCCGGCGCGAACAGCGCCAGCAAGGTGCAGACCATCCCTATTGTCGGCTGCGCGCGGCGCAGAAGTTGCCCCGCGCTCAGAAGCAGCAGGCTGGCGGCAGTGTTCCAGCCGACCCCGTTCCCCGCGCCTGCACCGGTCGGCCACGGCAGCACCAGCCCGGTCAGGCAGACCAGCACGACCACCGCCCAGATCAGACCTTCAGCGCGGCTGGTGTGCCGCAGGGGCCGCTGCAGAGAGGTCGCGACGATGGCCAGCGCCATGGCGGCGTAGAGCAGCATGTTGGTGTGGGGCGCCGTTCCCGCAGGATACAGGCCATCGAGCAAATGAAACATCCGGTCGAGCAGCGCGAGCGTCAGCATGGACGACGCCAGAACAAGACCCGCAATACGGACGGTCAGAACGATGCGTATCGGTACCGAGTACCAACGCTTTCGCCTTCCAGCCGTTCTTGTCCTGCTCGTCGCGTGAAACGACATTTTCCAGAGAATCTCCCGAAGGCGCCACTGAACAACTGTTCATTCACAGTGGTTAACAACTCGTTACCAACTCGCATTGACGCTAGGGAAACTCTTCATGGCAGGCAGGATTGACCGGAAATACTGCGAAAACCATCCCGCTTAATCGGTTCAGGCGCCGGCGGACGGGTCCTGCGCTTCGAGGGTCAGGGGCGCCGGCGTGCCGCCGAGGTCGTCGATCCTCAGGCCTTCGGAGGGCTTCGCCAGCCTGTTGCGCACGACCCAGAACAGCCTCGACTGCGCACGCGTGATCGCCACGTAGGCCAACCGTTTCCACAGCGGCTGCCCCGCCTCCACCCGCCCCATCCGGGCCGCCGCGTAAAGATCGGGCGCAAAGACCTGCACGTTCTCCCACTGGCTGCCCTGAGCCTTGTGGATCGTCACGGCAGCGCCGTGCAGGAAGGTGGCCCCCATGCTGGCGGCGTAGGGGATGAAGGGCTCTTCCTCGTCCGGTTTCTCGATCTTGACGATCGACGCGGCCGAGACCTGCGGTTCCAGCGCGCCAACCACGTGCAGCTTCGAGAACCCGGGCTTCCGGCCGGGGCCGAGGTAGATCACCTGCGCACCCTTGATGAGGCCGCGCGCCTCCAGGTCGAGCCGCTTCTTGCGATGCTTCAGGGGCAGCTCGATCCCGTCGCAGACCAACGGCTCTCCGGGCAGAAGGGCGGTTTCCGGTGCGCCGTGCACGTGACGGAAGGCGTTGATCAGCCGGATCCGGGTGGCGTTGCGCCAGACCAGCACCGGGGAACGGGCCATCAGGTCGACCTCGACCCGCTGGGCAAAGACCACCCGGTCGTCGCGCCGCGCCGCGTCTTCGACCAGCCTTTCGAAATCCTCGAAGCCGATGGCCGGGTCAGCCAGCGCATGGGCCAGGTCGAGGATCGGGTTGTCGGCCTCCTGCCGGTGAATGCGGTGCAACTCAAGCTTCTGGCTGTCCTTTAGCCCGTCGAAGACCATCTTGCCGGACTGCCCCACCGGCGCCAGCTGCGCCGGATCGCCGAACAGGACGAGGTTGGGAAAGATTTCCTGCAGGTCCTCGAACTGCTTTTCATCGAGCATCGACGCCTCGTCGACGAACCCGATGTCGAGCGGCTCTTCCCGGCGCTTCCAGCCGGTGATGAAGTCCGATCCGCGCAGCCCCGCCGCTGCCAAGGCCGCCGGGATCGACTTGTGCACCTCGTAGGACGCCTGCGCGCGGGCCAGTGCCTCTTCCGGCAGTTCCTCGATTTCCGGGGGATCGCCGTTGCCCATCAGCCATTCCGCGACCTTCTCGTACTCCGGGTCGTAGACCGGGGTGTAGATAATGCGGTGGATCGTCGTGGCGGGCACGCCGCGCATCCTGAGGACGGAGGCCGCCTTGTTCGTCGGCGCCAGCACGGCCAGCGTGCGCGACTCGCGCGAGCGGCGGCTTTCGTAATCGCCGGAGACGGTCTCGACCCCTACGGCATCCAGCGCCTTGACCAGTTCCGACAAAAGCAGCGTCTTGCCGGAACCCGCCTTGCCCATCAGGGCCATGACACGGGCGTCGCTTTCCTTGGCGGGCAGGCACAGGCCATTGTCGAGGTCCACGCCCGCCGCGCGCAACAGATCGCTGACGCGGTCGTGCGCCTCTGCCTGATCGGGGGAGTATACGATTGGGCTGGCGTCGTTCATGGCGCGCACCCTACTTGCGGTGCCCGCCAGCCGCCAGATGTGAAAACGCGCGCGCCCTGTCAGGACACGCGCGGCACCGCCAAAGATGACGATATCAGGCGGCGACCAGCCCCGCCTCGTCGATGATCTCTCCGAAAGACAGCTCGAACCAGCGCTTCGACAGCTCCGGGGAAATGTCTGCGCTGCGGGAAACCTTGGCCTGCGCCTCCGGCGTGAACTCCCACAGTCCTACGGCGATCATCGACCGCCCCTCGCCTTCCTGGCCAAGGATGTCCGGCGAGGATCCGATGCGCTTGTAGATGCGCACCATGCGCGCGTCGAACACGCCCACGTAGTGCATGACCCCGAATTCCTGCATCACCTCGCCTCCCGCCAGCATGAGGGCCGCCGCGACGCCCGCCCCGGCGCGCCGCGACAGGCAGAAGCGGGTGCATTCCCAGATCAGCGGGCTTTCGATGCGGACGCCGTCGGTCAGATGGACGAAGTGATCGTTGACCATGGTCCGGCCCACGGTCGGCAGCAGCCGCATGGATCCGCCGTGCGAGCCGTCCCTGTTCTCCCAGATCACGTAGAGCGGGTTTTCGTCGTCGTAGGCATCACGCTCGAAACCACGGTCGTCCACGGTGACGTCCCATCCGAGGCGCGTCTTGAACTGGTCGGCACGGTCGAGGAACATGGTGCGGGCGAGCTTGGGGAACTTGTGCAGGTCGTTGCCGTAGATGTAGCGGATCATGGGTCCATCCTTCGCAGTAAGGCTTTGATGGACCGAGCCTGCCGCCGGCGTAGTTAACGGATTTCGGCGCGGGCGCGCGCGGAATTAACCAATGATTCAATCACCGGGATGACATCCTTGCGCGTGTGTACGGGCGCGAAGGAAACGCGATGCCCCTTTGGTCAGATCACGATCACGCCGCGGCTGAGCGCCCGGGCCACCGCATGCGTCGTGTTCATCGCACCGAGCTTGTGGCGGGCGCTTTCGACGTAGACCCGCAGCGTGTGCTCCGAGATGGAGAGCGTGTCGGCAGCCTGGGCCCGGCTGTAGCCGATGGCCAGCAGCGTCATCGCCTCGATCTCCCTCGGGCTGAGGGGTTGCGCCGGTTCGGGCGTGCGCCCCGGCTCGAACTCCAGCGCCTTCGAATTGAAGGAATGCGCGACGAGGATCAGGTCGCGGCGGTTGCCGGTGGTGAACGCCTCCCATTCGTCGTCGTTGCAGGTGTGGGACATGCTGAACAGGGCGAACTGGCCGTTGGGACCGCGGATCGGGATGGAATACCCCTGATTGCCGATGCCGTGGGCAATGGCATCCTCAAGGAAGGCCCTTGCCGATTTGGACGACCAGTCGAGGCGCTTCCAGTTCACCGGGTGAAACCGCTGGTAACACCCCTGAATGACCGGATCGATCCTCAGATATCCTTTCTCGATGTAGTGGTTGACCCATTCCAGGTCGTAGGTGCCGCAGCCGTACTGCTCTCCGGCGCTGTTGACCCAGTGATAGACGATATGATCGACACCATATTCGTCCCGCAGTTCCTCGATCAGGAGCTGGAGATCCTCCAGCCCCTCAGCGGACTCCAAACGTTCGATCAGCCCGTTCAGACGCGGCGCGTTTCGCAAAAAGCCCAAGCCCCTTACCCTCGGCAAGCGACGTCAGTTCCGCCTGAGCGACGAAGGACGCGTCGTCCAGTTGCGCCGCCAGGGACGGCATGCCGTTGGCTCGCGCAAAGGTTTTCAGGTCGGTCAGTACGTCCAAGATCCAGTCATGTCCCATGGCAAGCCTCATCTGCTGGTGGTTAACGTTTGATTAAGACAACTCTACCATGTGCCTAAGCCGTCGGGTATTCACGGAAATTTCCTCCCCAGAAATGGCGAGGGTGCGATCCGGCAAGGCACTGGAATTGCGTTGTCCGCCGCGCGGACAAGAGAACGCCCGCGAACCGTATGCGATTCGCGGGCGTTCCGGATTGGCCCCGGGGCGTCTTGGAAACCCCGGGGATTCGCCGATTGCGCTTACTTGCGCGCGTCGAGGCAATCCTCGATCGTCCGCAGACCGGTCTTCGGCGCCTGCACGAGAACGGCCATGTTGCCGGGCTTGTGCTCGTTGCGCATCATCTTCATGTGCGCGGCCGGGATCTGGTCCCACGGGAAGACTTCGGACATGCAGGGATCAAGCCGGCGCTCGATCATCAGCCGGTTGGCGGAGGCCGCCTGCTTGAGGTTGGCGAAGTGCGAGCCCTGCAGGCGCTTCTGGTGCATCCACATGTACCGCACGTCGAAGGTGCAGTTGAAGCCGGAGGTACCGGCGCAGATCACGACGATGCCGCCCTTCTTCACCACCAGCGTGGAGACCGGGAAGGTCGCCTCGCCCGGGTGCTCGAACACCATGTCTACGCTCACACCCTTGCCGGTGATGTCCCAGATCGCCTTGCCGAACTTGCGCGCCTCTTTCAGCCACTCGTTGTACTCCGGCGAGTTGACCGTCGGAAGCTGACCCCAGCAGTTGAAGTCCTTGCGGTTGATGACTCCCTTCGCGCCCTGGTCCATCACGAACTGGCGCTTGCTCTCGTCCGAGATGACGCCGATCGCGTTGGCGCCCGCGGTGTTGGCCAGCTGGATCGCGTAGGAGCCGAGCCCGCCCGAGGCGCCCCAGACCAGCACGTTCTGGCCGGGCTTGAGCTCGTGCGGGTGGTGGCCGAACAGCATCCGGTAGGCGGTGGCCAGCGTCAGCGTGTAGCAGGCGGCCTCTTCCCAGGTCAGGTGCTTGGGGCGCGGCATGAGCTGCTGGGCCTGAACACGTGTGAACTGCGCAAAGGACCCGTCGCCCGTCTCGTAGCCCCAGATCCGCTGGGACGGAGAGAACATCGGATCGCCGCCGTTGCATTCCTCGTCGTCGCCGTCGTCCTGGTTGCAGTGGATCACGACCTCGTCGCCCACCTTCCAGTTCTTCACCTTGTCGCCGACCTTCCACACGATGCCCGAGGCGTCGGAGCCCGCGATGTGGTACTCCTGCTTGTGTACGTCGAAGGGGCTGATCGGAACGCCCTTCCCGGCCCAGACGCCGTTGTAGTTCACGCCGGCCGCCATCACGAGCACGAGAACCTCGTGGCTGTCGATCTCCCATGTGTCCACCACTTCGACCTGGAACGACTTGTCGGGATCGCCGTGACGCTCGCGGCGGATGTTCCACGCGTACATCTTCTTCGGAACGTAACCCATCGGGGGCATTTCGCCGATCTCGTAGAGGTCTTTCTCCGGCGCGTCGTACTGAGCGATGCCAGTCTGCTGATCCAGTGCCATGGGGGCCTCCTGTTCTAGGTCCTCGGTCGTTAACGGATGCCGCCTCTGCAGCGCAGAATCGCGGCGTTGGACCATTGGATACGAGTCACCGCGCAACATTGCAACACCATTTTGCACAGTTTTGAAATTTTATAACCCAGCAGTCGCAGAAATTCTGATTGCCCGCGCAGAAAGCTGCCGGATCGTGCGGACGCAAAACGGGCAGACGAATGCCTGAGCACTTGGCTTCACCAGACTGGCGGACATCACTTCAAACAGTAGACGCGGATCGTGGCCCGGCGCACAGTTTCCGCGACAGCAGTGCCGCAACGCGGCGAATTGACAGCGACATATTATTTCGCATAACAGAATACAAACGTAACAAGATTGCCCGACAGCTTCACGCCGCGCCTGCGCCAGACCCGCGCCGCGGCAGCGCCCACGAAGGAGGCCCCGATGACCGAGACCGCCAAAAACGACACACCGAAGAGCGCGCCCGCTCATCAAGCCGACCGCCCGTGGCTGATCCGCACCTACGCCGGCCACTCCACGGCAGAGGCGTCGAACGCGCTCTATCGCTCCAACCTCGCGAAGGGACAGACCGGGTTGTCGGTGGCCTTCGACCTGCCGACCCAGACCGGCTACGACAGCGATCACATCCTGTCCCGGGGCGAAGTGGGCAAGGTGGGCGTTCCGGTCTGCCACCTCGGCGACATGCGGGCCCTGTTCAAGGACATTCCCCTCGAACAGATGAACACCTCCATGACAATCAACGCGACGGCGCCCTGGCTTCTGGCGCTCTATATCGCGGTGGCGGAGGAACAGGGCGCCGATGTCTCGAAGCTGCAGGGCACCGTTCAAAACGATCTCATCAAGGAGTACCTGTCGCGCGGGACCTATATCTGCCCGCCCAAGCCCTCTCTGAAGATGATCGGCGACGTGGCGGAGTACTGCTACAAGCACGTCCCGAAATGGAACCCGATGAACGTCTGCTCCTACCATCTGCAGGAAGCGGGTGCGACGCCGGAACAGGAACTGGCCTTCGCGCTGGCCACCGCCGTCGCTGTTCTCGATGAACTGAAGGGCAGGATCGCGCCCGAGGATTTCCCCGGCGTCTGCGGCCGGATCTCCTTCTTCGTGAACGCCGGCATCCGTTTCGTCACCGAGATGTGCAAGATGCGCGCCTTCGTCGACCTCTGGGACGAGATCCTGCAGGAGCGCTACGGCGTCGAGGACCCCAAGATGCGCCGCTTCCGCTATGGCGTGCAGGTGAACTCGCTCGGGCTGACGGAACAGCAGCCGGAGAACAACGTCTACCGCATCCTGATCGAGATGCTGGCCGTGACCCTGTCGAAACGCGCCCGGGCCCGCGCCGTCCAATTGCCCGCGTGGAACGAGGCGCTCGGCCTGCCGCGCCCCTGGGATCAGCAGTGGTCCATGCGGATGCAGCAGATCCTGGCCTATGAAACCGACCTCCTGGAATACGGCGACCTGTTCGACGGCAACCCGGCGGTGGATGCGAAGGTCGAGGCGCTGAAGGAAGGCGCCCGGGCAGAGCTTGCGAACATCGACTCGATGGGCGGGGCGATCAGCGCCATCGAGTACATGAAGGGACGGCTCGTCGACTCCAACGCCGAGCGACTGAACCGGATCGAGCGCGAGGAAACCATCGTCGTCGGCGTGAACCGCTGGCAGCAAACCGAGCCGTCGCCACTGATGGGAGAGGACGGCGGCATCATGACCGTCGACCCGGCTGTGGAAGAAGACCAGAAGGCGCGCCTCGCCGAATGGCGCAACGAACGCGACGCGGAGGCGGTGAGGAGCGCGCTGGCCAAGCTGCGGTCTGCCGCGCAGAAGGGCGAGAATGTCGTGCCTGCCTCGATCGAATGCGCCAAGGCCGGCGTTACAACTGGCGAATGGGCGGGTGAGATGCGCGCCGTCCACGGCGAATTCCGCGGGCCGACGGGAGTCTCGCGCGCCGTGTCCAACAAGACCGAGGGCCTCGACGATCTGCGCGCCATGGTGGATGCCGTGTCCGACCGTCTGGGCCGTCGTATGCGCTTCCTTGTCGGCAAGCCGGGTCTCGACGGGCATTCGAACGGCGCCGAACAGATCGCCTTCCGCGCACGCGACTGCGGGATGGAGATCGACTACGAGGGCATTCGCCTGACGCCGGAACAGATCGTCACCGCCGCCCAGCAGGGCGCGCATGTGGTGGGCCTGTCGATCCTGTCGGGGTCGCATATTCCCTTGGTCGAGGACGTGATGAACCGGCTTCGGGCTGCGGGGCTGGGCGATCTGCCCGTAATTGTCGGCGGCATCATTCCCGAGGAAGACGCCGTGCGTCTCAAGGCGATGGGTGTCGCGCGGGTCTATACTCCAAAGGACTTTGCACTGAACACGATCATGAAAGACATCGTGACACTGGTGGATCCGCAGTCCGTCGCGGCAGAGTAAGTTAAGCTGAAAACGTTGACGGCCAGGCCTTGTGCTTGGCCGTTTTTCTTTCTGGATACAGCCACAAGAAAACTAGAAATCGAATGATGCGGCCTCCAAAGAATTGACGCCAATGAGAGGCAATTTCCGAATTTAGTTCTGAAATTGTGTCTGTTGCCGAATTCCTACCTATAAGTCTATTTCCGGTCATCGCTACTTGTTAACAGTAGGTTTACACTGCATACCCTACCCTCGACTTGCAGTTCATTCACAATAGAATTATGAGCGGCAGGTTACCAACCACCAACGGATAAAGGGCTTGGCTATGAATGTTGATCTGGAGTCTCTTTCCCGTGACGAGTTACAGAAACTGGTTTCCGATGCACAAAAGGCGCTGAGGACTGTCGATGCACGTCGCATGGCAGAAGCCAAACGCGCTGCCGAACAGGCAGCGAAGGAATATGGCTTCTCCCTTGAAGACGTCATGACGGCCGGGCCGAAAGGCTCGAAGAGCGCGCCGAAATACGCAAATCCCGCAGATCCGTCGCAGACCTGGACGGGACGCGGACGCAAGCCGAACTGGCTGATCGAAGCGCTCAACGAAGGCAAGTCGCTGGAAGATATGGCGCTTTGACTTTCAGGCAACCAGGCGTTTTACAATGACTATCCATATCGGAGCCGCACCTGGCGAAATCGCCGAAACGGTCCTGATGCCCGGCGATCCGCTTCGTGCGGAATGGGCTGCGCAGACCTTCCTTGAAGATACTCGATGCGTGAACCGTGTGCGCGGCATGCTGGGCTACACCGGCACATGGAAAGGCCATCGCGTCACGATACAAGGGTCGGGCATGGGTATGCCCAGCCTTTCGATCTACGCGAACGAATTGATCCGGGATTATGGCGCGAAAACCTTGATCCGGATCGGTTCCTGCGGGGCGATGCAGAATAGCGTCAAGATTCGCGATGTGATCGTTGCGATGACGGCGTCTACTCTTTCGACTCCGTCGCGCGGCATCTTTCGCGAATTGAATTTCGCGCCATGCGCGGATTTCGGCCTATTGGAAAAAGCCGTCTCTGCGGCGCGCGCCAAGGATTGCGGAGTGCATGTCGGAGGCATCTATTCGTCGGACGTTTTCTACGACGAAAGGCCGGATCTGAATGATCAGATGGTTCGCCATGGCATTCTCGGCGTCGAAATGGAAGCGGCGGAACTCTACACTCTGGCGGCCCGGCACGGTGTGCGGGCGTTGGCGGTTCTGACCGTGTCCGATCACCTTCTGACACATGAGGCGCTGCCGTCCGAAGACCGGGAGCGCAGTTTTGGCGACATGGTCGAGATCGCGCTCGAAGCCGCGTTTTCCTGAAAAGAGAGTCCACCCGGGCCGATGCGGCCCGGGTGGAGTTCACCGTCCGTGGCTGCGGTCATAGCCATTGGCCGAAGGCACCACCCATCCATTCAGACTGTTTTCGGCAGGCGCCAGGATTTCGACATCCAGCGGTGCGCAACGGGCGGTGTCGGAACTGTGCTCCGATCCGCAATCTCCTCCCGGGCAGGCGCTGAGTGCGCCGAGCAGATCGATTTCCGCAAAGAATGTCAGGGAATCCCCGGGGCGCACGGGTGACGCCTTCATGAAATACTGCCCGGTGTCGCGGGTGAAGCCCGTACACATGAAGACATTCAGGACATCGTGGACGTGACGTTCCGCCTCTGCCAGTGGCAAGTCGCGGGCATCGGCCAATGCACGTGTCAGGTTGGAATGACAGCAATGATGATAGGCCCCGCCTGACAACAGCGCATGGGTGTAGGGGTCGCACCGGGTGCCGATCACGTCGTGGACCGACCCGCCGAACCCGTCGATGCCGTACCAGTCCAGCGTGTCCTCGACGATGGTCGCCATGGGCCGCAGGTAGGGCAGCGCGGACCAGAGCCGGTCGCCCGTCGAGACATGCGTGCCGTGCAGCGCCCGCGTCTTGCCCGAGAAGAACCGCTCGCCGAGATCATTGGCGTTCCACAGGTTCAGGTCGCCGACCTGCGGGGCCTCGGGGCACATGATGCGAAAGTAATGGCCGGCGGGCACCTCGAAAGCGCAGGCGTCGCGCGGCGAGGCGGTGACACGATGCGTCACGCGCGCAGATCCCAAGGCAGCCGTGTAAAGCCCAAGGTCCGGCTTTGGCAGCGTCTCTGTCGGGTAACATATCACCGGAGGAACGGCGCGGCGCGCCTCGGCATCTTCGGGAGCGTTCATCATGTACCCTCGGTTTCGTGGCGTCTGACCCACTTGCGGACGTAGTCGGACGGCTCTCCGGGTTTGGTTCGGGAGGCGGCTTCGCGTTCCGCTGTCTCCTCCGGCGTCTCGGCGCGGATGTCGGCGTGCGGCGGGGCCAGCCGGCGCTCGAACGGCACGACCTGCACCATCGGCGTGCCGGCCGGCAAAAGGACCTGTTCATCGGCGGCGGTCCAGCGGAAGGGAATGTCGACGGGCTTGTGCAACACGTCGCAATCGACAACCGCGTCGAAGATCCGGAAAGGCAGCTCGAAATGATTGAGCGGGTGCAGAAAGGCCGCGGACCAGCCGGGCGGCAGCTTGACCCGCCAGGGGTTCACGAACTTCAGCGGCAAGGCGTTCTGAAAAGGCGGTTTGTCTGCGCCGATCTGCGCCGGGTTCATCAGCTCGACCGGGGCGAAGGGCACGTTCTCCGGCCACTGGAAGATGAGCTGCCCGTCCTCGTCGCTTCCGACGCCAAGGTCGAAGGGCGTCGGCAGCACCCAGCCCAGGGCAAAGGCGTCGTGCACGGGGAGGCAGGCGCTCATGGTCTTCCACGGCTGCCCATCGGCGCCCGGCATGCCCAGCTCCATCGGCAGCTTGCGGAACCAGTCGGGGACGTGTTGCGCTGCGGGGGTCGGGAACGGGATGTGGCCCGCCAAGTCCGGCGGACAGACGAAGGACAATTCCGTCGGCTCGACCGTCTCGGTCTCTGGACTGGTCATCAGGCGCGTCCTTGGCGATAGCAGGTCTGCGGGCGCTGTCCCCGCGGCAGGCTTACCGTGGCGCCACAGTGCACGCATGTCCAGCGTACGTCATCCGTTTGACGAAATTCACGCCAGCGGCACAGACGCGTCTCTGGCCGGTTGAAGATCAGCAGCAGGACTAACGCGACGACAAGCAGGATCGGGACGAACATGCCCTGCCCTACCGCGGAACGCAGCCGTTTGGAAGCATATGCGCTGATGGCGGGCAGGCCCGGTCATCGGCCTGCCCGGGGTGCGCCGTCCCGGTCTATTCCTCGACGAAACGGATGTCGCCGACCAGCGGCTCCGCGTCTTCGACGGGCGTCCCGGCCGGGGCGAAGGTGACCTGCGGCGCGGGCAATCCGTCCGTGGCCTCGGCCGTCAGGACAGCCATGTGATCCGTCACGTCGAAGGCAAAGACGGCATCGGACTTTTCCGCCTCCTCCACCGAAGCGGTGGCATTGAAGAAGTGGATCTGGCCCACAAGCCATTCTTCCCGCTGCTCCCGGGCCACCTCCGGTCCGCCGAGGTACACGTCGTAGACGACGCCCGGCTGGACCTCTGTCGCGAGCGATCCGATGACAAGGTACAGCCGCGCGTCGGACGGCCCTCCGAGCGCGAGGCTCTGCTCCGGTGCGGCGACGCGGGCGGTGACGGGTTCCGCCCCCAGCTTGACGGGCCCGGTGTCGACACTTGCGGTCAGGGGCACGTCTTCCGCCGCGGCCAGGACCATCGGGGCGCTTTCGATCAGCGTGTCGCGTTCCACCATGGCAGTCAGAGGCGCAGGCGCCGGGATCAGGTCCTGGTAGCCGTAGCCCAGCTCCTCCGTCGTCGTTACGCTGCCTGACGGCACCGAGACCAGTTGGTTTTCCACCGGATCGTAGAACTGGAATTCCTGGTCGGTCCACGCGGCATCCGTCGGGTTCGCGTTGCCCGCCGCGTTCCAGCTTGCCCAGCAGCGGTCGATCTGTGCGTGGTGCACCCAGAACACCGGGTCATTGGCGGCGGTCGGCACGTTGCCCATGTTGGTGGTCGTGCCGACCATGACATGCACCGCGCCGTGCGGGTTGTTGTCCAGCGTCCGGTTGAACCCGATCTGCCCGAGGTAGGCCGTGCGCGACATGAAGGCGAGCGACAGGCCGTTCATCACGGCGGTTCCATCGTTGATGCCCGGGTTGCGGTCGGCGACGAACAGGGGCGACGCGGGATCGCGGAACTCTTCGGGAATGGCGAGGCTCGCCGGGTCGGTGTAGTTCCAGTAGGGCAGCGTGAAATCGTCCTCGCCGGACACCTGCCGCACGATCTTTTCGAGGTAGAGCACGTACATCCTGTGCCACGGGACGAAAAAATCGGCCTGGCTCGCCCAGGTGATGTGACCGCGGCAAGTGTTCCACATCGCCTCAGCCGCCATCTTCTCGGGCGAGGCATCCGGTCCGTAGATCCGGTCGATCGCGGCCGCCTTCTGCTCATCCATCCAGTGGGTGAAGAACTGGAATTGCCATGAGGTCGGGTCGGACGGCTCCCGCGTTTTCATCTGGCCCACGGCGCTGGCGTAAATGCCAAGCATCTCCTTGCCCTCGGGCGAGGCCGCGTCGTAGCGCGTCCGCACGTATTCGGCGCGCGCGCCGTGCATCCATGTGGCAAGGGGAACGGTTGTTGCGAAAAGCCCTGCGGATCCGAGCGACAAGGCCCGTCTGCGTGTCATCGTCATTGTAAATGCCTCCCTGAAAATAGGTGAGGCGATCATGCCACGACTCGCGGGAAAACTCAACGCAAGGGTGCATTCACCCTTTACGTCACGCGCAAAGGTTAGCTCCGCGCGTGACGCCTGGCCGAATGTGTCATGTCAGCTTGCCAGCGGCAGGTCTTCGTAGTCCGGGGTCAGCGCGACGACGCGCTTTTCGGGCATGTAGTAGGACCATGCCTCGTCCAGGACGGCCAGCGCGGCTTGTGCCTTGGTGGGTTGCTGCTCTTTCAGGGGGCGGACGTTCGCCATGGGAATGACCTTTCTTGTCGTGGTTCCTCCCGTGCCGCCCAGATACGCCTTCTGCACCGCAGCGACATCCCCCCTTTGGTCAAACACGCCATGCACAGAGGTCATGGCCTTGATGGGGAACGAAAAAGGGTGCCGCTGGGGCACCCTCATCGTTTTCCGAACGTGAGGCCGGAGTTCTAGTCACGACCCAAGGCAAACCGCATCGCCGATTTCGGACAGTCGTCGAAACGCGCCGGTCCCGGGTGCGGAACCCGTCGCGACTCCTGTTTCAGGCGAACGAAACGGTCGTCGCGCGCCGTGCCCTCACGGGCGTCGGTCTGCTTGTCTTGCGTGTTGTCTTGATGGCCCCCGGAGAGGCCGTCGCGGATCATGTCCATCGATTCTCTCCCTTCCAGATATCGCATTTACTATAACATCTTTAGCGGATCGGGTCATGACTCAAGTCAACCTGGCTTGGCTCTTCGACCATATCAGGCCCAAATTTTCGGGGCATCGGTCACGGCCCCGTTCAAGCGGACTTACCTTAAACCCGGCGCCGCTGTCCCGGTCTTTGACCCTGTGCAGCGTCGGACGGCCCCTGCCAAACCGCGACACGGCACGAATAAGCCCGGACCAGCACTTCAGGCTGCTCCGGGCTGTTTTGGCCGCGGAAAGTCAGTCGGTCAGACCGCGCGTTCCAGCATCATCTTCTTGATCTCGGCGATGGCCTTCGCCGGGTTCAGTCCTTTCGGACAGGTCTTGGTGCAGTTCATGATGGTGTGGCAGCGGTACAGCTTGAAGGGGTCCTCCAACTGGTCCAGACGCTCGCCCGTGGCTTCATCGCGGGAGTCGATGATCCAGCGATAGGCATGCAGCAGCGCTGCGGGGCCGAGGTACTTGTCGCCGTTCCACCAGTAGGACGGGCATGCCGTGGAGCAGGACGCGCACATCACGCACTCATAGAGGCCGTCAAGTTTCTTGCGGTCCTCGATGGACTGCCTCCACTCCTTCGCCGGGCGGTTGGTCTTCGTCTCCAGCCACGGCATGATCGACGCGTGCTGCGCGTAGAAGTGCGTCAGGTCGGGGATCAGGTCCTTGACCACCGGCATGTGGGGCAGCGGGTAGATCTTCACCTCGCCGTCGATCTCGTCGAGACCGTAGATGCAGGCCAGCGTGTTGATCCCGTCGATGTTCATCGCGCAGGACCCGCAGATGCCTTCGCGACAGGAACGGCGGAAGGTCAGCGTCGGGTCGACCTCGTTCTTGATCTTGATGAGCGCGTCCAGAACCATCGGGCCGCATTCATCCATGTTCAGGAAATAGGTATCGACGCGCGGGTTCTCCCCGTCGTCGGGGTTCCAGCGGTAGATCTTGAACGCCCGGACGTTTGTCGCCCCTTCCGGCTTCGGCCAGGTCTTGCCGGTACGGATCTTGGAGTTCTTGGGGAGCGTGAATTGAACCATCTCTCTCTCCTTATCGAAGCAGGGCTGGCAGGCCTTCGGTCGCCAGGCAGGTTACGGTCTCGGGTTTCGAGACGATCTGGGTGACGATCTGGACCGAGCTTTCGGTCGGGCCGCCGACGGTATCGGCCGCCAGCGCGTAGATCTGCGCCGCTTCGGCATTGTCGATCACACAATCGATGGCGGGCTGCACGGGCACCCCGGGGAAGCGGTTGACGACCACACGGGAGACGGTCGAGCGCGCGGCCTCACGTGCCACGGCGTCCTGCGCCTGCGGCGTGCACGCGCCAAGCGCCACGGCCAGAGACAGCCCTGCGGCGGCCTTGAACATCAGTTGAGACAATAGAGCGTTCCCCGGTGCATTTTCGGTGCGCCCGGCGGGCAGGTGGCGGTGATCCGCGCCCGGTTGCGGTGCGGCGACGGGATGTAGCCCGCATATCCGCCGCTGTACCGCGCAAGGCATGAATCGTAGGCGGCCTGGTATTCAGCGGCATATCCGCTCTTGGCCCCGGAGAACCCCACGCCGTTTGCATATGCCTGGCAATCCTGAACTGCCGTGCCCTGACCGTATCCGTTGGCCAGAACGGGCGCCGCGAGGGCCGTGAAAGCCGCGGTGTAGATTGCCAAGTGTCGCATCAGAATGTCCTCGCCTTTGGTGCGATTTTCTTGAGGCTGATGCCACCTTCGTCTTCGGTGGTCAGCGGATCAACAATCACAGGACGGTAGGACAGATCGACCGTGTTTCCAGAGACGCGCGCCACGGTGTGCACGCGCCAGTTCTCGTCGTCACGCTCGGCAAAGTCCTCATGGGCATGGGCGCCGCGCGATTCCTTGCGGGCCTCCGCACCGACGATGGTCGCCAATGCGTTGGGCATGAGGTTGGTCAGCTCCAGCGTCTCCATCAGATCGGAGTTCCAGATCAGTGACGTGTCGGTCACCCGCAGGTCGTCGATCTTGCCGGCGATGGCGGTCATCTTCTCGACGCCTTCTTCGAGCGTCTTGGAGGTACGGAACACCGCGGCGTCGGCCTGCATTGTCTTCTGCATTTCCAGACGCAGTTCGGCGGTCGACGTGCCGCCCTGCGCGTAACGCAGGCCATCGAAGCGGTCGAACGCCTTGTCGATCTGTGCCTTCGGCGCCGTGGGGATCGCCGAGTCGCGATCGACCACCTTGCCGGCACGGATCGCCGCCGCACGTCCGAAGACCACAAGGTCGATCAGCGAGTTGGAGCCGAGACGGTTGGCGCCGTGCACCGAGGCGCAGCCTGCCTCGCCCACGGCCATCAGGCCCGGAACCACGGCGGTCGGGTTCTCTTCGGTCGGGTTCAGCACTTCGCCCCAGTAGTTGGTCGGAATGCCGCCCATGTTGTAGTGCACCGTCGGCAGAACCGGGATCGGCTCTTTCGTGACGTCGACACCGGCAAAGATCTTCGCGGATTCGGAAATGCCCGGCAGACGTTCGGCCAGCGCCTCTGCGGGCAGGTGGCTGAGGTTCAGGTGGATGTGGTCGCCGTCCTTACCGACGCCCCGGCCCTCGCGGATCTCCATGGTCATGGAGCGGGACACGTAATCGCGCGGCGCGAGGTCCTTGTAGGTCGGTGCATAGCGCTCCATGAAGCGCTCGCCCTCGGAGTTGGTCAGGTAACCGCCCTCGCCGCGCGCACCCTCGGTGATCAGGCAGCCGGAGCCGTAGATGCCGGTGGGGTGAAACTGCACGAACTCCATATCCTGCAGCGGCAGGCCAGCACGGGCAACCATGCCTCCGCCGTCACCTGTGCAGGTGTGTGCGGAGGTGGCGGAGAAGTAGGCCCGGCCATAGCCGCCGGTGGCGAGCACGACCATCTTCGCGTTGAAGACATGGAAGGTGCCGTCGTCCAGTTTCCACGTCAGGACGCCTGTGCAGACGCCGTCCTCCATCAGGAGGTCGATGGCGAAATACTCGACGTAGAATTCCGCGTTGTTCTTCACCGATTGGCCATAGAGCGTGTGCAGAATCGCGTGGCCGGTCCGGTCGGCGGCGGCGCAGGTACGTTGCACCGGCGGACCTTCCCCGAACTCGGTGGTGTGGCCGCCGAAGGGACGCTGGTAGATTTTACCCTCTTCGGTGCGCGAGAACGGGACGCCGTAGTGCTCAAGCTCGTAGACCGCCTTCGGGGCCTCGCGGGCGAGGTATTCCATGGCGTCGGTGTCGCCCAGCCAGTCGGAGCCCTTCACCGTGTCGTACATATGCCACTGCCAGTTGTCGGGGCCCATGTTGGACAGCGACGCGGCGATGCCGCCCTGTGCGGCGACGGTGTGCGAGCGGGTCGGGAAGACCTTGGTCACGCAGGCGGTCTTGAGCCCCTGCTCTGCCATGCCCAGCGTGGCGCGCAGCCCGGCGCCGCCGGCCCCCACGACAACGACGTCGTAATCGTGCGTCTCGTATTCGTATGCAGCCATGTGTCAGCCTCGTGTCTTTGGCGCGCGTCCAGACCCGCCAAGGGCCGTCGCACCGCCCGAAAAGTCGTTAGAGCGCCAGTTTGACCAGCGCGAACAGCCCCGCCGCGATCAGCACGTAAGAGAATGCCGTCACCGCAACCGCCAGCAGCTTGCCGGTGGTGCCGTGCACATAGTCCTCGATCGCTTCCTGCACTTCGCCGTTGAAGTGGATCACGCCGACCACCAGCATGAGGGCGGTGATGATCGCGGGGAACGGACGGGAAAAGAACGCCTGCACGTCCTCGAAGCTGCCGCCGAAACCGACGCCGAAGCTGAAAACGAAGAGCGGCACCAGCACGACCAGCGCCATGGAAGTCACCAGCATGCGCTTGTGAAACTGCGTCCCGGTGCGGCCCGACCCGAGACCCTGCGCGCGTTTGCGATCCGTGAGATATTGCATGCCCGTTCCTCCTCAGACCACGATTGCAGTAAAGATCGCCATCACGGTGGCACCGATGAACATGATCCAGCCCATCATTTCGGAGGGCTCCAGCTCGACCATGTAGCCCAGGTCCCAGATCACGTGACGGAGGCGGCCGAGCATGTGGTACCAGATGGCCCAGCTTGCCAGCAGCATGAGGATGTCACCGATAAAGCTGGTCAGGATGCCGTTCACCACGGCGTAGGCATCCGGAGAGGTGGCGGCGCAGAGCAGCCAGAGAACCAGCAGAGCTGCGGTACCGAGCGAGGCGATGCCGGTGATGCGCACCATGATCGACGAGATGGATGTCATCTGCGGGCGGTAGTACTGCCCGATCATGAAGGGCGATAGCGGGCGGTTGCCCCGGTTCACGTCGGCCATGGTCATGTCCTTGCGTTGAATTCCGTTGCCCCCCGTTTTAGTGGGTTTTGCTGCGCTGTCACGTGGGCTGCACTCTGCAAACCGCGGTTTTTTGGCACAAATAGGCGGATTTTTCAGTTTTGTGATCACGGCCCGCAAGGGTGTGATCACAGTTTGGGCGGTAACGGCGCCGCGGTGCGGCGCCGGCGATACACATGTCGCGATCATGAGAGATTCGGTCGGGAAAGGGCGCCGGGGCGTTCTGCCGCTTCCCCGATCTTCGATGAGGCACGGTGACTTACCAGCGCTTTTTCAGGTGATCCGGCCGGCGTGGCCCTGCGCCCTCGCGGCGAACAGAGCCGGCCCACGATACGACGGCCTCAGACCGGCATCAACGCCCAGTAATCCAGATCGAGCAGAACGTCGGGAAGGTATTTCCCGTCGGGCCCCTTGAGCTCGAACGGATTGCCGCCCTTGGTCGCCACCAGCCTCAGACGGATCGCTCCGACGCCCGGGGCCGAGGTTTCGGCCTTGTCCAGCACTTCGGACCACGCCTTGACCGTGTTCCCGGCAAGGCAGGGATTGGCATGTGCGCCGCCGTTCAGTCCGACGATCATCTGCGCATTGGCGAGCCCGTTGAACGATAGCGCCCGCGCCATGGAGATCACGTGGCCACCGTAGATCAGGCGCTGGTCCGGGCGGGCCGTCACGTCGAAGTGCACCTTGGACGTGTTCTGCCACAGCCGTGTCGCCATCATGTGCTCGGCTTCCTCGATCGTCACGCCGTCGACGTGGTCGATCTTCTCACCGATCTCGTAATCGCCAAGCCGGTGCGGTTCGCCCGCCAGGGTGTAATCGTATTTCGTGAAATCAAGGCCTTCCAGGATCACAAGGTCCGCGGGATCCAGCACGGATTTCAGATCCGGAAGAACCGCCTCAGGTGCGGGCGCATCGAGGTCGCGCTTCCGCAGCATGACCCAGCGCTTGTACTCCATCACGCATTCGTCGCGCTGGTTGAAGCCTTTGGAATGCACATACACCACCCCGGTCCGGCCATTGGAGTTCTGCTTCAGACCGATCACTTCCGACGAGGCGCGGAGCGTGTCGCCCGGCCAGACCGGCTTCAGCCACCGCCCTTCCGCATAGCCGAGGTTCGCGACGGCATTCAGCGAGACATCCGGCACCGTCTTGCCGAAGACGATGTGGAACGCCGCAAGATCATCGAGCGGACCACCGGCCAGACCACAGGCTTTCGCAAACTCGTCGGAGGAATAGAGCGCGTGCCGCATGGGGTAGAGCGCATGATAAAGCGCCCGCTCACCGCCCGATACGGTCCGCGGCACGGCGTGGTCGATGACTTGCCCGACCTCGTAATCCTCGAAAAAGCGCCCGGGGTTGGTCTTCTGCATCAGTACTCCCCCAGCTTGATGTCGGGGGTGTAGGTGCCATGCACCTCCTTCACGACCGCCTGGCCACAGCGCATGACGCCATTGGCCGCGTCGAAGGCATAGGTCGGAGTGCCGTACAGTTCCCAGCCGGCATTCAGCGCGGCCGTGACCTTGTGACAGAAGGCCGAGGTGTCGTCCTCGGACAAGAAGCGATAGAGTTTCATGAGTTTACCCGAATGCAGGTGGGCCGATCAGCCCGTGGACATAACCGATCACCACGAGCAGCACGAGAGAGATCGCCAGGAACATGGCGTCCTTCGCGATGCTGCCTTTGGCCGGGGCGACCCAGCCGGGCTCGGCACGGTTGATGACGATCATCTCGACGATGGCCCAGAGGCCCAGACCGCCGAACAGCACGAAGGACGGCACGTCGCCGTTCACCAGAAGGTGCGCCAGCGTCCAGAGCAGGAACCCCGTGAGCATCGGATGGCGCATCTTGTAGAGCAGCGCGCCTTTCTTCGGCCCCGGCGAAGTCAGGTAGAGCGCGAAAAGCATGATGAGGTTGTTGATCCCGACCGTCGCCGGGTGACGCCCCCAGAAGAACGCGCCATCTGCCATACGGTAGCCGAAGATCATCAGCAGGATGGACACGACCAGCGCCAGCGCGACGACGCCCTTGCCCTTGTCGCCCATGGGTTCGCGCACACCCGGTGCGATGCGTTTGAAGAGGTGCGCAGCCCACCACAGCGCGACACCTAGAATCAGTATAAGCATGGCTCAGTTCCTCATCCTGGTCGGTGCGCACCCTGCCCTTATCCTGCAAGCGCAGCAATGGCCTCCGCCTTTGCGAGGGTCTTCTTCGCGGTCTCGACGTGCAGGTTCTCGACGATCTTGCCGTCAACCACCGCGACGCCCTGCCCCTGCGCCTTGGCCTCTTCGTAGGCCTCGATCTGGCGTCGGGCGAGGTCGATCTCCTTCTCGTCCGGCGCGAAGGCGGCATTGGTGATGTCGACCTGTGCGGGATGGATCAGCGTCTTGCCGTCCATGCCCATGTCACGGCCCTGCGCACATTCGGCCGCCAGTCCCTCGTCGTCCTTGAAGGCGTTGTAGACGCCGTCGACGATGACCTTTCCGAAGGCCTTCGCCGCCAGCACGCAAAGCCCCAGCCCGGTGATCATGGGCAGACGGTCTGCGCGGAAGCGCGCGTTGAGTTCCTTGGCAAGGTCGTTGGTGCCCATGACCATGCCCTGCAGCCGGGGATGCGCGCCGATGTCCTTGGCATTCAGCATGCCCATGGGCGTTTCCATCATAGCCCAAAGGGGATTGTCGGTGATCTCCGCGAGGCGGTCGAGTTGCGCGGTCGTCTCCACCTTGGGCAGGAGGATCGCGTCGCAGTCCATCGCGGCCGCCGCTTTAGCGTCGTCCAGCCCCCACTCCGTGTCGAGCCCGTTGATGCGCACGATCCGGGTGCGCTGGCCGTAGGACGTTTTCAGCGCCTCGGCGAGCGTGGCGCGGGCGGCCGGCTTCTCCTCCGGCGCGACGGCGTCCTCGAGGTCGAAGATGATCGCGTCGACCGGCATCGAACGCGCCTTTTCGAGCGCGCGCTCCTTGGAGGCGGGAATGTAGAGGACGGACCGAAACGGTCGGGTCGCCATGTCCATTTGAGTCTCCTTGCGCAACTTTATTGCGCAGGGATGCACATTTTTTGCCGGAAAGTTCAAGAGGAAATTCGCTGCGTCGCAGAATGCGGCGTTTCTTTGGACGGTCCTGCCAGCCATTTCGATTGCATTTGAGCCAGCGCACGCAGCGTTAACCGGATTTAAGCCGCTCGGGGCGGAGGATGTTCGCAGGTCGTTCCAATGCGACAGCGAATAATCGAGGGGGCGCTTCCGGACAGGGTTGGCGCCCGGGAACCGAGAGGACTCAAGAAGCGTTCTCCGTGTGACGGAGCGCAAGAGCCGAAAGGTGAAGACGATGATTACGATGAAACTGGGATTGCTCTCCGCCGGATTCATTCTGGGCGCCGCGTCCCTCGTGGAGGCGCAACAGCTTCAGAACTGCGCTCCGCGCGAGAAGGTGGTGGAGCGCCTTGCAGACAAGTACGGCGAAACCCGCCAGAGCATGGGGCTCGGCTCCAACAACGCCGTGATGGAGGTGTTCGCGTCGGTCGAAAGCGGGTCGTGGACGATCACCGTCACCA
Organism: Sagittula sp. MA-2; assembly: GCF_030126985.1. Classification (GTDB taxonomy): domain Bacteria; phylum Pseudomonadota; class Alphaproteobacteria; order Rhodobacterales; family Rhodobacteraceae; genus Sagittula. The sequence goes on along the minus strand of NZ_CP126145.1, from coordinate 904,565 downwards.
TGTCCAACGGTATCACCTGCCTCGTGGCCTCCGGGCAGGCCTTCGAAGAACTGGCGGAGGTTCTCCCGCCCAAGGGAGACGATGCATGAACTGAACCGGGCACGATCCTGAAAATCGTGCCCGTGTCGTGGACCTCAGGTCAGTGCATCCCAGATCAGCTTTGCCCCGGTCATCGTCAACGCGACATAGGTGATCCCGAAGAACACGCGCTCTGGCAGCATGTGATGGGCCCGGATGCCGAACCATGTGCCGAGCACGGCAAAGGGGACAAGGATCAGGTCCAGCATCAGCGTCTCGTGCGTGAAGATGCCCATGAAGGCATAGAAGACCGACTTGAAGAGGTTCACGGCCCAGAAGACCAGTACGGTCGTGGCCTGGTAGGACGTCTTCGACATCCCCTGCCCCAGCATGTAGACCGCAGCCGCCGGGCCCCCGGCATGGCTGACAAAACTCGTGAACCCCAGAACGACGCCCGAAGCGACGCCGGTCTTTGGACCGAAACGCATTCCCAGCCGGATCAGGCCCACCGCCCGGGCCGCCTGCCAGCCGACGAACAGCAGCGCCACCATCCCGATCAGGAACCGGATGGCGTCCGGGTCGGCCCACGCCCAGAACAGCGCCCCAAGGATCGTGCCCGGGATCGAGCCCACCAGCAGGATCTTCGACACCTCCCAGTCCCACTTCTTCCAGTAGGCCCAGAGGCTGGTGGCATCCATCATCATCAGCAGCGGCAACATCAGGCCAACTGCTACATGCGGCGGCAGCACCAGCGCCAGAATCGAGCTGCTCGCGAAAGCGACCCCGGAGCCGAAGCCGCCCTTGGAAATGCCTGCGAAAATGACCGCGGGGAGACAGAAAGCGATGACGGTCCAACTGACCAGTTCCACGCCACACTCCTCTAAAACGCCGCGCAAACCGGGCTTTATCCCAGCCATCCCCGGTTTGATAGCCCTAACGGCGCCTCGCTGCAGCGCCGCACTCTTGCGTTGCGCCAGCAAGCGGCGTAGGCAACTTGCCAAATTCAAGCAGGACCGGAGATCAAATCCATGGCCAGACCCAAGATCGCCCTGATCGGCGCGGGACAGATCGGTGGCACTCTTGCCCACCTCGCTGCAATGAAGGAACTGGGCGACGTCGTCCTCTTCGACATCGCCGAAGGCATCCCCGAGGGCAAATCCCTCGACATCGCCGAATCCGGGCCGTCCGAGGGTTTCGACGCGAAGCTGAAGGGCACGCAGGACTACGCCGACATCGCCGGCGCCGACGTCTGCATCGTGACCGCCGGTGTGCCGCGCAAGCCGGGCATGTCGCGCGACGACCTTCTGGGCATCAACCTGAAAGTCATGAAGTCCGTGGGCGAGGGCATCCGCGACAACGCACCGGACGCCTTCGTGATTTGCATCACCAACCCGCTCGACGCGATGGTCTGGGCGCTGCAGAAGTTCTCCGGCCTACCGGCGAACAAGGTCTGCGGCATGGCGGGCGTGCTCGACTCCGCGCGCTTCCGCCACTTCCTTTCGCTGGAATTCGGCGTGTCCATGAAGGACGTCACCGCCTTCGTTCTGGGCGGCCACGGCGACACCATGGTGCCGTCGGTTCGTTACTCGACCGTGGGTGGCATTCCGCTGCCCGACCTGATCGAGATGGGCTGGACCACGCAGGAGAAGATGGACGCCATCGTCCAGCGCACCCGTGACGGCGGCGCCGAGATCGTCGGCCTGCTGAAGACCGGCTCCGCCTACTATGCACCGGCGACCTCTGCCATCGAGATGGCCGAAGCCTACCTCAAGGACCAGAAGCGCGTCCTGCCCTGTGCCGCCTACTGCGACGGCGACCTGGGCGTGAAGGACATGTACGTGGGCGTGCCCACCGTGATCGGCGCCGGCGGCATCGAGAAGGTGGTGAACATCAAGCTCAACAAGGAAGAGCAGGAAATGTTCGACGCCTCCGTGAAGGCCGTTCAGGGGCTCGTCGAGGCGTGCAAGGGCATCGACAGCTCGCTCGCCTGACAGTTCAGACGCAAGTCGTCATTCGATGCCGGTCCCTGTAGGGGGGCCGGCATTTTCGTGTCAGGGATCGACGTTTTTCACATGCGCGTAGCCGGCTCCGGTCCACCGCCAAAGGCCGAACGGCATGTCCACACCGCCCACTTGCTGCATCCACAGGTCCGGCCAGCCGTCCGTCGTGTTCGCGGTGTCCGCCCAGATCATCGTGCCGACCTGCTGCGCGATCTGCCAGGCCGCGCCGTCCTCGACGATGGCCAACGTGATGGCAGACCCGGACGGGCCGTAAAGCTCGGTGGACGGGCCGGTCTCGATGGCAAGGAGTGCGGTGTCCTCGCTCACAGGCAGGAGGGTCACGGACAGAATGCCGTCCGGCCCGATGACTTCCAGCTGATCGGCGAGCAGGACGGCAGCCCGCGACAGGTCCTCCGAAGACGCCTCGCCACCGAACATCGGCACGAAGCGGTCGGAAGGCTGACCCGGCACGGGACGATCCTCCTCCGCCTTGTCTTCTCCGCTGTCCCGACAGAGGCTCTCCGCCTGTGCCAGCGCCCTCGACGAGCCTTTGAGCGGCAGCGGGAAGGACGCGATCCGTCCCCTGTCCAACCCGACGGTCGCCAGGACCCCGCGGCCAAGCGCCTCAACCAAGTCATCGTCACGGCGCGCAACAAACCCCGTCGACGCGACCGCTCCGGAGATCGTCATGTCCAGGCTGTAGGTGCCCCCGCCAATCTCAAGCGAAACGCCCAGGTCCCCGTCTTCCGGCATTTCGGGCAGGGACATCGCCCATCCGAGGCCGTCCCCGTCGCACCTCAGGACCAGACAGGCCTGAGCCCCGCCGATGGTCGTGCAGCCCTGCGCGCCCTGCCCCATGCCGTCCCGTTCGCCAAGCACGCTCCAGTCTGCGAGCGCCTCCGACGCGGGCAAGATGCCCAGGCCGATGGCAGCCACCACCGCATGACAAAACGACGAAGCCATAGCTCTGCCCACTCCCGATAAATCGCACGCAGCCTAGGCCGCCCATGCCATCGGGACAAGATAGCGCTTGATTCCTTGACAAACGCTAACACCGCAGATGCTTGTGATCACACTTTTCGGGGCTGTGATCACAGATGTCGGAAAGTAACGCCTTTTTCACGTACATTGGCATTTTTTGTTTAACCCCACCCGCAATGCGTGCCTATACCCGAAGCAAATCGCAGCAAGCACGGGGATCACGGACCCATGAATATCCACGAATATCAGGCCAAGGCACTTCTGCGCAGCTACGGTGCTCCGGTATCGGACGGCCGCATCGTCCTGAGGGCCGAAGAGGCGAAGACCGCGGCAGGTGCACTGGATGGCCCGCTCTGGGTGGTCAAGGCGCAGATCCACGCCGGCGGCCGCGGCAAGGGCTCCTTCAAGGAGGCCGACGCGGGCGAAAAGGGCGGCGTGCGCCTCGCCAAGAGCGTGGAAGAAGCCGCGGAAGAAGCCAAGAAGATGCTGGGCAAGACGCTCGTCACCCACCAGACCGGCCCCGCCGGCAAGCAGGTGAACCGCATCTACATCGAGGACGGCTCCGACATCGAGCGCGAACTCTACCTTGCCCTGCTCGTGGATCGCCAGACCTCGCGCATCTCCTTCGTCTGCTCCACCGAGGGCGGGATGGACATCGAGGAAGTGGCCGCAAGCACCCCGGAAAAGATCCTGTCGTTCTCCGTCGATCCGGCCACCGGCTACCAGCCGTTCCACGGCCGCCGCATCGCGTTTGCGCTGGGTCTGGACAAGGCCGGTCAGAAGCATTGCGTGAAGCTGATGGGCATCCTCTACAAGGCCTTCGTCGAGAAGGACATGGAGATGCTGGAGATCAACCCGCTGATCGTCCTGAAGGACGGCACGCTGAAAGTGCTGGACGCCAAGCTGGGCTTCGACGGCAACGCCATGTACCGCCAGCCGGAAGTGGCCGAACTGCGTGACGAGACCGAAGAGGACTCGAAGGAACTCCAGGCCTCCAAGTACGACCTGAACTACATCGCGTTGGATGGCGAGATCGGCTGCATGGTGAACGGCGCAGGCCTCGCCATGGCGACCATGGACATCATCAAGCTCTACGGTGCCGAGCCTGCCAACTTCCTCGACGTGGGCGGCGGCGCGACCAAGGAGAAGGTGACCGAGGCGTTTAAGATCATCACCTCCGATCCGAACGTGAAGGGCATCCTCGTCAACATCTTCGGCGGCATCATGCGCTGCGACATCATCGCCGAGGGCGTCATCGCCGCGGTGAAGGAAGTCGGCCTGCAGGTCCCGCTGGTCGTCCGCCTCGAAGGCACGAACGTCGAGAAGGGCAAGGAGATCATCGCGACCTCCGGCCTGAACGTGATCGCCGCCGACGACCTGAAGGACGGCGCCGAGAAGATCGTGAAGGCCGTCAAGGGCTGACCTGACCGCCGGCGCCCCGTCCAGGGGACGCCGGCCCACTCCCCTCCTTGAACCGGGACGATACATGACCCTCCCCTTCCACATGTCCGCTGCAAGACGCCGCGACCGTTCCGGCGGTCCCGGTGCCGTTGCTTCCGCCGCGGAACTCGGAACGGGCTTGGCGGGTTGTCCCTTCAATGGAGGGAACTCGGATGAACAAGATCTTACGTCATGGCGACCTGCCCGGTCGCGCGGCGCTGAAGCGCTTCACCACGCCTGCCGCGAAGAACACGGATCGCTGGACTCCGCTGCTGTTCGGCGGGGCGCTGATCGGGCTCGGGGCCGTGCTGCTGAAGGTCAAGCCGCGCATCGGCCATGTGCCCAACCCGACGCCGTTCAGGGACGGGAAGACGGCCAAGCGCCGGCATATCAACGCGCGCAAGGCACGCGACACGGTGAAGGCCTTCGCGCCCACCAATGTCACCGACCAGATCGGCCGTTCGCTGGTGCTGGGCGGGGCCGCGCTGCTTCTGACACGTCTGCTGGACGAAGCCTCCGGTCGCGAGCGGCGGTAAGCTTCCGCGCGCCCGGGACACCGGCCAGAGCAATCATCATCCCGAGACGGGACCCGCGGGCATCTGCCTGCGCGGTCCCGTTTGCATGTCCGGTCCGTGGCAAGGCTGCCCGGGCCCCCGAAACCCCGTAATTCACTCCACGAAGAAAGCGTACATCATGGCCGTTCTCATCGACGAAAACACCAAAGTCATCTGCCAGGGCTTCACCGGCTCGCAGGGCACCTTCCACTCGGAACAAGCCATCGCCTACGGCACGAAGATGGTCGGCGGCGTGACGCCCGGCAAAGGCGGTCAGACCCACCTCGACCTGCCGGTCTTCGACAGCGTGCACGAAGCGAAGGCAAAGACCGAGGCGAACGCATCGGTGATCTACGTGCCGCCGCCGTTCGCCGCGGACTCGATCCTCGAAGCTATCGACGCGGAGATGGAACTGATCGTCTGCATCACCGAAGGCATCCCGGTGCTGGACATGATGAAGGTCAAGCGCGCACTGGAGAACTCCAAGTCGAAGCTGATCGGCCCGAACTGCCCTGGCGTCATCACCCCCGACGCCTGCAAGATCGGCATCATGCCGGGCCACATCCACAAGCGCGGCAAGGTGGGCGTCGTGTCCCGCTCGGGCACGCTGACCTACGAGGCCGTGAAGCAGACCACCGACGTGGGCCTCGGCCAGTCGACCTGCGTCGGCATCGGCGGCGACCCGATCAAGGGCACTGAGCACATCGACGTGCTTGAGTGGTTCCTGGCGGACGACGAGACCGAGGCGATCATCATGATCGGTGAGATCGGCGGCTCTGCCGAAGAGGATGCGGCCGCGTTCCTCGCCTCCGAAAAGAAGAAGGGCCGCTGGAAGCCGACCGCCGGTTTCATCGCGGGCCGCACCGCTCCTCCGGGACGCCGCATGGGCCACGCCGGCGCCATCGTCGCCGGCGGCAAGGGCGGTGCCGACGACAAGATCGAAGCGATGAAGTCCGCGGGCATCATCGTCGCAGACAGCCCCGCCACTCTGGGCGAGGCCGTGCTCGAGGCGATCAAGAACGGCTGAGCGGATCGGGTGCCCCGGCAGGGACACCCGGCCAACGCCGTTTGGGGAGGATGAATGCGACCGTTTCCGCGCTCTTCACTTCCCGACCGTAAGACTGGCCGCGGGCGACGCCACAGATCGCCCGGGCCGCACCTCAAGAACGAGCCCCGAGGAAAGGCGGGAGCGATGGATCGAATGGCACATCAAGGAACATGTTCCGGACGGACCGCACCGACAGCGTGCGGCCTTTGCGCATTCATGACATCGCCCCTCGCCCCGCTGCCGGGGCAGCCGGTTCCGCTTGTCCGCGCGCGCCGTCAACTGGCCGCCTCGCAGGACATCCTGTCATCAACCCATAGCCTTCGGGGAGCCGCGCGATGACCTCGCCCGACAAGCCGAAGAAAAGGACCGGATTGCGCATTATCGTGACGTTCGTCGGCTTGGTCGGTGCCTTCATGCTCTGGGACGAACTGGTGCCACGCGGCCCCGTTTCCGAAGAGATGCAGGCCCGGCTGCGCTGTGTCGCGAAATCGGTCGCCCTGCATCAGGCGCTGTTTTCCCTCGACGAGGAAGGCACCCCGCCGGAACGCGACTTCCGGGAGGAGTTCGACATGGTGTTCAACGATTTGCAGCGCTTTCAGGGCGGGCTTGTCCGCCGCGACGATCCTGAACGCCACGCCTTCCGCCCGATCATGATCGAGGAGGAAGACGCGAAGGACACGGCGCTGGCCGAGGATCCGCAAGGCTACGTGTCCGTAACATGGGCGGAGGTGCAGGCCTGCCATGACGGGCTCTTCGGGGACGACGCCACTGCCCGGCAAGGGCGGGAGGTGTTTGCATGACCCGCAGCTTCCTCTCCAAGGCGGTCCTGATCGCAGCCCTGTGCTGGGGCCCGGTTTCCCTGTCCGCGCAGGAAGATGACACCGCCGCGACACTGATCCAGTTCCAGAACGCGACCTGCGCTTCGCCGGTCGCCACGCCCCTGTCGCAGGTCGATTTCGGCGGCGACTGGCGGGAGGCACAGGATGAAGAGGCCGAGGCCCTCGTGGAGCTTCTGGCGGACTTTGCGACCCGCATCGACTTCCTCACCAACCAGCACGGCGATGCCGATCCCAAGGCCGTCCTGGCCGGTCACAGGCTGCGCTGGCAACACGCCATCCTCGCCACCGATCCCGCGGCGCCGCAGGCCCGGATCATGCGGCACACCACCGTCGGCGCGCTGACCTCGGCGCTGTATGCCGAGCAGGCGGAGGGCGAGGCGATGCTGTCCTGCACGCTGGTCCTGCAGGGACCGTCCGAGGACCTGATCGACGGGCTGACGCTTCGTTTCGAGGTGATGCCGGTCTACGAGAACGCCGTGACGCGCCACTGGCAGGCAACGGACACGGTGACCGCTCCGGACGGCGAGTCCCGCGATGCCCTTCGCAGCCTGACCCTGCGGCTCTCGCCCGCCGACCAGTCGGTCACGCACGCCGTGCTGACCTATCGGACGACCCTTACCAAGGGAGGGGAATGACGATGCGACAACCCTCTCTTTCAGTCACAATCCCGTCGGGGGCCTTGCCACCCTCGCTGAAACCCGGTCCCAACGAATACGGTCCCAACCCACAAGAGGTGCCCCAATGACCGACCAAAGCCCGAACGATCTTTTCCACGCTTCCAGCTTCATGCAGGGGCACAACGCGGAATATCTGGAGCAGATGTACGCCCGCTACGCCGCCGATCCGAGCGCGGTGGACGATGCCTGGGCGGCGTTCTTCAAACAGTTGGGCGACGACGAAACCTCGGTCCGGCGCGAAGCCGAAGGACCGTCCTGGGCGCGCGCCGACTGGCCGCCCGCCCCGGCGGACGACCTGACGGCGGCGCTGACCGGCGAATGGCCGATGCCCGCCGTTCCGGCAGAGGCGAAGGGCGCCGCAAAGAAGATCGCCGCGAAGGCAGATGAACAGGGCGTCTCCGTCTCCAACGAGGCGATCCAGCGCGCCGTTCTGGACTCGATCCGCGCGCTCATGCTGATCCGCGCCTACCGCATCCGCGGCCACCTGGCAGCCGACCTCGACCCGCTGGGCCTGCGCGACACCTCGAACCACCCGGAGCTCGATCCGAAGTCCTACGGCTTTACCGAAAGCGACATGGACCGCCCGATCTTCATCGACAACGTGCTGGGGCTGCAGATCGCCTCCCTGCGCGAAATCGTGTCGATCGTGAAGCGCACCTACTGCGGCACCTTCGCGCTGCAGTACATGCACATTTCCGACCCGGAGCAGTCCTCCTGGCTGAAGGAACGGATCGAGGGTTACGGCAAGGAGATCCACTTCACCCGTGAAGGCCGCAAGGCGATCCTGAACAAGATGGTGGAGGCCGAGGGCTTCGAGAAGTTCCTGCACGTCAAGTACATGGGCACGAAGCGGTTCGGCCTCGACGGCGGCGAATCCCTGATCCCCGCGATGGAACAGATCATCAAGCGCGGCGGCAACCTCGGGCTGAAGGAAATCGTCATCGGCATGCCGCACCGCGGCCGTCTGTCGGTACTCGCGAACGTGATGAACAAGCCTTACAAGGCGATCTTCAACGAGTTCCAGGGCGGCAGCTTCAAGCCGGAGGACGTGGACGGTTCGGGCGACGTGAAATACCACCTCGGCGCCTCCTCCGACCGGGAGTTCGACGGCAACACCGTGCACCTGTCGCTGACCGCCAACCCTTCTCACCTCGAGGCGGTGAACCCGGTGGTTCTGGGCAAGGTCCGCGCCAAGCAGGACCAGTTCGGCGACGTGAACCGCACGCAGGTCATGCCGATCCTTCTGCACGGCGACGCGGCCTTTGCCGGCCAGGGCGTCGTTGCCGAATGTTTCGCGCTCTCGGGTCTGCGCGGCCACCGCACCGGCGGCACGATGCACATCATCGTCAACAACCAGATCGGCTTTACCACGGCACCGCACTTCTCGCGTTCGTCGCCGTACCCGACGGACAACGCGCTGGTGGTCGAGGCACCGATCTTCCACGTCAACGGCGATGACCCGGAGGCCGTGGTCCACGCCGCCAAGGTCGCGACCGAGTTCCGCCAGAAGTTCGGCAAGGACGTGGTCATCGACATGTTCTGCTACCGCCGGTTCGGTCACAACGAGGGCGACGAGCCCATGTTCACCAACCCGGCGATGTACAACAAGATCAAGAAGCAGAAGACCACACTGACGCTCTACACCGAGCGGCTGGTCAAGGACGGCCTGATCCCCGAGGGCGAGATCGAGGACATGAAGGCCGCCTTCCAGGCCAAGCTGAACGAGGAGTTCGAGGCCGGCAAGGTCTACAAGCCGAACAAGGCCGACTGGCTGGACGGCCGCTGGTCCCACCTCGACAAGCAGAAAGAGGGCAAGTACCAGCGCGGCAAGACGGCAATCAAGCAGGAGACCTTCAAGGAGATCGGCACTGCGCTGACCACCGTTGCGGACGGCTTCCCGATCCACAAGACCGTGGGCCGACTGATCGAGGCACGGGCGCAGATGTTCGAGTCCGGCAAGGGCTTCGACTGGGCGACGGCAGAGGCACTGGCCTTCGGCTCGCTCCAGCTTGAAGGGTATCCGGTGCGCCTCTCTGGTCAGGACTCCACCCGCGGAACGTTCAGCCAGCGCCATTCCGCCTTCGTCAACCAGGAGAACGAAGAGCGGTACTACCCGCTGAACAACATCCGCGAAGGCCAGGCCCGGTTCGAGGTGATCGACTCCGCGCTGTCCGAATACGCTGTGCTGGGCTTCGAATACGGCTACTCGATGGCCGAACCGAACGCCCTGACGCTGTGGGAAGCGCAGTTCGGCGACTTCGCCAACGGCGCGCAGATCATGTTCGATCAGTTCATCTCGAGCGGTGAATCGAAGTGGCTGCGGATGTCCGGCCTTGTCTGCCTGATGCCGCACGGTTTCGAAGGCCAGGGGCCGGAGCACTCCTCCGCCCGTCTCGAACGCTTCCTGCAGCTCTGCGGCCAGGACAACTGGATCGTGGCCAACTGCTCGACGCCAGCGAACTATTTCCACATCCTGCGCCGCCAGCTGCACCGGTCGTACCGCAAGCCGCTGATGCTGATGACGCCGAAGTCGCTTCTGCGCCACAAGCTCTGCGTCTCGGAGATGGAGATGTTCACCACCGGCTCGTCCTTCCACCGCGTCCTTTGGGACGATGCGGAAACCGGGCATTCGGAAACCAAGCTGGTTTCGGACGACAAGATCAAGCGCGTCGTCATGTGTTCGGGCAAGGTGTACTACGACCTGCTGGAAGAACGCGATGCGCGCGGTCTGGACGACGTCTACCTGCTGCGGGTCGAACAGTTCTATCCGTTCCCGGCGATCAGCCTCGTCAAGGAGCTGGAACGTTTCAAGCAGGCAGAGATGATCTGGTGCCAGGAAGAGCCCAAGAACCAGGGCGCCTGGTCCTTCATCGAGCCGAACATCGAATGGGTCCTCGGCCGCATCAAGGCAGAGCATCCGCGCCCGCGCTACGTGGGCCGCGCCACCTCGGCCTCGCCCGCAACGGGCCTGGCTTCCACCCACAAGGCACAGCAAGCCGCGCTTGTCGACGAAGCGCTGACGATCGAATGAACCCACGGCCGCGAGGCGCAAGGGTATTGAAAAAGGAAGTGAAGACATGACCGAAGTACGCGTCCCCACCCTTGGGGAATCGGTGACCGAGGCCACCGTGGCCACCTGGTTCAAGAAGCCGGGCGACAGCGTTGCCGTGGACGAGATGCTGTGCGAGCTGGAAACCGACAAGGTGACGGTGGAGGTGCCCTCGCCCGCCGCCGGCACCCTCTCGGACATCGTGGCGAAGGAAGGCGACACCGTTGGCGTCGACGCGCTGCTTGCCAACATCGCGGAGTCCGGCAACGCCGGCCCCGAAGAGACCAAGCCGCGCGCGAAAGAGGCGGAGACCAGCAGCGGCAGCGCCTCCGGCGGCGGCGACAGCGTGGATGTCATGGTGCCGACGCTCGGCGAATCCGTGACCGAGGCGACTGTCTCCACCTGGTTCAAGAAGGTTGGCGACAGCGTCACGCAGGACGAGATGCTGTGCGAGCTGGAAACCGACAAGGTGTCGGTCGAAGTGCCCGCACCGGCATCCGGCACGCTGACGGAAATCGTCGCCCAGGAAGGTGACACGGTCGAAGCCAACGCCAAGCTGGCCGTGATCGCTTCCGGCGAGGGGGTTTCTTCTGCTGCGCCGAAGGCAGACGCCGAGCCGAAGGACACGCAATACTCCACCCCGCCCGCCGGCAACGGCGGTCCGGGCAAGGACATCAAGGACGGGCCGGCAGCCGAAAAGGCCATGGCCGAGGCGAACGTCTCCCGTGATCAGGTGAAGGGCACCGGCAAGGACGGCCGCGCGACGAAGGCCGATGTGGCCGCCGCCGTGGCCGCTGCGAACGCCTCCCCGGCAGCCTCCGCTCCGGCCTCTGCGCCGCGCGCCCCGGTCGCCGCCGAGGACGAGGCGCGCGAGGAGCGGGTGAAGATGACCCGCCTGCGCCAGACCATCGCCCGCCGACTGAAGGACGCGCAGAACACCGCCGCGATCCTGACCACCTACAACGAGGTGGACATGACCGAGGTCATGGCGCTGCGGTCGGAGTACAAGGACCTGTTCGAGAAGAAGCATGGCGTCCGTCTGGGCTTCATGTCCTTCTTCACGAAGGCCTGCTGCCACGCGCTGAAGGAAGTCCCCGAGGTCAACGCCGAGATCGACGGCACCGACATCGTCTACAAGAACTTCGTGCACATGGGCATCGCGGCGGGCACGCCGCAGGGTCTGGTGGTTCCGGTCATCCGCGATGCCGACAGCATGTCGTTCGCGGAAATCGAGAAGGCGATCAACGAGAAGGGCAAGCGCGCCCGCGACGGCAAACTGTCCATGGCAGAGATGCAGGGCGGCACGTTCACCATTTCGAACGGCGGCGTCTATGGCTCGCTCATGTCCTCGCCGATCCTGAACCCCCCGCAGTCCGGCATCCTCGGCATGCACAAGATCCAGGACCGGCCGATGGTCATCAACGGCGAGATCAAGATCCGTCCGATGATGTACCTTGCTCTGTCCTACGATCACCGCATCGTCGACGGCAAAGGCGCGGTGACCTTCCTCGTCCGCGTGAAAGAGGCGCTGGAAGACCCACGCCGTCTGCTGATGGACCTGTAATAAGTAGGTTCGGAGGGAACCATGCTTGCTATCAAGAATTACGGCCACTTTTGGTCCAGAGAACTTGTCGACTTTGGCCAGCGAGGTTCCCCCGGACGCTTATTAGGCTCCACCAAGATAAACTCCGAAAAAGACGAGACCATCGATTTCAGAAATCAAACCGGCATTTATTGTCTGTACTCTGACAACCGTGAAATCGTTTATGTTGGACAGACGGGGCGAGGTAACCAGCGGCTGTTGTCGAGACTACGTCAGCATAGCTGCGGGCCAATGCGTGACAGATGGCAGAACTTCAGTTGGTTCGGGTTTCGAAGTGTTGAAGGTCGCGAGATTTCACAGGAGGCCGATTTACAATCCAAAGAAAATGTAACTTACGCGGCCGCACTCGACGAAATTGAAGCGGTTCTTGTTCAACTGCTTGAGCCACGACTAAACAAACAGGGACCACGTTGGAGTGGCGCGGAAGAATATTTCCAGTGGGCTGACTTCGACGCTTCATCGTTGTCAACTCTTCGCCACGAAGTCTGGGTAATTCATGAAAATGTAAAAAGGCTGCTGGAAGCTCAAGGTCTCGCGAGTGAGGAATGAAAACACCGACCCCATCCGCCGCCGCCGCGCCTTCTCCCTGCCCGGGTACAAAACGCTCGCAGAGGAAGGTTTCGACGGCGACTACGTCTCGCCCATCCAGATGACCTCCGGCAATCTCACCGGGCCGATGCTGATCTCCAAGGACTGGCTCGACGCGCCTTCGGCCAATGCCAACCGTGCCATCCTGACGAAACAGGGCTACCTGCCCGGCAACCCCTACAACCGCGTCATAGACAAGGTTCTGGCCCTCGTGGGCCTCGCCCGCGCGGACATCTACATCACACCCGTCTTCGCCCTGCTGACGGCGAAGCGGTCTTCGGTCATCCCGGCGAAGGACAGGCGCGCGTCGTTCGAGGCGGTGGGCCAGTACGAACTTCTGGGCCGCCGGCCCATCGCGCTCGGGACGGACGCGGCCTCCGTCCTACGTTGGTTGGGTATCGACCATATCGAAACCATACATCCCTCGGCACGCGGCCTCACCTTCGACGACCGCGCCCGGCGGATCGCCAAGGCACTGGAGGCCGCATGACACACCAACTTCTTCTCAGGTTCGACAGCTTCGATCCGTCCGCCTTCGACGCGGACGCGGAGGCGCGCGGACAGGCGGGCCTGACGCTGCTGCAGATGTGGCGCGAGGGCACGGGCGCGCATTGGGCGCTGTTCTCCGTCAACGACACCGACAAGGCAAAATCGTGGCTCTCGAAAGAGACCGGACTCGGCCATCCGCCCTCCGCCTCGCACATGCTGGAGACCGTTTGACGTGACGACCCCGGCCCGCATCGCGCTTGTGTCCTGCATGAGGAACGAAGGAATCTTCGTTCCGGAATGGCTGGCGTACCATGCGGGCCTGGGTTTCGACCGGATCGTGGCGGCGACCAACGACTGCACCGACGGCACCGATGCGCTGCTGGCGCACCTGGCCGCGCAGGGCATCGTGGACCACATCGACCACGATCCGGCGGGCCGCCCGCCGCAGGACGCCGCGATGGATCAGGTTCTCGCCTGGGCGCGGGAGGAGGGCATCACCCACATCCTGCACATCGACGCGGACGAGTTCCTGCACCTCGCCGACGGGGATCTCGCCGATCTCATGGCACGCACCGAAGGCGCGGACGTGGTGCCCCTGCCATGGCGCACCTTCGGCGACAGCGGCGTGACGGAATGGACGCCGGGCGACCTCGTGCTGGAGCGGAACACCCATGCAGAAGCCGCGCCCGAACCGGGTGTCACCAAGTTCAAGTGCCTGTTCCGCGTGGCCAGCTTTGCCCGTGCCACTGACCACAACCCGCTGGACCCGCATGTGGCCGACCCGGTGGTGATGACGCCGGACGGCGCGCCGCTGTCCAATGCCTCGCTCTACCAGAAGAAGTCGGCCCGCTTCCGGCCGCATGAGGTTGCGGCGCGCGCGGCCTCTGCCCAAGTGTATCACTACGCGGTGCGCTCGGAGGATGTGTTCCTTCTGAAGAACGACCGCGGCGACGGGCAAGGCAAGCGGGGCGATACGAAATACCACCTGAATTCGCATTGGCACCGGCAGGCCAACCGCAACGACGCCGACGCGCCCGAGATGCTGCAACATCTGCCCGGCGTCAGGGCACGGCTGGCGGAGTGGCGCCGGGATGCAGCCTTCACCCGGCTGGAACAGGCCTGCGCCGACGCCTTCACCGCACAGCGGGCCGCGGTCCTGACGGCAGACAACCGCGCCGGCTGGACGAAGGAGATGCGCCCGGCATGACCCTTTCCGGCACCACAATCCCTGTCGCGGCGCCCGCTTCCTGCGGCCCCGTGACGAGCCTCGCAAAGCCCAAAGGCAAAGCGAAAGGAAACACGACATGACCCCCGAACTCGCAGCTCTCGCGGCGACCGTGCTGGTGCATCTGGCCGCCGTCGTGTGGTCGCAGAAATCCTTCGAAGAGGATGTCGGCCGGGAGGGCAACCTCTCTCCGCGCGACGGGTCCATGGACCTCTCCGTCCGGACGGAGCGGCTGAAGCGCGCCTTGGGCAACCAGACGGAAAACATCGGCCCCTTCGTGATCGCGGTGGTGCTCGTGCAGTTCACCGGCTCGAACAGCTGGGTCACGGCGCTTTTCGCGTGGATCTTCGTCGCCGCGCGCGCGCTTTACCTTCCGGCCTATGCGCTCGGCTGGGTGCCATGGCGGTCCTACCTCTTCATGGCTGGATTGCTGTCTACGCTGGTCCTGATCGTGGCGGCCTTCGTATGACCCCGGAACTTACAATACTGACCCTCGCCGCGCTCCTTCAGGCCGTGCAGTTCGCGATCTTCTCCGTGGCGGCGCAGATGCAGGTCGGCACGCGTTACGCCGCCTCGCCGCGGGATGTGCCGCGTCAGCTGACCGGATTGGCAGGCCGCGCGCAGCGCGCTCTCAACAACCATTTCGAAGGGCTGATCCTCTTCTCCATCGCCGTCATGGTGGTTACCTACTCCGACATCGGCGACGCCTTCACGGCGGCTGCGGCGCTCGTGTACCTCGCGGCACGCATCCTGTACGTGCCTGCGTACCTGTTTGGCTGGACGCCCTGGCGCTCGCTCATCTGGTTCGCGGGGTTCCTTGCCACCGTCTTCATGCTGATCTGGTGCCTCCTGTGACCGATCGGCCCCGCACACCCGGCCCGGTTTCGGGCTGAACAACTCCCGGGGGGCTCCGCCGGAGCGGGGGCATCGCCTCCTCCCCCTCAGACAGAAGGAAAACGACATGTCCCAATACGACGTCATCGTCATCGGCGCCGGTCCCGGCGGCTACGTTGCCGCGATCCGCTGCGCACAGCTTGGCCTCAAGACCGCCTGCGTGGAAGGCCGCGAGACGCTGGGCGGCACCTGCCTGAACGTGGGCTGCATCCCGTCGAAGGCGCTGCTGCACGCCTCGCACCAGTTGCACGAGGCAGAGCACAACTTTGCCAAGATGGGCCTGAAGGGCAAATCGCCGTCCGTCGACTGGAAACAGATGCTGGCCTACAAGGACGACGTCATCGGCCAGAACACCAAGGGCATCGAGTTCCTGTTCAAGAAGAACAAGATCGACTGGCTGAAGGGTTGGGCCTCCATCCCCGAAAAGGGCAAGGTCAAGGTCGGCGACGAGACCTATGACGCCAAGAACATCATCATCGCGTCGGGCTCCGAAGTGGCCAGCGTTCCGGGTGCGGACGTGACCGTGGACAACGAGGGCGGTGTGGTCGTGGATTCGACCGGCGCGCTGGCCCTGCCGAAGGTGCCGAAGAAGATGGTCGTCATCGGCGCGGGCGTGATCGGGCTCGAGATGGGCTCCGTCTACAAGCGTCTGGGTGCAGAGGTGCAGGTCATCGAATTCCTTGACCACATCACCCCGGGCATGGATGCCGAGGTCCAGAAGCAGTTCCAGAAGATCCTCTCGAAGCAGGGGCTTGAGTTCACCATGGGCGCAGCGGTGTCGAAGGTGGAGGCCACGAAGTCGAAGGCCAAGGTCACCTACAAGCTGCGCAAGGACGACAGCGAACATTCCGTCGATGCCGACGTGGTGCTGGTCGCGACCGGCCGCAAGCCGTTTACCGAAGGGCTGGGGCTGGACGCGCTGGGGATCGAGATGACCAAGCGCGGCCAGATCGCCGTCAACGACCACTGGAAGACGTCGGTGGACGGCATCTACGCCATCGGCGACGTGATCGAGGGCCCGATGCTCGCCCACAAGGCCGAGGACGAAGGCATGGCCTGCGCCGAAGTGATTGCAGGCAAGCATGGCCACGTGAACTACGGCGTGATCCCCTCGGTGATCTACACCGCACCGGAGGTCGCCATGGTCGGCGCGACGGAGGCGCAGCTGAAAGAGGCGGGCAAGGCCTACAAGGTCGGCAAGTTCTCCTTCATGGGCAACGGCCGCGCGAAGGCCGTGTTCCAGGGCGAGGGCTTTGTGAAGATGCTGGTCGACAAGGAAACCGACCGCATCCTCGGCTGCCACATCATCGGCCCCGCCGCGGGCGACCTGATCCACGAGATCTGTGTCGGCATGGAGTTCGGCGCCTCCGCCGAGGACATCGCCCTGACCTGCCACGCGCACCCGACCTTCTCCGAAGCGGTGCGCGAGGCTGCCTTGGCCTGCGGCGACGGTCCGATCCACGCCTGACGGATACCCGCGCCGCCGTCCTCGCCGGGGGACGGTGAGAGAACAAGAAAGGGCGCGGTCCGAACCGCGCCCTTTTTAATATTCCGGGCCGAAGACCTGCGTCGAGGATAGGACGGTCCGGACAATCGGTACGGAACCGGTGTCCGCCTTCGCAGCTGGCTCGCGACGATCAGCACGCACCAGGGCCGGGTTGCGGCTGGCCGCCTGTCCCACCCACCCCGCGCAGGATCACCAGAGGCGGGTCTTGGCGTACTCCGGGTAGTTGCGGTCGTAATCCGCGCCGCCCTGCGCGCCCTGCGACATGTCGGCCAGGATCTCGCCCACCGTCGGCAGGTCGAGCGTCGCGTCTCGCGGCCAGAGGCCCGACCGCATCAGCGCCTTGGCACATTGCGTGTAGACCTCAGATATCTCGATCACGATCACCGTTGCGGGCAGCCGTTCCCCCTTGGCAAAGCTTTGCCGCAGGGCCGGGTCGTCAGTCAGGAACGCGCGTCCATTGACGCGAACCGTCGTGTGGGTGCCGGGGATCATGAACAGCAGTGCGCAGCGCCCGTCGGAGACGATGTCACGCAGGCAGTCGAGCCGGTTGTTGCCACGCCAGTCCGGCAACAGCAGGCGGTCAGGTCCGTCCACCCGGATCACCGGGCCATCGTCGCCGCGAGGCGACCCGTGGACACCCTCCGGCCCGACGGTGGAGAGGATGCAGAACCTCGCCGCCTCCACCCAGCGGCGGTAAAGCGGCGTCAGCATCGGCGAGACCTTGACCAAGGCAGCGGGGACCGCTTCGGGATAAAGAGCCTCGAGATCCGGAATGCTCGCTATGCGGTTCATGGCCTTACTCCTCAGGTTCGAAACCGGCCTCTCGCATCAGGGCATTCGAGGCCGCTTCGATCTCCGTCTCGAGCCTGATCAGCAGGGTTTCGCGGCCGAGGCCCGGTTCGATGGCCGGCAGGAATTCCACGACCGCGAGGCCGGGCTTGCGCAGGATCCCCTTGCGCGGCCAGAACAGACCCACGTTGGTCGCCGCAGGGACGCAGGGCTGGCCGGTCTGTTCGTAAAGCAGCGCTGCGCCGACCTTGTAACCCTGCTTCACGCCGGGGGCGACGCGGGTGCCCTGCGGATAGATGATGAGCTGGCCGGGTTCTGCGGCCCCCTTCTTCACGTCCGACAGCATCCGCGCGATGGCAGCGCCCCGCTTGCCCCGCGCCACCGGCACACAGCCGATGCGGCGGGCGTATTGCCCGATGACCGGCGTGTAGAGCAGTTCGTGCTTCATGATGAACTTGCCCGCCGGTACGGCGCCGAAGATCAGGATGATGTCGAGGAAGGACTGGTGCTTGGCCGCGATCAGGACCTCGCCCTGCGGCACTGGACCACGGACCTCGGTCCTGAGACCGACCATCCAGCGCGCGGTAAAGCGGGTCCAGACGCAGAAGGACTTGCAGGCCATCCGCGCGCCGCGGCTGGAGAACAGCGCCCAAGGCAGGAAGACGATGCCGAGGACCAGCATCGCAAAGTACAATTGGAAGACGAAGATCGCCGAACGCACCCACTGGATCACGCCAGTTCCCCCAGTACGCGGCGCGCCGCCAGGTCGGTCGCGATATAGGCTACGGCGGCGGCCAGCGGCGGCACGAAAAGCGGCCAGAGCCATTGGAACCCCTCGAAGCGAAGACTGGTCAGCAACCCCTCCACGTCACCGGCGGCGGGCATCAGCACAAGCGCCAGCATCCCCAGCACCGTCCCTGCCGCGGCGCCGGTCAGCGTGCGCAGGGTGAACCGCCGGACGAAAGCCTGAGCGATGTAGTGGTCGGTGGCCCCCACCAGCCGCAGGACGGCGATGACCTGTGCGTTGGCGGCCAGCGCCGCATGGGCCGCCAGAGTCACCATGGCGCCGGTCGCCGCGCCAATCAGCAGGATCGAGGTCCAGCCCAGCAGCCGCAGCCGCGAGGCCGCCGCCACCAGCGGCTTGCGCCAGCGGCTGTGTTCGTCCAGCACCGCGCCGGGTGCCTCGGCCTGCAGCCTCAGGCGCAGCCCGTCGGAATCGTAGCCGTCCCCGGTCTCCAGGACCTCGACAAGCTGCGGCACAGGAAGCTGTTCCACGGGCAGCGCAGGGCCGAACCACGGCTCAAGCAATGCGCGCTGTTCGTCCGCCGTCAAAGCGCGGGCGGAAGCGACACCGGGCGTCTGTTCCAGCACCGTCAGCACCGCCGCCACCTGTTCGGCCATCTGCCCTTCGGGAGCGGAGATGCGCACCGTCGAGGCCCGCGCCAGTTCGTCCCCCCAGCTTGTCGCAAGCCGCCCGGCGGCCAGCGACAAGGCCAGCGCAAAGATCGTCAGGAAGGCCATGGCGACGGAGGTCAGGAGAGTCAGCCGCACGGTGAAGCCCGAAGGCGGCACGACGCGATCTGCCCCGCGATCGCCCTTCATCAGGCCGCGGATGCTGGCGAGCCGCGCGATCACAGGTCCGCCCCCGCAGTCTGCAAGGACCGGTTCTGGATGCGCAGGACGCGGGCCTGCACATGCGCCTTCGCGGCACGGATCAGCGCGAGGTCGTGGGTGGCGATCATCACCGTCTTGCCCATCTTGTTCAGCTCGATCAGCAGGCGCAGCAGCCTTTGCGACATTTCCCAGTCGACGTTGCCGGTGGGTTCGTCCGCAAGGATCACGTCTGGGCTGAGGATCAGCGCGCGCGCCAGGGCTGCACGCTGACGCTCCCCGCCCGACAGTTCCGGCGGGAGGGCGTCAAACTTGCCGGTCAGGCCCACCCAGCTCATCAGCTCGTGGAGGTTGTCCGCCTGGCTCGGGTCCGCCTGGCCCGAGACGGTCAGCGGCAGGGCGACATTTTCCGCCACCGGCAGGTGGTCGAGGAACTGGCAGTCCTGGTGAACCACGCCGATGCGGCGGCGCATGTAGGCGATGGCGTTGCGGTCCAGCTGGGTCACGTCCTCACCGAAGATGTGGATCGTGCCCGCGGTCGGCTTCAGCGCGCCGTAACACAGTTTCAGGAAGGTCGTCTTGCCAGCGCCGGACGGGCCGGTGAGGAAGTGGAAGGTCCCCGGCGCCAGCTTCAGCGAAATGTCGGTAAGCAGCGCCTCCCCGCTATAGGAATAGGCCGCGTTTTCCAGCTCGATCACGGGTCGTCTGCCCTCACCCTCTTGTTGCCCCTGTTGTGCCAGTGCACGCCCGGTTGTGCAACGCGGCTCATTGGCCAGAAATGGACTTTTCCCCTTGTGTCATCGCACCTATGGTTAATGCAACGCCCGCGAAGGGGCGATGAGAGACAGGAACGGAGCAGCATGCGGCTGATTTGCCCGAATTGCGGAGCGCAATACGATGTCCCTGCAGAGGTCATCCCTGAAAGCGGTCGCGATGTTCAGTGTTCCAACTGCGGTCACACCTGGTTCCAGCGTCATCCCGACAGGGACGCCGATCTGGCCGAGGATCTGAACCAGCCGGTGCCCGACGCCGAATGGACGCCGGAGGACGAACCGGCAGAGGTGGCGTCCTCCATCCCACCGGCAGAACGCCCCGACCTCTCGCGGAGAGCCGCCGAGCCTCACGCCCATGACGACTTCGAAGAGGATGACGCCGAGGCGGAGCCCGAACCGGTCCTACCCGCCGAGGAGGCAAAACCGCGCGGTCTGGACCCGGAAGTGGCGGAGATCTTCCGCGAGGAACGGGATTACGAGTCGCGCAGGCGCGCGGCGGAGTCGCTGGAGACGCAGCCGGACCTCGGCCTTGAGGAACCGGACGAGGACGAGCGCGCGCGCCGGTCGCGGCAGGCGCGTGAACGCATGGCCCGCATTCGCGGTGACGAAGGCGCGGCCCCGAAAACCGCCAGGCGCCCTGCCCCGCCCGTTGTTCCCGAAAGCGCACCGTACGACCGGGACGAAGGCCGCGCCACGGCAGAGGCGGCCGCGGCAGCGGCTGCCAGTTCGCGGCGCGATCTGCTGCCGAACGTGGACGAAATCAACCAGACGCTGCGCTCTACCTCGGAACCGCGCGTCATCGACTCCGCCGAACGTCGTTCCTCCGCGGTCGAGCAGAAGTCGGGCGGTTTCGGCAAGGGTTTCCTGCTGGTGATCGTTCTGGCAGCGCTCGCCATCGGCACCTACGCCAACGCCACCAAGATCTCCATGTCTGTGCCGCAGGTCGCGCCCGCGCTGGAGGCCTACGTGACGGCGGTGGACAAGGGCCGCGTTTGGCTCGACGCGCAGGTGATGCGCCTCATGACGACGCTGGACGGCATGAGCTCGGAGGCAGACACGCCGGCGACGGAGGCACCAGCGGAGCCGGAGGCCGACACCGCCACGGACGCGCCAGAAAGCAACTGATCTTCGCATCGCTGAACGGCTGACGCCCCAGAGCCAATTGTGCGCATCAGAAACAGCCTGCGTGCACGGGCTTTTGAAAATCGCTTCATGCAACAAAAAAGGACCGCCGGTCGAACCGACAGTCCTTTGACTTGCTGAACCCGTCTTGCGGACGGATGCTCAGACCCGGCCCTTCCAGGGGACCAGAACCCTCTCGGCCCATCGCATCAGGATGTCGATCCCGAAGCCGATGATGCCGATCAGGATGATCCCCATGAGAACGATATCGGTCAGCTGGAACTTCGAAGCGACCATGATCATCATCCCGGCGCCCTTCTCTGCCGCGACAAGCTCCGCCGCGACGACGGTGCCCCAGCAGACCCCCATCGCCACCCGCGCGCCGGTGAATATCTCGGGCAAGGAATTCGGGACGATGACGTGCCGCATGATCTGCCACTTCGACGCGCCCAGCGAATAGGCCGCATGCACCTTGGAGATCGCCACACCGGACACCCCCGCCCGCGCGGCGATGGCCATGATCCAGAGCGCCGCCAGGAACAAGAGAATGATCTTTCCCACCTCGCCGATGCCCGCCCAGATGATGACCAGCGGGATCAGGGCCAGCGGCGGCACGGGGCGCATGAACTCCACGATCGGGTCGAACCAGCCGCGGAACCAGTCCGACAGGCCCATGGCGTAGCCCAGGGGGATGCCCACCAGCGCCCCGAAGAGAAAGCCGAGGATCACGCGGAAGAGCGAGTAGCCCAGGTGCTCCCACAGGGTTGAATCGCGGTAGCCGTCGGAGGCGATCTCACCCAGACGGGCCACGACGGCCTCCGGTGGCGGAAGCCAGATCGGCTCCATCTGCAAGCCCTTCGCCGGTTCGAAGTTCAGCGTGCCCTTGGGCGACATGCCGACCCTGCCGAATTCCGTCATGACAGAGCCGCCCGGCTCGATGGGTTCGCCGTTTACCGCGATCACGGTGTGGCCTGCGTCGCGGTCCATCTCGTCGTTGCGGTCGACGCGGATCAGGCCGGAGCGCCAGGCCCCCACGATGTCGCTGTCGTTCTTCGCCCAACCCTCGCCGGGGTCGACCTCCGGCGCTTCGGCTTCGGTGCCTACCTCGAACACCCGGACGGTCACGGTGGCGTCGTCGGGTTCAACCCCTTCCGCCGTCGCTGTGTAGGTGAACGTGGCGTCCCCGATGAACGGCCCCGGGGCGTGCATGAAACCCGGCACCAGCTTCGACCCGGTGAAGGCCGCCCAAAGAAGGAAGATCACGAGGATCGAGATCACGCTGGCGATGCGGTTCGGGACCACGGCGCTTTCGTCCCCGAAGGTCACCGTCTTGAGCGAGGTATAGTCGGTCGTCGTCTTGCGCACGATGAACTTCACCAGCACGAAGGACACGACGAAGACGATTGCGTAGATCAGGAAGACGATCATGCGGCCGCTCCCCCGCCGGGATGCGCTACGGACCCGTGGCGCCCGCCTGCCTTGAGGACGCTCATTCCGCCGCCTCCGATCGTCCCATGATTTCCTCTTCCATGTCCCAGATCATGCTGAGGATCTCCTCGCGTTTCTGGCCGAAGTCGGGGTGCTTCTTGACCTCGCGCAGGTCGGCGTTCACGCCCATGTCGGCAAACGGCAGCCGGTATTCGCGGTGGATGCGGCCCGGGCGCGGCGCCATGACCAGCAGGCGCTCGCCCAGCAAGAGCGCCTCTTCGACCGAGTGGGTGATGAGGATGATGGTCTTGCCGGTCTCTTTCCAGAGCTTCAGCACCAAACCCTGCATCTTCTCGCGGGTGAGCGCATCCAGCGCGCCCAGCGGTTCGTCCATCAGGATGACGTCGGGCTCGTTCGCAAGGCAGCGGGCGAGGGCCACGCGCTGCTGCATCCCGCCCGACAGCTCGTAGACGGCCTTTTCCTTGAAGTCCTTCAGGCCCACGACCTCCAGCAGGTGATCGACGGTCTGTGCCCAGTCACGTTCGCGCTTTCCCGCCATGCGGGGGCCGAACGAGACGTTTTCCCGCACGCTCATCCACTCGAACAGCGCACCCTGCTGAAAGACCATGCCGCGTTCGCGGTCGGGTCCGCGCACCCGGTGGCCATTCATCACGACCTGCCCCTCGGTCGGCGCGAGGAACCCGGCGACGATGTTCAGAAGCGTGGTCTTGCCGCAGCCCGAGGGGCCGAGGACGCTCAGCAGCTCTCCGGGGGCAAGGGTAAGCGACACATCCTTCAGCGCCTGCACGGAACTGCCGTTGGGCAGGTCGAAGCGCATGGACAGGTTTTCGATGGCGAGACCGCTCATGCCGCCTCCTTTTTGAAGTCCGGAGTTCTGGCCCAGAATGGCGGGTCGGGGGCGGTTGTTCAGAAAACTACCGCCCCCGTCCCCGCGCTGCCGCGACAGGGACTCTGCCGCGGCGTGCGTCTTACATGCCGTTCGCCGCCTCGAGCGGACCGGTGTTCACGTTTTCCGCGTAGCTGTCGAGCGCCGCGTCGATGGAGCCAGCCTCGACGAAGACGTCGGCCACGCCCTTCATGAACTCCTGCGCGCCGCCGCCCAGCCACTTTTCGGTGAGCTGGTCCTCGACCGTCGGGAAGACGAAGGTGGAGATGGTCGCCATGGTGGCGTCCTCGTCCATGCCCGCGTCCTTGGCGATGACCGGCAGCATCTTTTCGTGGTTGGCCTCGTCCGCCCACATGGCGTTCGCCTCGGCGGTCACGGCCAGGAATTGCGACACGATGTCGGAGTTCTCGGCCACCCAGCCCGCCGGTCCGGAGGTCACGTCGAAGACGAGAATGCCCAGATCTTCCTTCTCCGCGCCGGTCAGCAGCACGTTGCCGTGCTCCTTCATGCGGCGCAGCGAGCCGCCCCAGCCGCAGGCCATGTCGACAGAGCCCTGCGCGATGGCGGCGGCCCCGTCCGGCGGCGCCATGTCGACCACTTCCATCGACGAGATGTCGACACCGAAGTGGTTCATCTGCTTGAGGAAACCATAGTGCGCGGCGGTGCCCAGCGGGACGGCGACCTTCTTGCCGGCCAGTTCGCCGGCAGAGTCCTTGTCGATCTCCAGCGCCTCGGCCACGACACAGTTGTCGTTGTCGGCATAGGACACCGCGACGTCGAGGATCTGCAGATCCTGCCCGGCAGAGACGGCGACCACGAAGGGCGGCACGCCCTGGCTGACGGACAGGTGCACGTCGCCGGATGCCATTGCGGCGCTCATCGCGGTGCCGGTGTCAAAGCTGACCCAGTTGATATCGACGCCCATCGCCTCTTCGTACATGCCTTCGGCCTTGGCGTACTGGAAGGGCATCGGCCATTCGAGGAAGTAACCGACGGTAATCTCTTGGGCCTGCGCCATCCCGGCCATGACAGCCATCCCGGCCACGGCGCCCAGAAGGGTCTTTTTCATCAATACATCTCCCGTGTTGTCCCCGTGCTTGCGGGGGCTTTTCGCGGGTCGGACCCGCGGGCGCCTCGCTTCGGACGCCGCGTCCGATCCGACCAGCAAACAGGCATCCGATCAACGATTTTTCGGACAGCCGCTGCAACCGGCAGGTGTTTCACACCGTCAATGGCACCGATAAAATCTGGCAACCGACTGAGATTCATGAGAAATCGTATCGACACGCGACCGGTAAGCGACAATCTGGCACTATATGAGCGAACCAACTGGCCCTATAAGCCGCTCAAAAATCCGGCCAACTGGACCAAATCCCGCCTTTAAAGGAGTCTCTCGCAATGATGGACGGCACCTACTCCCAGAACGATCTCTCCCACGTGGTGGATGCAGACAAGGCCCACGTCTGGCACCACCTCGTTCAGCACAAGGCCTTCGAGACGAAGGACCCCAACATCATCATCGAGGGCAAGGGCATGCGCGTCTGGAACCAGGCGGGCAAGGAGCACCTCGATGCGGTCTCCGGCGGTGTCTGGACGGTCAACGTCGGCTACGGCCGCGAGCGGATCGCCAAGGCCGTCTATGACCAGCTCATGCGCCTGAACTACTTTGCCGGCGCCTCCGGGTCGGTGCCCGGCGCGCTCTTCGCCGAGAAGCTGATCGAGAAGATGCCGGGCATGACCCGCGTCTACTACACGAACTCAGGTTCGGAAGCGAACGAGAAGGCCTTCAAGATGATCCGCCAGATCGCGCACAAGCGGTACGGCGGCAAGAAGCACAAGATCCTGTACCGCGACCGCGACTACCACGGCACCACCATCGGCTGCCTCTCGGCGGGCGGTCAGGACGAACGCAACGCGCAGTACGGCCCATTCACCCCAGGCTTCGTCCGCGTTCCGCACTGCCTTGAGTATCGCAAGCACGAGCAGGACGGCGCACCGGTCGAGAACTACGGCGTCTGGGCCGCCGAGCAGATCGAGAAGGTCATCCTCGCCGAGGGTCCGGACACCGTGGGCGGTCTGTGCCTCGAGCCGGTGACCGCGGGCGGCGGTGTGATCGCCCCGCCGGAAGGCT
Organism: Sagittula sp. MA-2; assembly: GCF_030126985.1. Taxonomy (GTDB): domain Bacteria; phylum Pseudomonadota; class Alphaproteobacteria; order Rhodobacterales; family Rhodobacteraceae; genus Sagittula. Next base: position 878,892 of record NZ_CP126145.1, on the reverse strand, counting down.
ACTGGCAGAAAGTGCAGGAGATCTGCCGCAAGTACGAGGTGCTGCTGCACATCGACGAGGTGGTCTGCGGCGTGGGTCGGACCGGTACCTGGTTCGGCTACCAGCACTACGGGATCGAGCCTGACTTCGTCACCATGGCGAAAGGCGTGGCCTCCGGCTATGCCGCCATCGCCTGCATGGTCACGACAGAGCGCGTCTTCGAGATGTTCAAGGACGATGCCACCGATCCGATGAACTACTTCCGCGATATCTCCACCTTCGGGGGCTGCACGGCGGGTCCGGCGGCCGCGATCGAGAACATGGCGATCATCGAGGAAGAGGACCTGCTCGGGAACACCACGGCGATGGGTGACTACATGCTGGACCAGCTCAGCGCGCTGGCCGACCGGCACAAGGTCATCGGCGACGTGCGCGGCAAGGGTTTGTTCCTCGGCGCCGAACTGGTGACCGACCGCCAGTCCAAGGAGGTCGTGCCGGAGACGCAGGTGCAGGCCGTCGTGGCGGACTGCATGGCGCAGGGCGTCATCATCGGCGCGACCAACCGGTCCGTCCCGGGGCGCAACAACACGCTGTGTTTCTCGCCCGCGCTGATCGCGACGAAGGACGACATCGACGAGATCGTCTCTGCCGTGGACGGTGCACTGGGTCGCATCTTCGCATGACCCGGACGAACGACCACGGGCAGCCGATAGGCGCGCCCGTGGCGGCGAGGTTCCCGCGCCCCCGTCCGCCGCATGTGGCGCTGGACGGGCGGTTCGGGCGCTTGGTGCCCCTGCGCGAGGAACACGCGCCCGGGCTCTTCGCCGCCTTTGCGGCAGACGCGGCGGGCACCGGATGGACCTACCTGCCGATCGAACCCTGGGACACGGAGGAGGCCGCCGCCCGCTGGTGCCGCACCGCGCAGGGCTCTGCCGATCCGCAGTTCTACACGGTCGAGGATGCGGATGGGGCAGCATCGGGCTTCTGCTCCCTCCTCAGGATTGACCCCGCGGTGGGCTCGGTCGAGGTTGGCTTCATCCACTTCGCCCCACGCCTGCAGCGCACGGCATTGGCAACGGAAGCGATGGTCCTCCTCATGCGTCACGCCTTCGATACGCTGGGATACCGTCGCTACGAATGGAAATGCGACGCGCTGAACGCCCCGTCCATGCGTGCCGCGGAACGGCTGGGTTTCACCTACGAGGGCACATTCCGGCAGGCCACGATCTACAAGGGCCGCAACCGCGACACGGCGTGGTTCTCCATCATCGATACCGAATGGCCGGCGCTCGCCGCGCGTTTCGACCGCTGGCTATCTGCGGAGAACTTCGATGGCGAGGGACGCCAGAAGGTCCGCCTGTCCGAGGTCTGACCGGCCGGACCGCCGGGCTTTGCCGTGTATTGCGGATATTTTCCGGCGGAATGCGCCGGGGGTTGAGGAATGGTCAACCTGTTCCATGGCATGACTGTGCGCATCCACAAACATGGAGCGTCCGCATGCCTGCCCGTTACCCAGATTATCCCTATGTGGAACCCCTCGCCACCAACGTCTCCCAGGAAGAGATGGAGGCGACGATCACCGACCTTCTGGCGAACCACCCGGGCGTCGGCCTGAAGGAAGGGCCGCTCGACGGGCTGTGCCGGGCGCTGAACGTGGACATCGAATACTCCAGCCCGCCGCACGAGATGATGCTGGACGTCCCCCTGCACAAGCGGGCGGTGATTTGGCTGCCGAAGAACGGGCGACCGAAGAACGACCGCGTGGCTGCCGCCATAGGGATCGGCCACTGGATCCTGCATGTGCCGGTCACCCGGGAAAAGCACCCCGGCTGCGGGATACAGGCGCTGCACCGGCCAAAGGACCCCGCCGCCCAACTGGAGGCGCGCCGCTTCGCCTACATCCTCCTGATGCCGGACGAGGCGTTCCGCAATCTCTGGTACGAAGGGCGCGCACAGGCAGTGGCCGACGTGCTCAACGTGCCGACGCAGGTGGTTTACGAACGCGCGTCCATGCTGGACCTCACGCCGCCGGAAAGCGGAGGCGACAAATACGAATGGAAGGAGCGCCCGGCCATCGGCGGCTATTGACCGCCACCGAAAACGACGAAGGGCCGCCCGATGGGACGACCCTCTTGGAATCTGCGCGGCAATTGTCTGCCCCGCGAAACGCTGTCACCTTGATCGGCTCCGCCGGGCGGTTGTCCGATCCGCAAAAGCGATCAGGCGTTGACGCTGTCTTTCAGAGCCTTCGCAATGGTCATCTTGACCTGCTTGTCGGCTTCTTTCTTGAATTGCTCGCCGGTCGCGGGGTTCCGAACCATGCGCTCCGGACGCTCGCGGCAATAGATCTTGCCCACGCCGGGAAGGGTCACGGCACCGCCGCCAGCCACTTCAGAGGTGATGATTTCCACGAGGCTGTCCAGAGCAGCGTTCGCGGTCTTCTTGTCCGCGTCCATCTTCTCTGCCAGTGCAGCCACAAGCTGGGTCTTCGTCATCGGCTTCGCCATTTCATGGTCTCCTTTTAGTGCGCCACCGCCTGTCTGCATGAGCGCTCCTTCACTGCCCAAAATCCCTTGGGCCTCTGCGCGGCATTAAAACCGGATATGGCCGGGAAACACAATAATTCGTGGCTCAGCCCCAGCCAATATTGTGCATTTTGTGCCTATTTCCGCCGGGTCAACTGCCGGTTCCCGCCGTTTCAGAGGAATGCAGTCTCTTCAAAGCTGCGCAATTTGCGGCTGTGGATGCGTTCCAGAGGCATATCGCGCAGTGATTCCATGGCCCGTATACCGATTCTCAGGTGCCGTGCCACCTGCGTCTTGTAGAAGTCGGAGGCCATGCCCGGCAGTTTCAGCTCACCATGCAGCGGCTTGTCGGACACGCACAGCAGCGTGCCGTAAGGCACCCGGAAGCGGAAGCCGTTGGCGGCAATCGTCGCGGATTCCATGTCCAGGGCCACCGCGCGCGACTGGGACAGGCGCTGGACCGGGCCGGTGTGCTCCCGCAGTTCCCAGTTGCGGTTGTCGACCGTTGCCACAGTTCCAGTCCGCATGATGCGCTTCAGGTCATAGCCCGAAAGCTGCGTCTCGGCCGCGACGGCATCTTCCAGCGCGACCTGGATTTCGGCCAGCGCCGGGATCGGCACCCAGACCGGCAGGTCGTCGTCCAACACCTTGTCCTCGCGCAGGTAGCCATGCGCCAGTACGAAGTCCCCCAGCGACTGCGAGTTCCGCAGCCCCGCACAATGCCCGACCATCAGCCAGGCATGGGGGCGCAGCACCGCGATGTGGTCGGTGGCGGTCTTGGCGTTCGACGGGCCGACACCGATGTTGACCAGCGTGATGCCGGAGCCATCCGGGCGCTTGAGGTGATAGGTCGGCATCTGCGGCATCCGCAGCGGCACGGGGATCTGCGCGTCGGGGTCCGATATCTCGACGTTGTCGGTGCTCACAAAGCTGGTGTAGCCCGACGCCTCGTCGGCCAGCATCGCACGGGCGTAGGCCTCGAACTCCGACACGTAGAACTGGTAGTTGGTGAACAGCACATGGTTCTGGAAATGCGCCGGGTCGGTCGCCGTGTAATGGGCCAGCCGGGCCAGCGAATAGTCGACGCGCTGCGCCGTGAAGGGCGCCAGCGGCGCCGCCTCTCCCGGCAGCGTCACCGCCACCCCGTTCACGATGTCATCGTTGGTCGTCGTCAGGTCCGGCACGTCGAAGACATCGCGCAGGACGAAATCGGCGGCGCCTTCCTGCGGAACGGTCACGTCCGGATAGTTGGCGACCGCGAAATGCACCGGCATCGGCACGTCCGACGCACCGACCTGCACCTTCACCCCGTGGTTCGCCAGCAGCAGCCCGATCTGCTGCCGGAGGTAGTGGCGGAACATGTAGGGCCGGGTCACAGTCGTCGCGAAGGTGCCCGGCGTCGCCACGTGACCGAACGAAAGCCGGCTGTCGACCTTGGCGAAGCTGGCCGTGGTGAAACGGACCTCAGGATAATAGGCGCGCAGCCGCCTGCCCGGGTGCCCCTCGACCATCGCCTGAAGGAAACGGTCCCGCAGGAAGCCTGCCGACGCCTCGTAAAGCTCGCAAAGCCGGTCCACCGCGGCGCGCGCATCGTCGAAAAGTTCCGGCTCCGGCAGGTCCGGGGTCATCACGTCGAACGGCTCCATGGTGTCTTGCATCGCGTGTTCCTTGCTGTCTTGCCCGGAACGTTGACAGCTTGTTCCAGCGGGTGCAACCTGCCGAAAGGGTCAGGAGGACTGACATGATCGAGGGATTGGACCTGGAGACCGTCAAGCCGGAGGACTTCGGCCGGGCGTTGCGCGGGTTCGGCGTCAACCTGCTGGTGCGCGACGTGCGGAACCAGGCGGCCCGGCTGTACGCCGTGTTCGGCATGACGGCGCACCGGATCAGCGACGACTTCGCCATCTTGCTGTACGGTCCGCAAGTGTTCCAGCTGCATTCCGACGGCACCTACCATGCCAATCCGCTGCAGTCGCTCCTGCCCGAGCAGCCGCCGCGCGGGGCCGGTCTGGAACTGCGGCTGTTCGAGACGGACCCGGACGAAGCCACAGCCCGCGCAAAAGCGCATGGCTTCCACGTGCTGCAACCGCCGACCGACAAGCCGCACGGCCTCCGCGAGGCGTATCTGCTTTGCCCGGACGGCTACGCTTGGGTGCCGTCGCGGCCGCTGGTCTGACGGGAACCGGAGCGGCCCTTCGCGGGTTTTCGGGACATGCTCGCGACATTGTCCCTCACCTACTACCCCGACTCCCGCCCCGGCATACGCCGGCTGCGGTGCGGACGCGGCTTTTCCTATCTCGCACCGGACGGCACGCGGATCGACGACACCACGGAACGCGCCCGGATCAAGGCGCTGGCGGTACCGCCCGCCTATGAGGACGTGTGGATCTGCCCGCTGCCGGACGGGCACCTGCAAGCGACGGGCCGCGACGCCCGCAGCCGCAAGCAATACCGCTACCACCCCGACTGGCGGACGTGGCGCGATGCCCAGAAGTACGACCATCTGCGTACCTTCGGAGAGATACTGCCCGGCCTGAGGCGGCGCATCAGGCGAACGCTGTGGCAGGGCGAGGTCGGCGATCATGCCTTTGCCCTCGCCGCCATTCTGGCCTTGCTGGACCGCGCCTCCCTCAGGATCGGCACGGCGGACTATGCCCGCGAAAACCGGACCTATGGCGCCACGACGCTGAAGCGGCGGCATGTGGCGCTCGACGGCGACGGGCTGCGGTTCCGTTTTGCCGCGAAGGGGGGCAAGCGGGTGGACAAGTCCCTGCAGGACCGGACGCTGAACCGCATCCTGACGCGCATGGGCGACCTGCCCGGTCCCGAACTCATCAAGTGGATCGACGACGACGGCGCGCGGCACGCGGTCAGCTCAGGCGAGGTCAACGCCTGGCTCGAGGAGGTCACCGGCACCGAGGGCCTGACCGCCAAGACCTTCCGCACCTGGAACGGCACTGTCGCCGCGCTGGAGGCTGCCGAGCAGGCGGACAAGCCCACGATCAAGAAGATGGCCGAGGCGGCGGCAGACCGTCTGCACAACACTCCGGCCATCGCCCGCTCGTCCTACATTCACCCCAGAGTGATCGCCCTCGCCGAAGACCCGCGCGACCTGTCGGCGGCGCCGGATGTGCGGGGCCTGCGCCGCAGCGAATGCCGCCTTTTGCACCTGCTGTCGGATTGACATCGGAGGCCCGTGTGCGTGCAATAGCGCCAACAAAAAGGAGGCCCCGATGAACGCACCACAAACCCGACCGAACCTCGATTACTGGCAGGAGCGTGTCGATCTGGCCGCTGCCTTCAGGTGGACCGTCCGCCTGAACATGCACGAAGCCGTTGCCAACCATTTCTCGCTGGCGGTCAACGACGACGGGTCGAAATTCCTGATGAACCCCAACCAGATGCATTTCTCGCGCGTGCGCGCGTCCGATCTGCTGCTGGTGGACGCAAACGATCCTGCAACCCTGGACCGCCCCGGCGCGCCCGATCCGACCGCCTGGGGCCTGCACGGCGCACTGCACCGCCACTGCCCGCATGCGCGCTGCGCCATGCACGTGCATTCGGTCCATGCGACGGTTCTGGCCTGCCTGAAGGACAAACGCCTGCCGCCGCTCGATCAGAACTGCGCGATGTTCTTCAACCGTGTCGCCATCGACGATGCCTATGGCGGGCTGGCCTTCGAAGAGGAGGGCGAACGTTGCGCTCAGCTCTTGCAGGACCCGAAGGTGAAGACGCTGGTGATGGGCAACCACGGCGTGATGGTGATCGGCGACACCGTGGCCGAGACCTGGAACCGGCTTTACTACTTCGAGCGCGCTGCGCAGACCTACATCACGGCGCTTCAGACCGGCATGGAACTCGATTTCCTTTCGGACGAGGTCGCCGAGAAGACGGCCCACGAGATCGAGACCTACCCGGAACAGGACATCCGGCACCTGGCCGAGCTGAAAGCGATCCTCGACGACGAAGGGTCCGACTACGCGGCCTGACCGCGGCACCCTGCAAAACGGAAGGGCGGCGGCGCAGAGCCCCGCCCTACCCCACGGAGCGCTTCAGGGTCAGGATGCGGCTGAGATCCTTTGCATGCGCTCCCTTGGACGCGGCCCCGTAGATCGACACCTCTTTCCACGTGGCCTCCACCCCTTCAAGCGCCGCAATCGCCGCGTCATATCCCTTGTCGGCCCAATGCGCAGCATTGACGGAAATCACCGCGATCCCTCCCGGGCGGATCACGCGCAAGACCTAGGGCAGCGCCTCCGGCCCGACGTGGCCATGGGTGAAGGTGCCGGAACTCACCGCACCGGCAAAGGCACCGTCCTCGACCGGCAGGCGATCCAGCAGGTTGCCGGTGAAGAGCCGGTCGTAGATGCCCTTCCCCTCGGCCACCTGCAGCATCTCTTCGGACAGATCGGTTGCGGTGACGGGGCTGATCCCCAGCGTCCGCAGCGCCGCGCCACACAGACCCGTGCCGGCACCCAGGTCGATCACCGGGCCTGTTCCGCCGCCGTCGCGATAGGCCTCGGCGACGTGCATCGGCAGGACGTAGTCCATCTCTTCGGCAAACGCGGCGTCGTAGGTCCGCGCCCAGTCACGGTAGAGCGCGATGTTGTCGTCGGGGGTATCCAGCCCGTAGGCCGCTTCCAGAGCCTGTGCCATGGCAACAGTCTAGACGGGAACCAGCCCGTTCGGCAATTGCGGGGCATGCCGGGGCGAAACCGCACCCGACAGCACGCCTCGGTAGGCGCCTTGCCGGATCAGTTCGACCGCAACCCGGTTTCGACCAGCAGGCCTTTGCGCTTGGCCTCGTAGTAGTAGCCCTTGGCGTACCACATGATCGAGTCGTCCCAGTCGCCGTCGGCGACCATGTAGGCGCCCTTCAGGTACTTCAGCGCGTACTGGAGGTTCGTCTCCGCATCCAGAAGATCGGAGTCCGAGCCGCGGAACCCCATCGTGCGCGCCGTGGCGGGCAGGATCTGGAAGAGCCCCCAGTAGGGGCCGTTGCGGGCCTTGGGATTGTGCGTGCTCTCGCGGATCGCGAGGCGATGCACCAGCGGGCGCGGCAGACCGTAATGGTCGGACCACTTGTTGATGGCGTCGCGCAGCTCGGGCGTCTCGTTGGGGAACAGCGGCAGCGCATCGGCGGGTTTGACGACGGGCTCCGGTTTGGGGGCGGAGCAGGCCGCGGTCAGGGCCAGAATGAGGATCAACGTAAGGCGTGGCAGCATGAGTCTCTCCGTGAACGGAGATTTCATACGCCGCGTGGCCCGTGTCAGGCGAGTCCCTCGTGCCGGGATCGGCAAAGGCTCGCCCACGGGGTGTAGGGTGGGGGTTCCGCGCGGCACGCGCGGGTTCGCCGCCCCTTCCCCGGATCAGGCCGCGTCGAAGTCCAGAACCAACCGGTCCGACGTCGGCCGCGCCTGACAGGCGAGCGTGAAACCGGCCTCTGTTTCCCACGGCTCCAGCGAGTAGTTGACCGCCATCTCGGCACTTCCCTCGACCACCTTGCAGCGGCAGGTACAGCACATGCCGCCCTTGCAGGAAAACGGCAGTTCGAGACCCGCCCGCGCCGCCGCATCCACCACGTTGTCGTCTTCGCTGCCAACACTGAACCCGCGCCGCACGCCGTCCAGCACGACCTCAACGGCAACGCCCTGCGCCGCCGCGGCCTCTGCCTCGGCGCTGCGGGCCGGACGGGGCGCTTCGCCTTCGGTGTAGAATCGTTCGAAATGGATCTTGTCCCGGTCGACGATCCCGTCGAGCGCGGTGCTGACGTCCTCGATCATCGCCCCCGGTCCGCAGAGGAACACCCCCTCCGCCCCGGCGAGGTCGACAGCGCCCGCACGCGCCAGCGCGACGACCATCTCGCCGGTCACACGGCCATTCAGCAGCGCCACGTCCTGCGGTTCGCGACTGAGGACGTGCATCAGGGTGAAACGCTCAACGTAGCGGTCCTTGAGGTCCTCCAGCGCCCCCCGGAACATGATCGTCCCGGTCGAACGGTTGCCGTAGATCAGCGCCACCTCACCCCCGGCCTCCAGCACCGCCGAGGCAATCGACAGCATCGGCGTGATCCCGGATCCGGCGGCGATCAGCACCACCCGCTTCTCCCCGCGCCAGACGAAGCGGCCCTCCGGCGCCATCACCCGCAGCACGTCCCCGGCCTTCACGCTCTGCGCGAAGGTCGAAAACACCCCGCCCGGGACTTCGCGCACACCGACACAAAGCCGGCCCGCCGCGCCCTCGGCAATCGAATACGACCTGCGCAGATCGGCGCCCTCCACGTCGGCCCGCAGGGTCAGGTACTGCCCCGGGACGAACCGGAAGGTCTCTGCCGCGGCGCCGGGAATGTCGAAGGTCAACGCCACGGCGGAGTCGCCTTCCGGACGGACGTTGCTGACGGTCAGATCGTGGAACATGGAAACCTCAGATGCATTTGAAGTAGTCGAAGGGCTCGCCGCAGGCGCGGCACCGGTAATGCGCCTTGCACGCGGTCGAACCGAACTCGGACAGCCGCTCCGTGTCGGCGGCACCGCAGCGCGGGCAGGCCACCTCGGGCGCGGCAAAGAGCGCGCCCTTCCCCTGCCCCGAAACCGGCGGCGCGATGCCGTAGGCGCGCAGCTTCTCGCGACCCTCGGGCGTGATCCAGTCGGTCGTCCACGCCGGGGCCATCAGCCGCTCGATCCGCGCCTCGAACCCGGCGGACCGCAGCGCCGCCTCGATCGCCAGTTCAATGGCCAGCACGGCGGGGCACCCGGAATAGGTCGGCGTGACCCCGGCCACGGCGACTTCTTCCTCCATCCGCACCCACCGCAGGATGCCCAGATCGGCCACCGTCACGCAGGGCACTTCCGGATCGGGCACCGCCGCGGCGGCCTCCCAGGCCCGGTCCGCCAGTGTATCGGTGGCCTCTGCCGTCACCAGACCGCCCCGGGATGCGCCCGATGCACGGACTGCATCTCCGCCAGCATGTGGCCAAGCGCCTCGCCATGCACGCCGCGCCGCCCGCCGGTCTGCGGATAGCTGACCTCAGGCGCGCTCAGACCCGCTTGCGAGAACACCTCGCCGATCACCGCCTCCCAGGAAGGACGCACGGCGGCGCGGGACGGCAAAGCTGCCTGCCACTCGGCCGCGCCCTGCTCGAAAAGTTCGCCGGTGTAGATGTGCAGCGCCGACACCGCATCGGCCATGCGACGCGCGCTTTCCTCGGTCCCGTCGCCCAGCCGGATCACCCATTCGCCCGCATGGCGGATGTGATAGGCCATCTCCTTGACCGCCTTGCCCGCGACCCCGGCAATCACCGCGTCGGAGGAGTCCACCGCCGCGCGCCAGTACGGCTCCATGAAGGCGGCGAAGTAGAGCTGCCGCAGCATCGTGTGTGCGAAGTCGCCGTTTGGACGCTCGCACAGCAGAAGGTTGCGATATTCCCGTTCGCCGCGCAGGTAGGCCAGCGCATTCTCGTCGCGTCCGCGCCCTTCCAGCTTGCCCGCATGATCGTAGAGCGTCCGGGCCGTGCCGATCAGGTCCAGCGCCATGTTCGGCATGGCAAGGTCCTCTTCCAGCATAGGCGCATGGCCGCACCACTCCGACAGCCGATGCCCCAGGACAAGGTGATCGTCCGCCAGCTCCAGCACTGCGTCGAACAGGCTCTGCGTTCCCGCCATCACATGTGCCCCACTTCGTCGGGGATCTCGTAGAACGTCGGGTGGCGATAGACCTTCTCGGCGGTGGGCTCGAAATTCTCACCCGCCTGCGACGGATCGCTCGCCACGATATCGGCAGAGCGCACCACCCAGATCGACGTGCCCTCGCCGCGCCGCGTATAGACGTCACGCGCGGCCTGCACCGCCATCACCTCGTCGGCGGCATGCAGCGAGCCCACGTGCTTGTGGCTCAGCCCGTTCCGCGGACGAATGAACACTTCCCAAAGCGGTGTCTCTCCGGACATGCCCCGTCTCCTTCATCTTGGTGAAAATACCTTCGGGGGTCCGGGGGGCTGAGCCCCCCGGCGGGTCGCCCCGGCGCAGCCGGGGCGACACCTTTACTCCGCCGCCATCTTCCGCGACCGGCGCTTCTCCGCATGCGCCAGGGCCGCCTCGCGCACCCAGGCGCCGTCGTCCCACGCCTGCCTGCGTGCCGCGACCCGGTCGCGCGCCATCGGCCCGTGCCCCTTCACAACGCGCCAGAACTCGTCCCAGTCGATCGGTCCGTGATCGTAGCCGCCCTTTTCCTCGTTCCATTTCAGGTCCGGGTCGGGGAAGGTCAGGCCGAGGTACTCGCCCTGCGGCACCGTGGCGTCGATGAATTTCTGGCGCAGCTCGTCGTTGGTGAAGCGCTTGATCTTCCAGGCCATCGACTGGTCGGAATGCTGGCTGTCCGCGTCATGCGGGCCGAACATCATGATCGAGGGCCACCACCAGCGGTTCAGCGCGTCCTGCACCATCGCCTTCTGCTCCGCCGTGCCGCGTGCCAGCGTCATGACGATTTCGTAGCCCTGCCGCTGGTGGAAGGATTCTTCCTTGCACACCCGGATCATCGCCCGTGCGTATGGCCCGTAGGAACAGCGGCACAGCGGGATCTGGTTCATGATCGCCGCACCGTCGACCAGCCAGCCGATGATGCCGATATCGGCCCAGGTCAGCGTCGGGTAGTTGAAGATGGAGGAATACTTCGCCTTGCCGGACAGCAGTTCCTCCGTCATCTGCTCCCGCGTGACGCCCAGCGTCTCGGCGGCGGAATAGAGGTAGAGACCGTGGCCGCCCTCGTCCTGCACCTTCGCCAGCAGCGCCGCCTTGCGCTTCAGCGAGGGCGCGCGCGTGATCCAGTTCCCCTCGGGCAGCATGCCGACGATCTCGGAATGCGCGTGCTGGCCGATCTGGCGCACCAGAGTGCGGCGATAGCCTTCGGGCATCGGGTCGTTCGGTTCGATCTTTTCCTCGGCGTCGATGCGCGCCTGGAAACGCTCCAGCACCTCCGGCGTTTCCGCCGTGCGTCCGTCCGCGCCGATCAGTCCCTGCGAATACATGACAAGCCTCCTCCAAAACCCGTGCCTCCTATATATGTTACAAAGCTGGTTCAGAAAAGGGATTTTTGTAATACTTGCCAAATTCCGCTGCCGACGCCACCTATGCCACATGACAAAGACCCTGCTTTCCCTCGGCCACGGCTTCTCGGCCCGCTTCCTTGCAACGGACCTCCTGGCCGAAGGCTGGCGCGTGATCGGAACCACCCGCTCCGCCGACAAGCTCGATTCGCTGAGAGCGACGGGGGTGGAGGCCATCCTGTGGGAGCACGGAGCCCTCTCCCGCGCCCTGGGAGAGGCCACCCATGTGCTGATGAGCGCCGCCCCGGATGCCGACGGCGACCCGGCGCTGCAACTCATCGGTCCCGAACTGGCCGAGGCGGCAACTCGCCTGGAATGGGTCGGCTACCTTTCCACCACCGGCGTCTACGGCAATGCCGACGGCGACTGGGTCGACGAGAGCTCGCCCCTCAACGGGCAGTCGCGCCGCGCCCGCGCGCGGATCGAAGCCGAGGCCGCATGGCGCGCCATCCCGGGCCTGCCGGTCCACAGCTTCCGTCTGGCGGGCATCTACGGCCCGGGCCGCGGTCCCTTCGAGAAGGTGCGCAACGGCACCGCCCGCCGCATCATCAAGGACGACCAGGTGTTCTCCCGCATCCACGGCGAAGACATCGCGCAGGTGCTGCGCGCCTCCATAGCGCGGCCCAACCCCGGTGCGGCCTACAATGTGTGCGACGACGACCCGGCTCCGCCGCAGGACGTCATCGCCTATGCCGCCGAACTCCTGGACGTGCCGCCGCCGCCCGAAGTGCCCTTCGAGGAGGCCGACATGTCGCCGATGGCGCGCAGCTTCTACGCCGACAACAAGCGCGTCTCGAACCACCGCATCAGGGAAGAACTGGGCGTGACCCTGCGCTATCCCGACTACAAGTCGGGCCTGCGGGCCGTGCTTGCCGCCGAGACGCAACACGGCGGCCACGGAAAATGACGCCTCAGGAACGTCCCGCGCCGGAAAACCTCAACGCCCTCCTCGACGCGATCAGCCCCGACGAAGGGCAGAAGCGCGTCTCCGTCGAGAACGTGCTGGACAAGATCGGCGGGCGGTCGTTCTCGGCCGTGATCCTCGTGCCTGCGATCATCCTCGTCTCGCCGATCTCGGGCATTCCCGGCACGCCCACCATCGGCGGGCTGATCGTTCTGCTGATCACGCTGCAGGCCATGTTCGGACGCAAGCACCTGTGGCTGCCGGGCTTCCTGCGCCGGCGCGCCGTGTCGGCCGCGCGACTGCAGAAAGGGATCGACTGGCTGCGCAAACCGGCAGGCTGGATGGACCGCCACAGCCACAACCGGCTGCGCATCCTCGTCAGCGGTCCGGCGCGGTTCATCGCCTACCTGACATGTTCGGTCATGGCGCTCAGTTGGCCGCCGCTCGAACTGCTGCCGTTCTTCACCAGCTTCAGCGCCGGTGCGGTGGCGATGATCATGTACGGGCTGATGGTCCGCGACGGCGCATACACGCTGGCGGGCTACGTCCAGTCCGCCCTGCTCTACGTGATCCTGCTGTCGGTCTGGGCCGGGATCGTCTAGGCGACACCCCCGGCCATGCGCCTTGGCTCTGACACCCGGCGCAACGGGATGTAGGGCGGGGCTGTGCGCCGCCCTCCCCTCAGGCCCGCTTGTCCAGACGTTCGACCCCCAGCGCAGACAGCACCTTCGCCTCGATGTCCTCGGCGTTCAGCTTTGCCACGGCGTACATGTCGCGCGGGCTGGCCTGGTCGATGAAGATGTCGGGCAGCACCATGCTGCGATACTTCAGGCCGCGGTCGAAGACGCCCTCTTCGGCCAGAAGCTGCGCCACGTGCGACCCGAAGCCGCCGACCGCCCCTTCTTCCACCGTGATCAGCGCCTCGTGCTCCCGGGCGAGCCGCAGCACCAGGTCGCGGTCCAGCGGCTTGGCAAAGCGCGCGTCCGCAACGGTGACCGACACGCCGCGCGCCTCCAGCGCCTCTGCCGCCTTGATGCTTTCGCCAAGGCGCGTCCCGAAGGACAGGATGGCCACCCGCGTGCCTTCGCGCATCACGCGGCCCACGCCGATCTCCAGCGGCACGCCGCGCACCGGCATCTCCACGCCCTCGCCCTCGCCCCGCGGATAGCGGAAGGCGATGGGGCCCGTATCATGCGCGGCGGCAGTGGCGACCATGTGCTTCAGCTCGGCCTCGTCGGCAGCAGCCATGACCACAAAGCCCGGCAGGTTCGACAGGTAGGCGACGTCATAGGACCCGGCATGGGTCGCCCCGTCCGCCCCCACCAGACCGGCCCGGTCGATGGCGAAGCGCACCGGCAGCCGCTGGATGGCCACGTCGTGCACCACCTGGTCATACCCGCGCTGCAGGAAGGTCGAATACATGGCGCAGAACGGCCGCATGCCCCCGGCGGCAAGCCCCGCGCTGAACGTCACGCCGTGCTGTTCAGCGATGCCCACGTCGAAGCACCTCGACGGGTAGCGCTCTGCAAAGAGGTCCAGCCCGGTGCCGTCCGGCATCGCTGCGGTGACCGCGCAGATACGGCTGTCGTCGGCGGCCTCTTCCATCAGCGCCTCGGCAAAGACCTTGGTGTAGGACGGGGCGTTGGAGGGCGCTTTCTTCTGCTCGCCCGTGACCACGTCGAACTTCGCCCGGGCATGGCCCTTGTCGGCGGCGTGCTCTGCGTGGCTGTAGCCCTTGCCCTTGCGGGTCAGCGCATGGATCAGGATCGGCCCCGTCGCCCGTGCCTTCACCGTGCGCAGAACCGGCAGAAGCTGGTCCAGGTCATGCCCGTCGATCGGCCCGAGGTAGGAGAAGCCCAGTTCCTCGAACAGCGTCCCGCCCACGGCCATGCCTTTCAGCATCTCCTTGGCGCGCTTGGCGCCCTCTCGGAACGGCTCCGGCAGGAGCGAGACTGCCCCTTTCGCAGCGGCCTTCAGGTCGTGGAACGGCGCTTCGGCATACAGTCGTGTCAGGTAGGAGGACAACGCACCGGTCGGCGGCGCAATGCTCATCTCGTTGTCGTTCAGGATGACGATCAGGCGTTTCTTCAGGTGGCCCGCGTTGTTCAGCGCCTCGAAGGCCATGCCAGCGCTCATGGCTCCGTCGCCGATCACGGCAATGGCGTCGCCGTGCCCGGTGTCACAGGCGCCGCCCAGATCGCGCGCGACGGCAAACCCCAGCGCGGCGGAAATCGAGGTCGAGGAATGCGCCGCGCCAAACGGATCGTAGGGCGACTCGGCGCGCTTGGTGAACCCCGACAGCCCGTCCTTCTGCCGCAGCGTCCGGATGCGGTCGCGCCGCCCGGTCAGGATCTTGTGCGGATAACACTGGTGCGACACGTCCCAGATGATCTTGTCCCGCGGTGCGTCGAATACCGAATGCAGTGCCACGGTCAGCTCGATGACGCCCAGACCGGCGCCGAGATGGCCGCCGGTTTCGGACACGGTAGAGATGGTCTCTTCCCGCAGTTCATGCGCCAGACGCTTCAGTTCGGCGTCGGAAAACTGCTTGAGGTCGGCAGGGGTGTGCACCCGATCCAGCAAGGGGGTCTCGGGGCGGTTCGGACGGGTATCGGACGTGGTATCGGACATGGTGCGGACTGGGGTCCTCTCTTTGCTCAACGTCCATCTAGAGCATCCGGGCGTCAAGGCCCGGGCCAATGGACGGCGTGCGTCAGTTCCGCCGCGAGATAACGAAGCGGGCGGCGTCCCGCAAGGCGTCAGCCGCGTCACCGTATACGTCAAGGGATGTGCAGGCTTCGTGCACGAGTTCCTGAGCCCGCGCCTTCGCCCCTTCCATCCCGAGGAGACTGACAAAGGTCGCCTTGCCGCGGTCCGCATCCTTGCCCACGGCCTTGCCGACCGTGGCGGCATCGCCTTCCACGTCCAGCACGTCGTCCCAGATCTGGAATGCGAGCCCGAGGCAGTTGCCATACCGCCGCAGCGGGCCCGTGCTTTCGCCCGCCATGACCGCGCCCGCGCCGCAGGACCAAGAGATCAGCGCACCGGTCTTGCCGGCCTGCAAGGCGGTGATCTCCTCCAGCGTCAGGGGTTTCGCGGCGCTTTCGGCGGCGATGTCGCGCGCCTGTCCTCCGACCATGCCGCGCAGCCCTGCCGCCACCGCCAGCCCGGCAACCAGCTCCAGGCGGCGGTCCGCCGGACACGCCGTGTGCGTCACCAGCTGGAAGGCCAGTGCCTGCAGGGCGTCCCCGGCCAGCACGGCGGTGGTCTCGTCCCACTTGCGGTGCACGGTGGGTTTGCCCCTCCGCATGTCGTCGTCGTCCATGCAGGGCAGATCGTCGTGCACAAGGCTGTAGGCATGCAGCGCCTCGATGGCGCCTGCGGCGGGTGCCGCGTGCTGCCGGTCGATGCCGAACACCCGCGCGCCTTCGATGACCATGAAGGCCCGCAGCGCCTTGCCGCCCTCGACCGCATAGCGCATAGCAGCCGCCACCGGCCCCGGCACGCCCGACAAGGCATAGGAAATCTGGCCATTCGCCAGCTCGGCGGCACGGGCAAGCGCCGCCTCGAACCCGAGCGGCGCAATGTCCGCCGTCCGCTCCTGTCCGGAGCCGTCCGTCATCAGAGCCCCTCGACCGGCTTCGTCCCCACGGGGTTGCCGTCGCCGTCCAGCGTGATCGCGGCAACCTTTTCCTCGGCTTCCTTGAGCTTCTGGTCGCAGCGCTTGCGCAGCTCGGCGCCGCGCTCGTACAGCTTGATCGAGTCTTCCAGCGCCACGTCGCCGCGCTCGAGCGCGCCCACGACACGCTCCAGCTCGGCCATGGCCTGCTCAAAGCTCATCTCGTTCACAGGTTGCTCGCTCATGCACCCGCCTCCATCAGGACTTCGACATGCGCCTTTGCCGACGCGCTCAGGCCTGCAAGATCATACCCGCCTTCCAAAGTCGAGACCACGCGCCCGCCGGCCGTCTCCCGCGCAATGTCGCACAATGCGCGCGTCACCCAGCGGAAATCGTCCACTGTCCAATTCAGGTTGGCGAGCGGGTCGTCCTGATGCGCGTCGAAGCCGGCAGAGATGATCAGCAACTCCGGCGCAAAGTCGCGCAGCCGGGGGAAGGCCTCCTTTTCGTACCGGGCTCGCATCTCTGCACCGCCGCTGTCGGGCGGCAGCGGCAGGTTCATGACGTTGTCATGCGCGCCGCGTTCCTCCGGGCGACCCGTACCGGGCCAGAGCGGCATCTGCTGGGAAGTGATGAACAGGCTGCGCGCCTCGTTCCACAAGAGGTCCTGCGTGCCGTTGCCGTGGTGCACGTCAAAATCGACAACCGCCACGCGTTCCAGCCCGTGAACGTCCAGCGCATGCTTGGCGGCCAGCGCCGCGGTGCCGAACAGGCAGAACCCCATCGGGGTCTCCGTCTCCGCATGGTGGCCCGGCGGACGGGTTGCGCAGAAGGCGTTCTGCACCTCGCCCCCCATCACCATGTCGACGGCCTGGATACCCGCACCTGCGGCAAGCCGCGCCGCCCGGACCGACCCCGGCGACATCCATGTGTCCGCGTCGAGCTGCGTCACGCCCTTGGCGGGCTCCGCCGCGACGATCCGGTCGATGTAGCGTTGCGGGTGCACAAGGCGGATTTCCTCATCCGTGGCCTCGCGCGCGGTGACGCGGTGCAGGTCGAGCGTCTGCAACGCGTGCAGGACATGTTCCAGCCGGGCGACGCGTTCGGGATGCCCGTCCGGCGTCACATGCTCAAGGCAATCGGCATGGGTGATCAGTGCGGTCGTCATGACGCCCTCCCTCGAATTTTCATGGAAACCGTAGCCGCGCGTCAGTCAGGTGCAAGCATGTATCCGGCCCCGCGCACCGTCTGCAGGTAGCGCGGCTGCTTCGGATCGCTTTCCAGCTTGCGCCGCAGCCGGGTAATCTGCACGTCCACCGCGCGCTCTTGCGCCTGCCCCTTGTCGCGGCCCAGTTCCTCCACCAGCCGCGAACGGCTCAGCGCCTCGCCCGGCTTGGCCGAGAAGATCCGCATCAACTGTGCCTCGGTCGCGGTCAGGCGGACCATCTCATCGCCGCGCCACATCTCGCCACGCTCGATGTCGTAGCGGACGGCGCCCAGCGTCATGAGCTTTGGCGCCGCTTCCTGCGAGGCGGGCTCCGGCATGCGCCGCAGGATCGCGTTGATCCGGAGCAGCAGTTCCTTCGGCTCGAACGGCTTGGCAAGGTAGTCGTCCGCCCCGGCCTCCAGCCCGGCGATGCGATCCTCCGTTTCGGACCGGGCGGTCAGCAGCAGGATCGGCACGGTCGACGTTTCGCGAATCCCGCGGGTCAGGCTGACTCCGTCCTCGCCCGGCATCATCACGTCCAGCACGATCATGTCGAAATCCAGACCCATCAACAGCCGCCGGGCATGGGCCGCGTCGCGCGCGGCACTCACCAGAAACCCGTTCCGCACAAGGAACTTCTGCAGCAGCCCCCGGATCCGCTCATCGTCATCCACGATCAGCAGATGGGCGTCGTTCTCACTCATCCGCGACCCTCCCTGAGCTTTTGATACTGGAGCCGCATCTCCGGGTCCATCATCGCTTCGAGCACCCGGCGAAACCCGGCGACCGCCTCCGGCCCGGCGTCGCGGAAGGCCGCCCGCATCCGCGCACGCTGCACGTCCGAGAGTTCGCGTTCCAGACGCCCGCCCTCTTCGGTGAGGTAAAGGTGCCGTTCACGCTTGTCGATGCGGCCCACGCGGCTCTCCACAAGGCCGTCCTCGATCAGCGTGCGCAGCACGCGATTCAGGGATTGCTTGGTCACGCCGAGGATATTCAGGAGGTTGTTGACCGTCGTGCCCGGGGCGCCGTGGATGAAGTGCAGCGCCCGGTGATGGGCGCGCCCGTAACTCAGCCCCGTCAGGATACGGTCCGGGTCCGCAGTGAACCCGCGGTAGGCGAAGAACATCGCTTCCGCGCCCTGCCGCAGCTGCTCGTCGGTGAGATACAGCAGCGTCTCGCCCTGCGCTGTCCGCCCGTCTGACATCGGATGCCTCCTGTTTTGCAGGGCATTTTAAGTCAGCCTTGTTGACATTCCAAGGTCGAATTGGTAGCGAGTCGCCAGTTTGGCGCAACTTTATATCCGACTTCAGTCAATTCCGCGCAACAATCGGAAAAGCGCCGCAACGCAGAGGAGAGACGCGATGGCCGAGAGTGCCTATGACGACCGCGACGGCAAGATCTGGCTGGACGGCAAGCTTGTGGATTGGCGCTCCGCGCAGGTCCATGTCCTGACTCACGGGCTGCACTATGCCTCCTCCGTGTTCGAAGGCGAACGCGCCTACGGCGGCAAGATCTTCCTGTCGCGCAAGCATTCGGAGCGCCTGCATTTCTCGGCCTCCTGCCTCGACTTCGAGATCCCGTTCTCCGTCGACGAGATCGAAGCCGCCAAGGCCCAGGTGCTGGAGGCCAACGGTTTCACCGACGCCTACGTGCGCGCGGTGGCCTGGCGCGGCGCCGGTCCGGACATGGGTGTGTCCTCGGCCCGCAATCCAGTGCGGCTGGCCATCGCTGCCTGGGGCTGGGGCAACTACTATGGCGATGCGAAGATGAAGGGCGCGAAGCTCGACATCTCCAAGTGGAAGCGCCCCTCGCCCGAGACCATTCCGGTGCACGCCAAGGCCGCCGGCCTCTACATGATCTGCACCACATCCAAGCATGCGGCCGAAGCCAAGGGGTGCTCCGACGCGCTGTTCATGGACTACCGCGGCTACGTGGCCGAAGCGACCGGCGCCAACATCTTCTTCGTCAAGGATGGCGAGGTGCACACGCCGAAGCCCGACTGCTTCCTCAACGGCCTGACCCGCCAGACGGTGATCGGCATGCTGGAAGAGAAGCAGATCAAGGTCCACGAACGGCACATCATGCCGGAAGAGATGGAAGGCTTCGAGCAGTGCTGGCTGACCGGCACCGCCGCCGAGGTGACCCCGGTGGGCCAGATCGGCGATTACAACTTCGAAGTCGGTGCCATGACGCGCGAGATCTCGTCGGACTATGAGAAGCTGGTCCGGAGCTGATTGATCGGGGGCGGAGTACAACTCCGCCCTACGGCATCTTCCTGCGGGCCCCGACGTCACTCGATGATGCGCGAGAATCCCCGGCTCAGATCAGGGACCTCAACATGGCTGTGTTGCCCTGGATTACGGAATTGAGTTCCACGACACGGGCCAGCCTGCGTTCGATCTCGTCCTGACAGGCATCCAGTTGTTCGACGATACCGGACAGGGCCGTTCCGGAATTGTTCAGCGCCGCGCTTTCGATCTTGCACATCATCCGCGTGGAGCTGAGCCCCGTCACGTAACGCTTCATGTCCAGCACGCTGCGGGCGAAGCGCTTTGCCTCCGTTTCAACGTCTCCGAGCGATCCGGCGGTGGCTTCGAGGAAACTGTTGCGCACCTCTTCGCAACGGGCCGCTTCCGTTTCCGTCGACACGTTGCTTGGATAGATCGCGCCGAACTTTTCGCGCTCTTCCTCGAAGATGCCAATCATCTCGCGTTCGATCTGCGTGGCGAAACCCAGGAACTGGCCCTTGAAGATCGCGTCGCGGATGCGGGCGAAGACACAGGCATCGCCGTCGACGAAGGTGTCCACCCAGGTCGACATTTCCTCAAGCATCTGGCTGTAGTTGACCGAGATCGCGCTGATCGGGCCGCCCGCGCTTTCCAGACGCGAAGCGATGATCCGCATGTTCATCGGCACGGTCCGGATCGCCTTGAACGCTTCGGTCATCTCGGTGGTCTCGACGTGCACCTGCGTGATGGCGCGCGACATGTCCAGAAAACGCCGCTGGAGCGGATCGAGCTGGCGACCGAGATGCTGGGCGCGGGTTTCCGCCTCCACCGCCATGGCGTGACTCTGGAAAGCATCATAGCTTGAATAGCCAGCCTTTTTCAGCGCCTCCAGCATGGCATCGGCGCTGGCGGAAGGCTTCAGCCCCTCCTCGCGTTCCCGGGCCAGAAGGCTCTTGTAGATCAGTTCCACCTTTTCCCGCAGGGGCGAGGTCGGCTTCAGCCGGGTGGAGACATACCCCCCCTCGATCGGTGCGATGAGTGCGAACACCCAGTAGAACCGTCCGTTCTTGCACCTGTTCTTGACGTAGCATCCGGTGGGCTTGCCCTGTCCAAGGCGATCCCAGACCAGTTGGAAGACACCTTTGGGCATGTCCGGATGGCGGACGATCTTGTGCGGCGCGCCGACCAGTTCGTCCCAGTCGTATCCCGCCACACGCTGGAACACGGTGTTGCCGGCCTGGATCACACCGCGCGGATCGGTGCGTGAGTAGAACAGTTCCGAAAGATGGAACTGTGCCTCCGACCCTGCGTAACTGCTGTCGGAGGTAAAACGCGTTGTATGCTCTGTCATTCGTCCGGCCTCTGAAAACGACCCGGCTCGCACTTTCTGCCAGATCCCTTGAGAATTGATGAATGCTCGCCCTGCCCCAGGCGGTTCAGGACATGCTTCTCAGCATCGCGCTGTGGCCCTGGATATTGGAGTTCAGTTCAACGACCCTGGCGAGGCGGCGCTCGATCTCGTCCTGCCGTTCGTCGAGCTGTTCGACGATGCCATTCAGGGCGGTGTCCGAATCCCCCAGCGAGGCGCTTTCGATCTTGCACATCATCCGGGTGGAGCTGAGACCGGTCACGTAGCGCTTCATGTCCAGCACGCTGCGGCTGAGGCGGCGCACTTCGGATTCGATCAGTTTCAGGGACTCCTGCGCCTCGGTCTGAAAGCGGTGCGCCTCACGCTCGAGCGTTTCCTTGTCCTGGGAGAGGGCCGTGATGTCCTTTGCCCCGGCCAGATCCTTGTCGAAATAGACCGACATGGACGACTGCATCGAAGACGCGCAGACGAGGAACTGCCCCTGTTGGATCGCGGACTTGATGCGGGCAAAGGTGCAGTCCGGCCCTTCGGCGAACTGCTTTATCCAGGTCGACATTTCCTCGAGCATCTGGCTGTAGTTGACCGAGATCGCGCTGATCGGGCCGCCCGAACTTTCCAGACGCGACGCGAGGATGCGCATGTTCATCGGCACCGTGCGGATGGCGCGAATGACCTCGACCAGCCCCTCGACCTCCGCCCCGAGTTCGCTGATCGTGTCGAACATCGCGAAGAAGCGCTGCTGCATCGGGGTCAACGGCATGTGCACCAGCTTCGAGGTGTTCTCCATCTCCGTGCGCAGGGCGTGCGCCATGAAGGCGTCGTAGTCGACGAAACCCATCTCGGCGATCTTTGCCAGCAGGCGTTCCGCGCTTTGCTCCGGGGTCACGCCGTCGTTCTGTTCCGCGTTGAGAAGGTCCTTGTAGATCGCCTCCACCTCCGCCCTGAGGTCGGTTGTGGGCTTCAGCCGAACGGACATGTAGCCCTCGGGGATCTTCCACGTCAGCGCGGTGACCCAGTAGTGCCGCCCGTCCTTCGTGCGGTTCTTGACGTAGGCGACCATCTTCTTGCCGGACTTCAGGCGGTCCCAGAACAGGTAAAAGACGCCCTTCGGCATGTCGGGATGGCGGACCAGCTTGTGCGGCGCGCCCTTCAGCTCGGACCAGCCGAACCCGGAAATCCGGCGAAAGACCTGGTTGCCCTCGGCAATGATACCGCGGTCGTCGGTGCGGGAATAGAACAGCTCGCCGGGATCGAACGGCACTTCGCCGCCGGACAGGGGCCGGGTCTGCGGGGCAAGTTGTCTGTCGTGCTGGCTCATGACCGGATCCTTGGTTCGGGTTCGCCGGTCAGCATCCGCAAGATATCTTGTCAGAAGGTGAAAACGGCAGGCACATCTCTGCGCCTGCCGTGGTTTCTCTTCGTAAAATTGACGGGTTAACCCTGATAGTGGCTATTCAGACCCCGACAATTCGAACGATCAGCCCGGACTCATGCCGCGCATGCGCTCCGACCGGCGGCGCAGGATCTCCACCGTGGTCAGCAGCAGGATCGAGATCGCCACGAGGATCGTCGCCACCGCAAGGATCGTCGGCGAAATCTGTTCCCTCAGGCCGGTGAACATCTGCCATGGCAGGGTCTGCTGCTTGGCCGAACCGACAAAGAGCACGACAACCACCTCGTCGAAGGAGGTGATGAAGGCGAACAGGCCGCCCGAGATCACGCCCGGCAGGATGAGCGGCATCTGCACCCGGAAGAACGTCGTCACCGGGTTCGCCCCCATGTTCGCCGCCGCCCGCGTCAGCGACCGGTCGAAGCCCACGAGCGTCGCGGTCACTGTGATGATGACAAACGGAATGCCAAGCGCCGCGTGTGCCAGGACCACCCCGAACAGCGTGCCCTGCAGGCCGATCCGCGAGTAGAAGAAATACATGCCCGCCGCCGAGATGATGAGCGGCACGATCATCGGAGAGATCAGGATCGCCATGATTGCGCGACGGAACGGCACGTGCTCGGACGAGAGGCCGATGGCCGCCAGCGTGCCGAAGCTGACCGAAAGGAACGTCGCGAAGGGGGCGATGATCAGCGAGTTGCGCAGCGCCTGCTGCCACTCCGACGAGGTAAAGAAGTCACGGTAGTGCTTCAGCGAGTAACCTGCCGGGTCGAACCGCAGCATCTCGGGCGTGAAGGTAAAGAAGTTCTCCGCGTTGAAGGAGAGCGGCATCACCACGAGGATCGGCGTGATCAGGAACACGAAGATCGCCCCGCACAGCGTGCGGAAACTGTAGTGCCACAGAACCTGGCCCGAGGTCAGGTAGGGCGGCAGCGGCACCCTGTAGCGGCCCATGCCGATCCAGTAGATCAGGACGCCGAAGATGTAGCCGAAAATGGCCCCGACCACGGCGCCCGGCAGGCCGCCCAGCAGGTATCCGGCCACCGCGAGCAGGACAACGAGGCCCCACTTCACGGAGTTTTCCATCTTCGGGTCCAGCACTTCCATCGCGACGTAGGCGATGGCGGCGAGCACCACGAAGCCCACGATGATGCCGGTCAGGACGGACCCGTTGGCGGCGCCGACGAACACCCCGGCAAAGGCCCCGAAGGCGCCCATCACCGGTGCGATGAAGCTGGCGGGTTTCTTGATCGGTTGCGTTTCAACAGCCATGGATCAGCCCCCCAGCTTCACGTTGTCGATGCCGACGATCTTGTCGTAGGCCCAGTAGAGGATCAGCACCACCGCCAGCAGGATCGTCCCCAACGCGGCCGCGAGGCCCCAGTTGAGCGAGGACGAGATGTGGTAGGCGATCCGGTTCGAGATGAACGTGCCGGTCGTGCCGCCGACGATCTCGGGCGTGATGTAGTAGCCGATGGCGAGGATGAACACGAGGATCGACCCCGCCCCGATGCCCGGGACCGACTGCGGGAAGTACACCCGCCAGAAAGTCGTCCAGTTGGTGGCGCCCAGCGACTTCGCCGCACGGACGTAGGTCGGCGGGATGGTCGCCATCACCGAGTACATCGGCAGGATCATGAACGGCAGCAGGATGTGCGTCATGGCGATGATCGTGCCGAGCTGGTTGTTGATCATCACCAGCCGGTTGTCGTCCGCCACGAGGCCGATCCAGACAAGCACGTCGTTGATCACCCCCTGCTGCTGCAGCATCACCTTCCATGCGGAGGTCCGCACCAGAAGCGATGTCCAGAAGGGCAGAAGCACGAGGATCATCAGCAGGTTCGCGGTGCGCGCAGGCAGGTTGGACAGAAGGTAGGCCACCGGGTAGGCCAGCGCGATGCAGCTGAAGGTGATGACCATCGACATGAACATCGTCCGCTTGAACAGCAGCCCGTAGATCCGTTCGTCCTCATCCCGCAGCGCCGGCCCCTCGGGCGTCTTCTGCATGTCGATGGAGTTCAGGAAATAGCCGTTGGTGTAATTCGGCGAGTACATCTTGATCGTCTTCCAGACGTCGATGTCGAGCCAGTCCTTGTCGATGTTCTCGAAAGCCGCGCGGATGTCGACGGTCTCGAAATCCGGGCTGTCGACCAGCGCGTCGGCGGCCTTCAGCATCTCGGCCTGCGGGCCGGTGTAGTCGGACATGTCGCCGGCCGCGAGGTCGCGGTAGAGCATCGTGTGCACCAGCGACCAGGGCTCTTCCTCGAGCGGGCTGCTCTCTTCCTCGGTCTGCTGGAAGCGGGCAAAGTCGCGGTAGGCGATGGAGGCGTTGGGCAGCGTCTGGACAATGTCGTCGCGCAGGTCGAACCGGGGCATCCGGCCACGGTCATCCTCGGCGGTGTTGTCCCATTCCTCCTGCTTGGCGATCCATTCCGGGTCGCCCATGATCTGGGCCCACGGCAGCGCCTCGTCCCAGTTCTCGTCGAGATCCTCGAACTGGTCCTGGTAGACCTCGCCGATGTCATCCAGCCCGCGGCCCGACTTGCGGAACAGCGAGGAGACGCCGGTCAGTTCGTAGTTGAGACGGGTGCCGAGGCGCGTGTGGAGCTTCTTCTCGGCGGCGAGGAAAATGTCCTCGTAGGCGGCGTTGAACACCGTGTTGCCGGGCAGTTCGCCGCTTTCGTCGTCCCAGTCCTCGAGCGCGACGACCGTCTTCGGCAGGGTCTCGGAGACGATCTGGTTCTCGACCGAGCGGAACAGCATGTCGACGATCGGTGCGATGAAGGTCACCAGCACGAAGATGAGCAGCGGCGCGATCAGCATCAGCGCCCGCAGCTTCTGCCTTCGCAGGGCGCGCGCCAGGCTGCGCTTCAGCGGCGTCCCGTCCGCCGCCAGCATCGGCCCGGACTTTGCCTTGTCCGCGGCCCGCAGGGCGTTGTCGGGTGTCGGTCCTTCGATCTTGTCTGGATCTGTGGTCGCGTCGGTCATTCTGCCCCCTCGACCACGAGTATCACGCTGTCCGCCGTGTTGTGGCGGATCTGGGCGACCTCCTGGTACTCCGGATCGTTGTAGGCCGCCAGCGCGGCCGCGTAGCTGGGAAATTCGATGACGACGTGGCGGTCGTGGGCCTTGCCCTCGACGACCTGGGATTGTCCCCCACGGACGATGAACGTGCCGCCCAGCCGTTGCAGGATCGGCGTGTCGCGTTCGACGTATTCGCGGTAGGACTCAGGGTCCTTAACCGTGATGTGGCCTATGATGTAGCCCTTGGGCATGGTGCCCCGTCCCCCTGTCATTTTGACTGTCGTCTTGTTTGTGGCCCGTGGCGGCGCGGATGCCCCGCCACGGACGATGTCGCAAGGTAGGGCGGGGCTATGCGCCGCCGCCCTGCCCGGGCCCTTACTGAGCGAGCCAGGCCTGGAACTTCGCGTCGATGTCGTCGCGGTAGTCAGCCCAGAACTCGTAGTTGTAGAGGAACGTGTTACCCGAGTTCGCCGGGTCGGTCGGCATGTGCATCTTCATGTCTTCGGGCACCAGCGGCGCCGAGGAGGCACGTGCCGGACCGTAGGAGATGTACTGTGCCTGGTCGGCAAGACGCTGGGTGTCGGTGGCGAACTTAACGAAGTCCTTCACGCGCGCCAGACGGTCTTCCGGCAGACCTTCGGGAATGATCCAGCCGTCCAGGTCGAAGACCTGTGCGTCCCAGAGCATGCCGATCGGCTGGTCCTGCTCCACGATGGCAGAGTACAGGCGGCCGTTGTAGGTCGACCCCATGAACACTTCGCCGTCGGCCAGAAGCTGCGGCGTGTCTGCGCCCGCGTTCCACCAGACGACCTGGTCCTTGATGGTCTCCAGCTTGGCCAGAGCCTGGTCCTGACCTTCCTCGGTCTCTAGAACGTCGTAGACGTCTTCCTTGGCCACGCCGTCACAGAGCAGCGCCCATTCCATGTTGTTGATCGGACGCTTTTCCAGCGCGCGCTTGCCCGGGTAGGTTTCCAGGTCGAAGACGGCGCAGATGTCGGACGGCGGCTCGGTGCCTTCCGGCACGAGGTCCGTGCGATAGCCGACCGTGGTCGAATACACGATCTGCGGGATGTAGCAATCAGAGACGATCAGGTCGCCGAAATCGTCCGAAGCGGAGGTGCCGTCGGGCGCTTCCGCGAGGAGCTCGTCGTGGTCGACTTCCATGGCCAGACCTTCGTCGCACAGACGGATGGCGTCAGACGCCACGACGTCCACGAGATCCCAGGTCACGTTGCCCGCTTCGTTCATTGCACGCAGCTTGGCAACCGCCTCGGCCGAGGACTCGTCCCACGACACGGATACGTCCGGGTGCATTTCGAGGTAGGGTTCGACGTAGGCCTTCTGCTGGCTGTTCTGGTATGCACCGCCCCAGCTCACGAGGGTCATGTCGGACGCCATGTTGCCGTGGCTTTCCGCGAAGGCACCGGTGGCAGCCACGGTGAGTGCCGTTGTCGCCATCAGGGTCTTGGTGAATTTCATTTCGGTCTCCCTTGTCGTCGCGGGACGGTTTCGTCATCCATCCCGCAGTTCACGCAGAGCGATACGTTCCGCTCCGCCTTGTCCGGACAGGGCCGGGTGGGCCCCGTTCCGGTAAGACAGGTAGGGCGGTTTCGCGGCCGCCCCACCCGATTGACTTATTTGACCAGCCAGGACTGGAAGCGCGCTTCCACGTCGTCCTGGTTGTCAGCCCACCACTCGATATTGTTCACGAGGAAGTTCTTCTGGTTGGCGGGGTTCGTCGGCATGTGCGGCCCCATCTCGATTCCCATGTCGGCATGGGTCGAGACCAGCGGCTGCGAAGATGCGCGTGCCGGGCCGTACGAGATATATTTCGCCTGGTCGGCGAGGCGCTGGGTGTCGGTGGCGAACTTCACGAAGTCCATCACGCGCGCCAGCCGGTCCTCGGGCAGATCGGCGGGAATGATCCAGCCGTCGAAGTCGAAGACCTGCCAGTCCCAGAGCATTGCGACCGGCTGCTTCTGCTCTTCGATAACAGAAAACAGGCGTCCGTTGTAGGTCGAGCCCATCACGACCTCGCCATCTGCCAGCAGCTGCGGGGTGTCTGCACCCGCGGACCACCAGACAACCTGATCCTTGATGGTGTCCAGCTTGGCAAGCGCGCGGTCCACGCCGCCGTCCTCGTCGAGCACGTCGTAGAGGTCTTCCTTGGCGACGCCGTCACACAGCAGCGCCCACTCGAGGTTCTTCTTCGGGCGCTTCTCCAGCGAACGCTTGCCCGGGAACTTCTCGAGATCGAAGATCGCGCAGAGGCTGTCCGGCGTCGCGCCGTTCCAGTCCGCCACGTCGGTGCGGTAACCGAAGGTGGTGGAGAACACGATCTGCGGGATGAAGCAGTCGTTGATCACGGACGGACCGAAGTCTTCGGTCGCGGTGGAGCCGTCTTCACCGGCGGCCAGATCCTCGTCGAAGTCGATCTCCATGGCGAGGCCTTCGTCGCACAGACGCTGGCTGTCAGGGCCTTCGACGTCAACGAGGTCCCATGTGATGTTGCCGGCTTCGGCCTGCGCGCGCAGCTTGGCCACCGCTTCGTTGGACGACTCGTCCCAGGTGATCGACACACCGGGGTTTGCCTCCATGTAGGGCTCGGCGTAGGCCTTGACCTGGCTGTTTTGATAGGCTCCGCCCCAGCTGACGATGGTCATGCTGTCGGCCATGTCCTGCGCGCTCACCGCACCTGCCGCAAGCGACAGGCAGGTTGTGGCGAGAAGGTTCCGCGTGAGTGTCATCCAATTCTCCATAACAACACCCGTTGAAGACAGAGCCGGGTTACGGGTTTCACAACCGGCCCAAGTTCAACCGCCGTCGCCCCATTCCGGGAACGGGCGGTATCCTTCACGGCGCTCAGGTCGCGTCGAGCGCGCGGCAGTCCTTCGGGAGCCAGCCGATCTCGACCGTGCTGCCGGGTTGCAGTCGCACCTGGTCGGGCGCGTTGCGCGTCTTGATGACGAAATCGTCGTTGCCCGCCACCTTGAGACGGGTGCGGAAGATGTCGCCCATGTAAATGAATTCCAGCACCTCGGCCTTCAGCGTGTGCGCGCCGGGCTGCAGGCGGTCCTTGTTGAACTCGACCCGCTCCGGCCGGATGGAAACCTTGGTCCGCTCACCGACCTTCGAGACGTTTACCGGGGTCGCGTCGATCACCTCGCCGCCGTCCAGCTTGACCACGCAGTGATCGCCCTTGATCTCCTGCACCACGCCTTCCAGCGTGTTGTTCTCGCCGATGAACTGCGCGACGAAGCTGTTCTTCGGCTCCTCGTACAGCACGTCCGGCGGATCGAGCTGCTGGATGCGTCCGTCGTCGAACACCGCGACGCGGTCCGACATGGTCAGCGCCTCGGTCTGGTCGTGGGTCACGTAAACCGTGGTGATGCCGAGGCTGTGCGCGAGGTTGGTGATCTCGAACTGCATGTGCTCGCGCAGCTGCTTGTCGAGCGCGCCCAGGGGTTCGTCCATCAGCACCAGCTCCGGTTCGAAGACCAGAGCGCGGGCCAGCGCGATCCGCTGCTGCTGACCACCAGAAAGCTGTGCCGGGCGGCGGCCGCCGAATGCGCCCATCTGCACCATGTCCAGCGCGCGCTTGACCTTCGCCTCGCGGTCGGACTTGCCGATCTTGCGCACTTCCAGCGGGAACGACAGGTTCTCAGCCACGGTCATATGGGGGAACAGCGCGTAGTTCTGAAACACCATGCCGATCCCGCGCTTGTGCGGCGGAATGTTGTTGATCGGCTTTCCGTCCAGAAGAATTTCACCATGCGTGGCGGTCTCGAAACCGGCGAGCATCATCAGGCAGGTGGTCTTGCCGGACCCCGACGGCCCGAGCATCGTCAGAAACTCGCCCTTCGGCATCGAGAGGTTGAGGTCTTTCACGACCAGCGTTTCGCCGTCGTAGCTCTTCTGCACACGCTCGAATGCGACGAATGCGTCGCCCGAAGATCCATCTGCCAAAGCAGGCTCCCTGTGTTTTTGTTCCGCGGATTTGATCCGCTTTTATGGTCTCAAACTAAAACCCGTTACGGGCATGACTGCAAGCATCTCCCCGAAGCTCGCACATCAGGCAGGCAAATCCGGCACTTCCGGTCAGAAAAACGGCGTCGCGCAGGACAATCGACGGGAGAACCATGGGCCATCCGTAAATCCTCCTGCGGCAGGATTGTTTGGGGCCGGGCGGTTTCTCATCCAAAACGCGAAAATTGGTGCCCATACACACGTTATCCCCCAAGATATCGCACCGGGACTGCTCAAACATCAGGCAATTGCACCCGGAAGTGATCGTTGCGCGCACAACCCTGCAGAGACGACGATCCTCCCGCAAAATGCCCCGGCCCGACCGCCTTCCGAAGCGGTCGACGCGTCGCGCCGCGAAGGGTGATTCTCTCAACCCGATAGCGAATCGCAGGCACTTTCCGCGCCGATTTCGGCCCGATTCGGTCGCGTGCCCGCAGACCGCTGTGTGCAGATCCGCCCCATCCTAGGGTCATCTTTGCATGAAAATGGTCGTCCGATGCACGACGGTTGCTCTGCACCGGGACGTGAACCGGGGGACCGAGCGATGACGGGATCAGCCCGCTTGTCGGGCACCCGGTCAAAAAGCGTCTCTTCGTGTCGCTTCCCGTCTGGACCGTGTGGAACCCCCGCCCCTAGGGTGCCCGAAGACACTTACTGCAGGAGCCCCCCGTGCCGCACCAGTTCGCCAAATCCCTGCCATTCTCGCAGTCGGAATACGACCGCCGGCTGGCCAAGACCCGCGCCGCCATGGCGCGGCACGACCTGGACGTGATGCTGCTCACCGATCCGTCGAACATGGCCTGGATCACCGGCTACGACGGCTGGTCCTTCTACGTGCACCAGGGGGTGCTGGTCTTTGCCGACCCGACCACGGACCCGATGTGGTGGGGCCGCCGGCAGGACGGTGCGGGCGCCCTGCGCACCGTCTGGATGGATGACGAACGTGTCACCAGTTACGACGAGACCTACATCCAGTCGACCGAGAAGCACCCGATGCAGGAGCTGGCCGCCCGCCTGCACGACCTCGGCTATGCGACCGCGCGCATCGGCGTGGAACTGGAGAACTACTACTTCTCCGCCAAGGCCTGGCTGACCCTGCGCGCCGCCATGCCCGACGCGCATTTCGAGGACGCGACGGCGCTGGTGAACTGGCAGCGCGCGGTCAAGTCGGACGAGGAACTGACCTACATGCGCGCCGCCGCCCGGATCTCCGAGAAGATCATCGACGGGTTGCTGGAGCGGGTCGAGCCCGGCGTGCCGAAGAACGAGATCGTGGCGGAGATCTACCGCGATGCGGTCACCGGGACGGAAGGCCAGTGGGGCGACTACCCCGCCATCGTGCCGCTCCTGCCCTCGGGCGCCGATGCGGCCGCCTCTCACCTGACGTGGAACGGCAAACCCTTTTCCACCGGCGAGGCGACCTTTTTCGAGATCTCGGGCTGCGTGCGCCGCTACCACGCGCCGTTCTGCCGGACGATCTTCCTGGGCGAGCCGCCCGACTACATCCTGCACGCCGAGGCCGCGCTGGTCGAAGGCATCGAGGCCGGGCTGGAGGCCGCCCGCGCCGGCAACCGCGCCTGCGACATCGCCAACGCGCTGAACGCCTCGCTGATCAAGGCCGGCATCACGCGGGGGGCACGGTCGGGCTATCCCATCGGCCTGAGCTATCCGCCGGACTGGGGCGAGCGTACCATCTCGATCCGGCCCGAGGACGAAACCGTGCTGGAAGCGGGCATGACCTTCCACTTCATGCCGGGCCTCTGGATGGAGAACTGGGGGCTGGAGATCACGGAATCGATCGTCATCCGCGAGGGTCAAGCAGCCGAGTGCCTGTGCGACCGGCCCCGGAAGCTGTTCGTGAAGTGATTTCGCCGCCTTCGGCGTCGATCCGCCGCTGGAGGCCTGGGCCTCCCGCGGCGGGCACTCTTGCCATGAGGTCGGACCCGCGGTTGGCGCTGATCAGGTATTTGAACCAAGATGAAGGGTCTGCCGCGCTGGTCTCGGGCGGCTCGCCTTGGGCGTTGGGCCTTGATCGCGCGGGTTTGGGTGTCAGGCGAGTGATGCTGGCACGATGAGCCGTGTGCCGATCTCGATCCCGCTGGCGATCCGCAGGAGGTGTTCGGGCCGGAAAGCCACGCAGCCCTCGGTCGGGAAGCCCGGGCGGCGCCACCGGTGCAGGAAGATGGCAGAGCCGCGCCCTTTCTCGGCCCGGGGCCAGTTCCAGTCCGTAAGGATCACGAGGTCGTAGAGGCGGTCTGCGCGGCGCAGGCGTTCGTGGCTCCATGGGTAGGGGGCACGGACCATGAGGTTGTAATCCTCGTGGCGCGAGTCGTCGGACCAGAGATCGCCGGGCCGGATGGGCACCGCCCAGGGGACGGGCCGGGCGATGCGGTCGGGTCGGTAGAGAAGCCCCACGATATCATGAACGCCCGCGGGCGTGGCGCCGTCGCCTTCACGCTTGTCCGTGCGCACGCCCCCGCGCCCGATGGTGCACGGCCAGACATGACCGGCGAACCGGAGCCCTTGCCGGGTCAGCACCATGTCGCTGGAGGACACTGCGCGCATCAGGCAGCTTCGGCCCGGGAGATCCGTTGCATCGCGTCTGCCGCAATGGCGAAGGACTTCACACGCGCCGCGTGATCGTGGATCTGGCCGGTGAAGATGACCTCGTCCGGGCGGTGCTCTGCGATCAGGGTACGCAGTTGCGCCTCCACCTGCGTTGGATCCCCGACGGCACTGATGCGCAGCGCCTCGTCCAGCGCCGGCATCGCGCCTTGCGGCACCACCTGCGAAAGGTCGTCAACCGGGGCTGGCAGCTTGCCGGGTTTGCCAGTCCGCAGCCGGTAGAAGGCCTGCTGCATTGTGGTTCTCAACCGTCGCGCTTC
This sequence comes from Sagittula sp. MA-2, assembly GCF_030126985.1. Taxonomy (GTDB): domain Bacteria; phylum Pseudomonadota; class Alphaproteobacteria; order Rhodobacterales; family Rhodobacteraceae; genus Sagittula. Next base: position 846,636 of record NZ_CP126145.1, on the reverse strand, counting down.
GCCTTCGGTGTCGGCCGCGAAGACGTTGACCGCGAGCATCGCGTAGGGTTTTTCAAGTGTCTCCGACGGGCGGAAGTAGCGGCGGTAGACCTCGAACGCCTTTTCCAGTGCGGCCGGGGCAAAATGCGAGGCGAAGGCATAGGGAAGGCCCAGTGCCGCGGCCACCTGTGCGCCGTATAGCGACGAGCCGAGGACCCAGAGCGGCACTTCCGTGCCTTCGCCGGGGTGGGCGCGCACCAAGCGTTCCTCGACGGGCGGGCCGAAGAGCGCGCGCAGTTCCGCGACCTCGTTGGGGAAATTCTCTGCCCGCTCGGGATGGACGCCCAGGGCCTGCATCACCGCGTGATCGCCGCCCGGGGCACGGCCTAGCCCCAGGTCGATCCGTCCGGGATAGAGTGTGGCCAGCGTGCCGAAGGCTTCGGCCACGGCGAGGGGCGCGTGGTTCGGCAGCATGATCCCGCCCGCACCGACGCGCATCCGCTCTGTCAGCCCGGCGACATGGCCGATCAGGACAGCCGTCGCCGCAGACGCGATGCCGGGCATGTTGTGGTGTTCGGCCAGCCAGTAGCGGTGATACCCCAACGCCTCGGCCTGGCGGGCGAGGTCGCCGGTGTTGCGCAGGGCATCGGCGGTGGAGCTGCCTTCAGGCACCGGGGCGAGGTCGAGCAGGGAATAACGCATGGGGATCTCCTTCGGGACAAACCTATGCCTGCGGACGCCGGGCGCAAGACCCGCGCCGAAGTGCCGTCGCTAGAACAGGTGGCCCGACTTCTCGGCCTTTACTGCAAGATAACGGGCGTTGAAGGGCGTTTCACCGACTTTCAGGGGCACACGTTCGGCCACCGCAATTCCGCAATCCGCCATCATGGCGAGCTTTGCCGGGTTGTTCGTCATCAGCCGCACCGCCTCGAACCCGAGAGAGCCGAGGATCTGCGCCCCGAGGCGGAAATCGCGTTCGTCGTCCTCGAACCCGAGCCGGTGGTTGGCCTCCACCGTGTCGAAGCCCTGATCCTGCAGCGCATAGGCCCGCATCTTGTTGGCCAGACCGATGCCCCTGCCCTCCTGCTGGAGGTACAGCAGCACACCGGCGCCTTCCGCGCCCATCTGCATCAGCGCGGCGTTCAGCTGCGGGCCGCAGTCGCATTTCAGAGAACCCAGGAGATCGCCGGTGAAACACGCGGAATGGAGGCGCGCCAGCACCGGTGCGGCGCGGTCCGGGCGGCCGATCTCGATGGCGTAGTGTTCTTCGGAGCCGTCTTCGGGCCGGTAGATGTGCAGGCGCGCATCCTCCGCGGCGCGCAGCGGCACACGGGCAGAGACAACGTGGCGCAGGACCGGGACGGCCTCGAGGAAGGGGGCGGCGGCACCTGCGTCGATGGAGACCAGCCCCTCGGCAGCGGCAAAGCCCCGCTCCACCGGCACGACGAGCGCCGCGGGCAAGAGGCGCGCGCCCTTGCACAGCGTGACGGACAGCCGGTGCAGCCCCGCGTCCCCGCCGCGCCGTGTCATCAGCGGGCCTTTCATCGGCTTCGACAGGTCCTCGGACGGATCGGCGATGCCGTGCACCCAGGACAGGGCAGCACCGTCGGGCACCGCGACACGGGCAATGTCGCCGTCGTAGGCCCGCGCCTTCAGCGTCTCGGCCCGGCGGCCGGTGATGGTCAGATCCACGTCGCCAAGCGCCAGCATCCCCGTCAGCCGTGCCGCGGCAATGGTCTCCGCCGCGGCCACCAGCACCGTGCGATCGCCGGAGGTCAGCACCACCGGCACCCCCATACGCAGGTCCGCGCGCGCCCGCGCGAGGGTCTCGTTCAGATCCGGCCTCATGTCGTCCGCCTCCAGACCTTTGTTTCAACAGCTGTTTCAGGGACCGGCCGAAGCTGTAACAATTCCCGCTCTTGCACACGAGACCGTGAAACTTCTGCCACATTCCTTGTCAGCGCCCCTGCATGGCGCCATCTGCCTCAAAAGACAACATCGAGGAGCCCGACAATGGCGCAACTCAGGAACATCCTTCTCGTGGACGACGACGAGGACCTGCGCGAAGCCCTGGCCGAACAACTGATCATGACCGAAGACTTCGAGGTCTTCGAAGCCGACAGCGCGGCCACCGCGATGTCCCGCGTGAAGGAGCAGGTCTACGACCTGATCATCCTCGACGTGGGGCTGCCGGATACCGATGGCCGGGAACTCTGCCGCCTGATGCGCAAGCAGGGTGTGAAGTCGCCGATCATCATGCTGACCGGGCACGACTCGGACGCGGACACGATCCTCGGGCTCGATGCGGGCGCGAACGATTACGTGACCAAGCCGTTCAAGTTCCCCGTGCTGCTGGCCCGCATCCGGGCGCAACTCCGCCAGCACGAACAGTCGGAGGACGCGATCTTTACCGTCGGCCCCTACACCTTCAAACCCGCGATGAAGGTGCTTGAGACCGAGGACAACCGCAAGATCCGCCTGACGGAGAAGGAAACCAACATCCTGAAGTTCCTCTACCGTTCGACGGATGGCGTCGTGCCGCGCGACACGCTTCTGCACGAGGTCTGGGGCTACAACGCCGGTGTCACCACGCACACACTCGAGACGCATATTTACCGTCTGCGTCAGAAGATTGAACCGGATCCGTCCAACGCGCGTTTGCTGGTAACGGAGTCCGGTGGCTACCGGCTCGTTTCCTGACCGAACACCTCGCCCGGAAAGGCCATGGCATTTGCGCAACACTCCGATAACGTGCAGAACTTGTCGCAGTCTCAGTTGACGCAGATCAAAGTAATATAGGCCCTGCACCTTATATGCAGGTAACAGTTCCCGTCGCATATGCGGGTTATCATATGCACCTCCCTGTTGGACTTGGCCCGGGCAAATGCCCGGGTCTTTTTTTTGTCCGGCTAAGGGGTCAGGCGCCGCCCTCCTCCGCCCGCGCTTCGAGGTAGATCCGCACCGCCTCCTGCACGTGCCGGAACCTGTCACCGCCCAGGTGCTTGCCGCCGTACCAGCGCGTCACCACGACGATTTCGCCGGTCACACCCTCACGCTCCAGCATGCGCAGGATGACCATGCCCGCGCCGCTTTCACCGTCGTCGTTCTTGATCGGCCCGTCCTCGGTCAGCAGCCCCCATGTGTTGTGGGTCGCCTTCGCGAACTTCTTGTTCCGCTTGAGCTTGGTCAGGAAGGCCTGCGCCTCGGCCTCGGACGCGCAGGGGCCGCCAGAGACTGCGTAACGCGATCCACGGTCGGAGATGATGTTCTGCAGGATCAGCATGCCCTTGCGCCTACACCGGGTGGTCGCGCCATCGCAAGCGTCACGGGAGCATCGGGGCTGACGGAAAGGTGGGCCCCGGCGTTTGCGCACCGGGGCCCTCGGATCGTCCCTCGTCGGGGATCGCAACCGTGATCCGCCTTCTGACAGAATCGTTTTTATCGAAACTCTGTAAAAATCGGGTCAACCCCGTAAGGTGACAGGGGCGGCACAGGCAACGGCGGCGCGCCTTCGGGCGTTGACCTTGCGAAACACCAGTCAGGAGCGCCCATGGCACAGGATTTCAACAGCTTCATGGAAGCGCGCGAGGCGGCGGCCCGGGAATACATGCATGGCCGCCCGGAGGCGTTGCTGGCAATCTCCGTCGAGGAAGGCCAATCCACCTTCTACGATCCCATGGGCAGCGTCACCGCGGGGGCCGTCGCGGTGAAAAACACAAACGAGCATTCGGCAGCCCGCTTCGCGCCGGGCGGAACCACACATTTCGAAATCCTTGACCAGGGCGCCGCGGGCGGTATCGGGTTCTGGACCGGCTTCCAGCACGCTGAGGTCTGCCTCGCCGACGAGGATGGAAAGACGTCCATGACCCTGCGGGTGACCGAAATCTTCCGCGAGACCGAAAGCGGCTGGAAGCTGATACACCGTCACGCCAGCCGCGCCCGCTGACCTGACCGGCAACGAAAAAAGGGCGGCCCGATGTCCGGACCGCCCGCGTTATCGTAGGGTGGGGCTATGCGCCACCCGGCCTTGAAGGTCAGTCAGCCTGTTCGGCTTCCTTTTCCTTCGCCAGTTCTTCACCGGTTTCCTGATCGACCATCTTCATGGCGAGGCGCACCTTGCCGCGGTCGTCGAAGCCCAGAAGCTTGACGTAGACTTCCTGGCCTTCCTTCAGAACGTCCGACGGATGGTTCAGGCGGCGGTTCTCGATCTGGCTGACGTGCACAAGGCCGTCACGCTTGCCGAAGAAGTTCACGAAGGCGCCGAAATCGACGATCTTCACAACCTTGCCCTTGTAGATGTGGCCCTCTTCCGGCTCTGCGACGATCGCGTAGATCATGTCGTAGGCCTTCTGGATCGAGTCACCGTTCGGTGATGCGATCTTGATCACGCCGTCGTCGTTGATGTCGACCTTGGCACCGGACATTTCCACGATCTCGCGGATGACCTTGCCGCCCGAGCCGATCACTTCCCGGATCTTGTCGGTCGGGATGTTCATCGTCTCGATGCGCGGCGCGTGCTCAGAGAACGAACCCGCCTCGGAGATCGCCTTCGACATTTCGCCGAGGATGTGCAGGCGGCCTTCCTTGGCCTGTGCCAGCGCGGTCTTCATGATCTCGGGGGTGATGCCCGCGACCTTGATGTCCATCTGCAGCGAGGTGATGCCGTTCTCGGTGCCCGCGACCTTGAAGTCCATGTCGCCGAGGTGGTCCTCGTCGCCCAGGATGTCGGTCAGGATGCCGTAGGAGCCGTCCTCTTCCAGCACGAGGCCCATGGCCACGCCTGCCACCGGCGCCTTCAGCGGAACGCCCGCGTCCATCATGGACAGGGAGCCGCCGCAGACGGACGCCATGGAGGACGACCCGTTGGACTCGGTGATCTCCGACACCACGCGGATGGTGTAGGGGAAGTCGGTCGCCGCCGGCAGCACCGCCTGAAGCGCGCGCCATGCCAGCTTGCCGTGGCCGATCTCGCGACGGCCCGGGGAGCCCACGCGGCCCACTTCACCGACCGAGTACGGCGGGAAGTTGTAGTGCAGCAGGAAGTTGGACTTGTAGGTACCCTGCAGCGCGTCGATCATCTGCTCGTCGTCGCCGGTGCCCAGCGTGGTCACGACCAGCGCCTGCGTTTCGCCACGGGTGAACAGGGCCGAACCGTGGGTCCGCGGCAGGATGCCGGTTTCCGACACGATGGAACGGACCTGGTCCAGTGCACGACCGTCGATGCGGCGCTTGTTGACGACCACGTCGGAACGCAGAACCTGGGATTCCAGCTTCTTCAGCGCCGAGCCGAGGTTGGAGTCGGCCAGTTGTTCTTCGGTCAGACCGGCCTTGATCTCTTCCTTGACGGCGGCAACAGCGGCAACGCGCTCCTGCTTGTCGGAGATCGCATAGGCGGCCTTCATCTTCTCTTCGCCCGCCGCTTTCACGACGTCGAACAGAGCCGAGTAATCCGGCGGGGTGAAGTCGAACGGCTCTTTTGCCGCTTCTTCGGCCAGGTCGATGATCAGGTCGATGACCGGCTGGATCTGCTCGTGCGCGAACATCACGGCGCCCAGCATCTCGTCCTCGGTCAGTTCGTAGGCCTCGGACTCCACCATCATGACGGCGTCCTTGGTGCCCGCGACCACGAGGTCGAGGCGCTGCTCCGGGTTGTCACGCAGCAGGTGCATGTCGTCGACGGTCGGGTTCAGCACGTAGGAGCCGTCCTCGTAACCCACGCGGGCACCGGCGATCGGGCCCATGAAGGGCGCGCCGGAGATCGTCAGGGCCGCGGAGGCCGCGATCATCGCGACGATGTCGGGATCGTTGACGAGGTCATGGCTCAGCACGGTGCACATCACCAGCACTTCGTTCTTGAAGCCGGGCACGAACAGCGGACGGATCGGACGGTCGATCAGGCGCGCGGTCAGCGTTTCCTTTTCGGTCGGACGCGCCTCGCGCTTGAAGAAGCCGCCCGGGATCTTGCCGGCGGCGTAGTATTTTTCCTGGTAGTGGACGGTCAGCGGGAAGAAGTCCTGCCCTTCCTTCTGCGTCTTGGCAAAGGTCACGTTGGCCATGACCGACGTTTCGCCCAGGGTGGCGATCACGGTGCCGTCTGCCTGGCGCGCAACCTTGCCGGTTTCCAGTGTCAGCGTCTCTTCGCCCCACTGGAGTGTCTTTTTCACTTCTTTGAACATCATCGTATCCTGTCTGGAGGCACTCCCGAGCCCTCTCGGGTCCTCCGATTGAATGGCGGCCCCATTGCCGCCGACCCCTCTCATCGTTTCATGCGCCGGGGTCAGTGCGTCACGTCTCAGATGCAGGGGCCATACAGGAAAAGGCGGGCCGTGGAAACCCGCTTTGAGCGGCACAAAACCAACTGTGAATAGAGGCCGCTCGCGAAGTATCGGGGCCTGCGCGCGGCCCGCTGTGAAGCGGCCTGCAAAGCCGTCCCTGCCGGGCGCGGCGCCTGTCTGCAGAGCGCCATTGACACCGCCCGCCACGCCCGCAACCCTTGCGCCGACCCGACGCCGGAGCCGCCATGTTCACCAAGTCTGCCCTCGCCTACGAAGCCCTGCCCCTGCCCGCCCGCGATGCCATGTCCGACGCGCAGATGCGGCACGCCGCGGACCTGTTCCTGGCCGCCATGCAGACCCGGCACACGGTGCGCGACTTCTCCCCCCGTCCGGTGCCGCGGGACCTGATCGAGACCTGCATCCGCACCGCAGGCTCGGCCCCCTCTGGCGCCAATCACCAGCCCTGGCACTTCGTGGCCGTCGCGAACCCGGACCTCAAGCGCCGCATACGGGCCGCCGCCGAGGAGGAAGAGGCCCGCTTCTACGAGGGTGCCGCAGGCGACGAATGGCTGTCTGCGCTCGAACCCATCGGCACCGGCCCCACGAAACCGCATCTCGAGGACGCGCCGTGGCTGATCGTCATCTTCGCCCAACGCTACGGGCTGTTCGACGACGGCACGCGGTACAAGAACTACTACGTCCCGGAAAGCACAGGCATCGCCGCCGGTTTCCTGATTGCCGCGCTGCACCAGGCCGGGCTCGCCTGCCTGCCGCACACGCCCAACCCGATGAAATTCCTCACACAACTTCTGGGCCGACCGGAAAGCGAGAAACCGATCATGATCCTCGCCTGCGGCCATCCCGCCGCCGATGCGACCATCCCCCGCGCCGCGACGATCAAGAAGCCGCTTTCGGAAATCCTCACCATCGCCGAATGAACCGCCCACGCGCCGGATGTCGCACGGGACACGCCCGTCCCACAAATGCACCGGCCTGACGGTTTTGCGCCTGCGCATGCTGGCGGGCATGCTATGGACGGGAAAAATTCAGTATTTTCCGGACAGTGACCATGAACATTCTCCAGATCGCATCGCTTCTGATCGTCCTTGCCGCCGTCTTCGGCACGGTCAACTACTTCATCCTGAAGCTGCCCTCCGCCATCGGCATCCTGGTCGTGGCGCTGCTGACGTCCATGTGCGCGCTGCTGCTGGACAGGCTGGTTCCCAGTTTCACGCTGGCCGACGACATACGCACCATTGTCACGAACATCGACTTTTCCGACGCCCTGCTCGAAGGGATGCTGGGCCTGCTGCTCTTCGCCGGGGCGCTGCACGTCAAGCTGTCCGACCTGAAGGATGTCTGGGCCACTGTCCTGCTGATGGCCACGGCGGGCGTCGCCCTGTCGACCGGGGTCATCGGCCTTGGCTTCCACTGGTTGACCGGCGCGCCGATCCTCGTGGCGCTGGTCTTCGGCGCGCTGATCTCGCCCACCGACCCGGTCGCGGTCATGGGCGTCCTGAAAGAGGCCAAACTCCCCAAGTCCCTTGAAACGCAGGTCGCGGGCGAGAGCCTGTTCAACGACGGCGTGGGCTACGTGGTCTACCTGGTGCTGATCGGGCTCGCCTTTCCGGCAGCCGCGGCACATGGCGCACAGGGCGGCGCAGAGTCCTCCCCCGCGCTCGACGCGCTGCGGCTCTTTGCGCAGGAGGCGCTTGGCGGCGCGGCGCTTGGCCTCGTGCTGGGCTGGCTGACCTTCCGCGTGATGCGCCACATCGACGACTACTCGCTCGAGGTGCTCATGACCCTCGCGCTCGCCTTCGGCGGTTACGAACTGGCCATCGCGCTGCATGTCTCCGCCCCCATCGCCGCGGTCTGCGCCGGGCTGCTGATCGGCGACATCGGGGCCAAGCACGGCATGTCGGACCTGACGCGAGAATACGTCGAGAAGTTCTGGGTCCTCGTCGACGAGATCCTGAACGCCGTGCTCTTCATGCTGATCGGCGTGGAGATCTTTGCAGTCCAACTCAACATGGACGCGCTGGTGACCGGCGTGTTCTGCATCGCGTTGGCCCTGCTGGGGCGAACGGCGGCCGTGGTCGTGCCGATCCTGATGCTGAAACCTTTCCAGACCTTCGCGCCCGGCGTAATGCCGATCATGACCTGGGGCGGCCTGAAGGGCGGCATCTCCGTCGCGCTCGCGCTGTCCCTGCCCGAAAGTGAATGGAAGTCGCTGATCCTGACCGTCACCTACGTGATCGTCGTCTTCTCGATCATCGTGCAGGGCCTGACCGTCGGCAAACTGGCAAACCGTGTCGGGCGGGAACCCGATCTGGTCTGAAGCGACATCACCCTGCCATAAACTGACAGGGTCCCGGGCTAGCTTGGGGACATCCAGAAAAAGGACTGATCCATGCTTACCCTATACCATTCGCCGATGTCCCGCTCCTCGCGCATCGTTACCCTGATCGAGGAACTCGGCGCCCAAGACGCCGTCACCGTGCGCACCGTCGGCATCACCCGCGCCGACGGATCGGGCGGCCCCGATGCCGGCAACCCGCATCCGGAGAAGAAGGTTCCGGCACTCGATCATGACGGGACCGTCATCGTCGAGAGCATCGCCATCGCCCAGCACCTGTGCGAACTATTCCCCGACGCCGGTCTCCTGCCCTCCGCCGGCACGCCCGAACGTGCCAAGTGCCTCGAATGGCTGGCGTGGTACGCGGGCGTGGTGGAGCCGGTCGTCGTCGCGAAGTTCCTCAAGATCGACAATCCGGGTTTCCGGTCCAATTTCCGTGGATGGGACGAACTGGTGGCCCGTCTGTCCGGTACATTGAACGCACGGGAATACCTGGTGGGCGACAGCTACACCGTGGCCGACCTGATCGTGAACTCGCTGTTCCGGTGGCTGCCGGACCTCGTCCCGGACGATGCGGGCATCCGCGCCTGGGTCGAGCGGTGCAATGCCCGGCCTGCGTCGCAGAACACGATGGCGCGCGACGCGGCGCTTGCCACTGTCGAGTAACCTCCGGCAAACGAAAAACGCCCGCTCCTGTCGGAGCGGGCGCCTGTCCCTCGGAATGACCCGAATGCCTTAGCGGCGGATGCCGAGGCGCTTGATGAGGTCCGTGTAACGTGCCTCTTCCTTGGCCTTCAGGTAGTCCAGCAGCTTGCGGCGCTGTGCGACGAGCTTCAGCAGACCACGACGGGAGTGGTTGTCCTTCTTGTGGGTCTTGAAGTGCTCGGTCAGGGTGGTGATGCGAGAGGTCAGGATCGCGATCTGGACTTCCGGGGAACCGGTGTCGCCCTCTTTCGTCGCGTATTCCTTCATCAGGCGTGTTTTTTCTTCTGCAGTGATCGACATCGGGGTCTCCTTTCGGATTAAGGGTCATGGCACAAGCCGGGATGTCGTCCAGCAGGGCCCGTGGAGAAATCCGCCCGGGTGTCCCGAACGGATGCGTGCGCATACGCGATTCCATCTGGTTTGGAAAGACCGTTTGTGCCCGATGTGCCGGGCAGGTCATGGGTGTGGCTGCCTCCTTGATGCCGTGCCGATCGTGGCGGGGATGAACAGCCGCGCCCCCCAACTTCAGCCTTGCGGGCGTTTAAATGACGCCGCACCTTTTTCACAGGCTGGGGAAAGGCCAAATGCGGTCGCTTCCCTGACATGGAGAGGACGACAGGGCGACAGCCGCGAAGTCATCACTGGTGCTGGCCAAAACGCACGACCTCGTACTTCAGCCGATCAGGACGTCGGCCATGCTCTCACCCACAAGCACCAGCCCTTCCAATGTCGGGGCGTCCGCTGTCGGCATGGTGGTCAGTACATGGCCATTCAGCACGATCTCCGTGACAGCCGGGTTGTCGGCGGACAAGCGGATTTCCAGTTCCGGTTCCGCGTTGCCCGGACTGTCGTCGAACACGATCACAAGCTGGTCCTCGGCCGCGTCGTAATCGACAAGCTCCGCCGCCGGGCCGGCGATCCAGTTGCCAACGACCAGCGTGTCCGTCCCCTCGCCGCAGTGCACAAGGTCTCCGGATCCTGCGATGATCGTATCGGCACCGTCACCGCCGTTCAGGAAATCGCCTGCATCCAGGTCGGTGCCATCGGCGTCGCGCGTGACGCCGACAAGGACGTCGTTGCCCATACCGCCCAACAGCGTGTCGGAGCCGCGTCCGCCGCGCAGGAGGTCCGCACCCTCGCGGCCGTGCAAGGCGTCGTTGCCTGTACCGCCATCCAGCACGTCGTCTCCCGGCCCGCCCTGCAACACATCCGCGCCGCCGTTACCGGCGAGGCTGTCGTTGCCCTCGTGGCCATAAAGAACGTCCGCACCGCCGTCACCGCGCAGAACATCGTCACCGCCATCGCCGTAGAGCGTGTCGTTGCCCTCCCCGCCTCGGAGGGTATCTGCGCCGTCGCCGCCATGCAGGTCGTCGGCCCCGCCCAGTCCGTCGACCAGATCATTGCCACCCCCACCGCTCAGCAGATCGGCTGCATCCGCGCCTGTCAGGGGATCGGCGTCGTCCGTGCCGTCCTCGGTCAATCCAGCGCCGCCCACGCCCAATGCGTCGTCGCCGGGCATGGCTTGCTGTTCGGACGAGACTGAAGGCGTGTCCACCTGGCTTTCGCCGAACAACCCGGACAAGCCCATCACATCGAACAGGCTCAGCGGCTCGGAAACGTCCCGAGCGTCTATTCCGGCTTGCCCGGTCGGTATGTCCATCGGATCGGCAGACGGTCCGGGCCAAGAGATCACCTCTGCAACCGGCGCCGTGTCGGTCGCGTCCTGCAGGGCGGGCAGTAGGCTGTCGACGGAGGTCTCCGCATCGGCAGAACCGATGTCATCCGGTGGCAGACCGTCGTCCTCCAGGCCTTCCTCCACGTCGGCAGTGCCGGCGATCACGATCGATCCGACAGCCATCATGCCCAGCAACCCGACGAGAAAGAACATGGTAGACTGTCCCGATGCAAACTTTGCGGAAGATCACAGATCACCCGTGTCCCAACAACGAAATTCCCCCAAACAGGTTAAGGAAGCGTCGCCCCGTTCCGGAAAGACCGGGTCAAACTGCCACGGGGTAACGTGCCTCGACCGGCCACGGCACGGGTTGGCGGGCATAAGGAACGTACAGCGGGTGGCGCGGGTGGCCTTCGCGGGTCAGGCCGAGGTGCCGGACATCGCCGGTCAGCCTGCGTGCGACGCGCGGTCCTTCTCCCATCAGCACACCATGCACGCCCCATGCGGCCAGCGTCATCTCCGCCCCGGCACACCAGTTCTCCAGCAGCGCCGCGTTCTCTGGCCCGACGGGATCGGCGACGGTGCGCAGTTCCTGCGGACGGGTTGCACGCCATGCAAAGAGGTTGGCGATGCGCATCCCGCCGAACCCGAGCTGCACGGCCCGCCGCTGGCAGCGCTCGATGGTCGGGTCGTTGGCCAGCTCCGTCGCGGTCGACGGGTTCAGCATGATGTACAGCAGCTCCGGGTCCGCGCCCCAGACACGCCGCAGCCCGTAGCGCCACGCCAGGCAGGGCGAATAATACGCCCAGCTCCGAATGCCGTCTATTTTCGCTGTCCGCTCGATCATCGCCCGGCCTTCTGCCTTCTCGGACGGCCCGGCGCAAGACCGCGGGCATCGCCGGCCTGCAGCGCTTGACAGGGGTCGACGTGCGCAGCACCTTGCCCGCGCGACATGAAGTAGGGCGGGGCTGTGCGCCGCCTCCCTCCGGAGATATCCATGAACATCCAGATGATAGAGGCCGCCGCAAAGCGCCTTGACGGCATTGTCCGCCGGACGCCGCTCCTGTCTTCCCCGGCGCTCGACGCGCTGGCCGGCCGGGCGGTCTACGTGAAACCCGAGTGCCTGCAGAAGACCGGCAGCTTCAAGTTCCGCGGCGGTTATGCGGCGCTCAGCGCGCTCTCGCCCGACCTGCGCGCCCGGGGAGTCATTGCCTTTTCCTCCGGCAACCACGCACAGGGCGTGGCCTATGCCGCGCGGCTGCTCGACACCACCGCAGTCATCCTCATGCCCGCCGACGCGCCCTCCGCCAAGATCGAGGGCACGCGCTCCTACGGGGCGGAGGTCATCCTTTACGACCGGGCCGGCGGGGCCTCCCGCGAGGAGATCGGCGCAGAGATCGCCTCATCGCGCGGCCTCACCCTGATCCGCCCCTACGACGAACCGGAGGTCATCGCCGGGCAAGGCACCTGCGGGCTGGAGATCGCCGAACAGGCGGCAGACCTTGGCATAACCGATGCGGAGGTGCTGACCTGCTGCGGCGGTGGCGGGCTGACGGCGGGGATCGCGCTGGCACTCGAAGCCCGCGCGCCCGGTTTCCGCGTCCGCCCTGCGGAGCCAGAGGGCTACGACGACACCGCCCGTTCCCTCCGCTCGGGCACGCGGGAACGCAACGCGGTCGAGGCGGGTGGGCTGTGCGATGCCATCCTCACGCCGCAACCGGGAGAGATCACCTTCCCTATCGTGAGCCGACTGTGCGGGCCCGGTGTCGTGGTGTCGGACGAAGAGGCGCTGCGCGCCATGGCCATGGCCTTCCGTCACCTCCGTATCGTGGCGGAGCCCGGTGGCGCCGTGGCGCTTGCCGCCGCGCTCTTCCACGGCAATGAACTGGAATCGGACAGCGTGATCTGCACCGTGTCCGGCGGCAACGTGGATACGGACGTGTTTGCCCGGGCGCTCAGCTACGCCTGACCGCGGGCCGCAGCCCTCACGGATCGAGGCGGCGCGCCTCGTCCACCAGCATCACGGGGATCCCGTCGCGGATCGGATAGGCCAGACCGGCGGGCTCGCTCACCAGTTCCTGCCGGTCGGCGTCGTAGCTCAGCACCGACTGGGACACCGGGCAGACCAGCGCTTCCAGCATCCTGCGGTCGAAGGCCACCGCCTCGGCCGCGTCTTGCCCGCCGTCATTCACATCAGCAGTCATTGCAGGACATCCTCTTCACCGCCCCTGAGGGCATATTCGATCAGCGTCACCAGCGTCTCGCGCCGGGTCGACAGCGACGGCGCCTCAAGGAGCGCTTGCTTGTCCTCCGGGCCGAAGTCCAGAAGCATCGACAGCGAGTTGACCAGAAGCTCGTCCTCGGCCTCCTGGAGGGTCTGCCAGTCCACCGACAGATCCCGCGCCGTGAAATACCGGTCCAGGAGGTCGAGGAACGACGCCCGGTCAAAGCTGCGGTCGGCCTCCGGTCCCGCCTTGTCGCGGTCGAAGCCGTCCCAGCTGACACGGCAGCGCCGGTAAGGGTGAAAGCCTTCCAGCTCCTCCTGCACCCGGAACCGGGAGATCCCGGACAGGGTGATCATGTATCGCCCGTCCTCCGTCTCCGAGAACTGGGTCACGCGGCCCGCGCAACCGATCCTGTGCAGCCCCTCCTCACGCCCCGGCGCAGCCATCGGCTGCACCATGCCGATCAGGCGCGTGTCCGTCTTCAGGCTGTCGTCGAGCATGTGCAGATAGCGCGGCTCGAAGATGTGCAGCGGCAGCCGCGCACGGGGCAGCAGAAGTGCCCCGGGAAGGGGAAAGACTGCAATGATGTCCGGGAGATCGCCTATGCGTGTCATACCCGGCTACCTAGACCGCACGACCGGTCAGGCAAATATCATCGAGCTCAATTTGCGGCGGCCGTTGAGCACCACGGGATCGTTGGGCTTCAGCGCCTCGAAGATGGTGAAGAGTTGCGCCTTCGCCGCGCCGTCGTTCCACTCGCGGTCACGCCGGAAAACCTCCAGCAGTTCGGCCACGGCGCCTTCGGAATCGCCATGCGCGTATTTCGCCTTGGCGAGGTCGAAGCGCGCCTGCAGGTTGTCGGGCTCCGCCTCCACCTGTGCGGTCAGTTCGGCCACCGGCCCGGCCTGCGCGGCCTGCTTCGCCAGCTCGATCTGCGCATGGGCGGCCTCAAGCTCGGGGGCCTTGGAGATCTCCACCGGTGCGCCGTTCAGGACCGCCTCTGCCGTGTCGAGATCGCCCGCCGCCAGATGCGCGCGCACCATGCCGCCATAGGCCTTGGCGTTCATCGGATCCTCTTCCAGAACGGCGGCAAAGACTTCCACCGCATCCGCCGGGGCGCCCTGCTCCAGCATCTCCTCGGCGGCGGCCAGCGCGTCGTCCAGCCCGCCGGAGGCATCGCCACCCGCCGCCTGCACCACGCGTTCGACGAACGCCTTGAGTTCGGACTCCGGCAATGCGCCCTGGAAGCCGTCGACCGGCTGTCCCTGCCAGAAGGCATAGACCGTGGGGATCGACTGGATGCGCAGCTGACCAGCGATCATCTGCGCCTGGTCGACGTTGACCTTGACCATCTTCACCGCGCCCTTGGCAGCGGTCACGACCTTCTCGAGCGCGGGCCCGAGCTGTTTGCACGGGCCGCACCACGGCGCCCAGAAATCGACGATGATCGGCGTCGTCATGGAGGCATCGACAACCTCTGCCATGAACTCCGCCTCGGTGATGTCCTTGACCAGATCGCCTGCCGTCTGGCCCTGCGGCTGCAGATTCAGCTCCATCGTCTCTCCCCTCCGGGTTCGAATGCGTCAGACAGCTAGATGGATCACGCGGCCACAGGTTGCAAGAGCGCGGCACGCCGCAGGTGCCCCGGAGGCCCTTATCCGTTTGTTAACCACACCTGCATAGACATGGCCGCATGCGGCGTTGCCAGGAGGAGGACGTACCGTGCCATCGGACATTCCCGTCATGCTCATCGGCCTCGCGATCGCCTTCTCGGCCATCGCCTTGGTCGCCCCGTTCAGGCCCTTCACCGGCCGCCTCACGGCTTTCGCCTCGCTGGTGGTGTCCCTGATCCTCTTCGCGACCCTCGCCCCACGCATGGCGATGGAGGATGAGGAGGTCGTCTCGCGCAGCCTGCCAAAGCAATGGACCGCGCCTGCGGACGGAACCGCATTACGCGATCACTGAAACGGTGGGCCGGGCGGATCGTCACGGCCAGCTTCGCTTATCCGCTACGGCCGGCCGGACAAACGGTCATTGCCGCCCCATGTGAGGGCGACCGCCCCATCGTAGGGTGGGGTTACACCCCACCTCTCCTCACAGATCGAAGGTCGCGAAGACCGGGGCGTGGTCGGACGGCTGTTCCCAGCCACGGGCCGCGCGCAGGATCCGGCTCGAATGACCGGCGTTTGCGATGTCGGGCGTCGCCCAGATGTGGTCCAGCCGACGGCCCTTGTCCGCCGCGTCCCAGTCCTTCGCCCGGTAGGACCACCAAGAATAGAGCCGCCCGTCCGGGATGTCCTTGCGGGTAATGTCCACCCAGCCGCCGGCATCCTGAGCGGCGCCGAGGTGCTCCACCTCGACCGGCGTGTGCGAGACGATCTTCAGCAGGTTCTTGTGATCCCAGACGTCATCCTCGCGCGGGGCGATGTTCAGGTCGCCCACGAGGATCGCTTTCTCGGGCCGTTCGGCATGGAACCAGTCGCGCATCTCGGTCAGGTAATCCAGCTTCTGCCCGAACTTGATGTTCTTTTCGCGGTCCGGTTCGTCTCCGCCCGCGGGGACATAGAAGTTGTGGATCGTCACGCCGTTCTCCAGCCGCGCCGCCACGTGGCGGGCATGGCCGAGGGTGGCAAAGTCCTTGTCGCCCACATCCTCCAGCGGCAGCCGCGACAGGATGGCGACGCCGTTGTAGCCCTTCTGCCCGCGCCCGACCATGTACCGATAGCCCAGTTCGGCAAAGACATCGTGCGGGATCTTCTCCACCGGCGCCTTGCATTCCTGCAGGCAGAGGACGTCCGGCGCCTCCTCATGCATCAGTTTCGACACCAGCGCCTTCCGGAGGCGCACGGAATTGATGTTCCACGTTGCAAGGGTAAAGCTCATCGGGCGGTCCTCGTCTGCTGCCCCGGCGGTATCGCAAGCCACCGCGTGCTGCGCAACCTCCCGCAGGCCCGACGTTCAGATGATTTCGTCCTCGTCGAACAGCGCCGGCGCCTCGAGGTGGGAGTCGAAACCGCCATCCGCCGCGGCCTCTGCGTGTTTGCGAAGCGCGGGCTGGGCGATGTGGAACAGGGCGTCGCCTTCGTTGACCACGGGCAGGTTGGTGCGCCCAATGACGATGCCCGGCGTATCGGCCCGGACCTCGGCCTCGCGTTCGCCGAAGGGGTCGGTGACGATCCCCAGCACCGCGCCCTTTTCGACGTATTCGCCGCTGCCCTTCAGGGTCCGCAACAGACCGCCAGACGGCGCCCTGACCCAGGAAGACCGCTCGCAGAAGACCGACAGGCCCCGCGCCTTCGGCACGCCACGGCCTGAGATCATCCCGAGCGTCTCCATCACCCGCAGGATGCCCGCGACACCGGCCCGGGCGGCGAACTCATCGAACCGCAACCCCTCGCCCGCCTCGTAGAGCAGCACGTCGACGCCCGCCGCGCCCGCCTCCAGCCGCAGCGAGCCGTCGCGCACCTTGGAGATCATCGTCACCGGCGCGGCAAAGGCATCGCCCAGTTGCCGCAGCCGCGCGCTGCCCGGCGTCAGGCGGATCTGGGGAAAGTTCTCGCGCCCCACGGCGGCGGAATGAAGGTCGATTCCCACGTCGCAGCGCCGCACGATCTGGGTCATGAACAGTTCCGCCAGCCGCGCAGCAAGCGACCCTTCGCTGTGGCCCGGAAAGACCCGGTTCAGGTCGCGCCGGTCCGGAAGGTAACGCGACTGGTTGAGGAAGCCGAAGGAGTTGACGATCGGCACGGCGATCAGCGTGCCTGACAGGCGCGCCACCGGCCCGGCCCGCAACAGGCGGCGCACGATCTCCACCCCGATCACCTCGTCGCCATGCACCGCCGCCGAGACGAAGATCACCGGCCCGGGCTTGCGGCCATGGATGACATGGGCCGACAGCGTGACCGGCGTATGATCCGACAGGACAGAGACCGGAAGGTCCACGGTCCGGCGCTCTCCCGGACGCACGATTTCGCTGCCAAGCTGGAACGGATCACGCATGTCTTTCCCCTTTCCCCTTCATAGGGAACGGTTTTTCGGGAAACTTCAAGGCGAGGCCAGCATGGATGCCCGCACCGAAGCCTGCCACCGAGGACGATTGCCCTTAACCGTGCAGACCGACCCGCTGACTGTCCACTTGTGTGATTGCAACCTCGGCCCAGCCCGCAGGACGCCGTTGGCGGAGTACCCCCTCAGGCTTTCGCCCGTTCACGACGCAAATAAACGAAAACGCCCCCGCACGTGCATGCGGGGGCGCAAAGACGTCAGGACCACGGTCCTACCGCGGACCGGCTTGATCCCGTATCAGGACGGGTTCTTGGCGTAGCGCAGGTACGGCAGCTTGATGTCCAGTTCGCCGTACTTCGCCGCCGCCGCCTCGTTGTCCAGCGACAGGGCCACGATCACGTCCTGGCCGGTTTCCCAGTTGGCGGGGGTTGCCAGCGGCTGGTTGTAGGTGCGCTGCAGACCGTCGAGGGCGCGCAGCACCTCGGCGAAGTTGCGGCCGACCGACATCGGGTAGGTCATCATCAGCTGCACCTTCTTGTTCGGCGCGATGATGAAGACCGAGCGCACGGTGGCGCTGTCCGCCGGGGTACGGCCGTCCGGCAGGTAGGCGTCGGCGGGCAGCATGTCGAGCGCCTTGGCCACTTCCAGTCCGTCATCGGCGATGATCGGGAAACCGGCGGTTGCGCCCGCGGTCTTCTCGATGTCGCCTTTCCACTTCTTGTGCTCCTCGACGCCGTCGACGGAAATGCCCATCACCTTGGTGCCGCGCTTGGCCCATTCGTCCGCCAGTTGCGCAACGGCACCGAACTCGGTGGTGCAGACCGGGGTGAAATCCTTGGGGTGCGAGAACAGGATCGCCCAGCTGTCGCCGATCCAGTCATGCAGGTCGTATTCACCCATATCGGTGACGACGTGGAGGTTCGGAATCTCGTCGTTGATGCGAAGTGCCATGGCAGGGGTCCTTTCTTTCCGACTGTCTCGGGTTCAGGGTTGCGCAACTTAGATACGTTCCAGACTGCCCTTGTAAACCCCTCCCTTGCGCCCACCTTCCCTCGGTGACAGAGTGTCGCCGTTATCCGACCGTGCGGTCGGGAAAGCATCGGACTTGGGAGGGTCAGGCAAATGATCGAACGTCGTCAATTCTATATCAACGGTGCCTGGGTCGACCCGCTGGACGGTCGCGACCACGAGGTGATCGACCCCTCGACCGAAGAGCCCTGCGCGGTGATCTCGCTGGGCGGTCAGGCCGACACCGATGCCGCCGTCGCCGCCGCGAAGGCCGCGTTGCCGGGCTGGATGGCCACCCCGCCCGAAGAGCGCATCGCTGCGCTTGAGCGGGTCTACGCCGCCTACAAGGAACGCGCCGAGGACCTGGCGCAGGCCATGTCGATGGAGATGGGCGCACCGCTCGACCTCGCCCGGTCGTCGCAGGTCGGCGCCGGCATCAATCACCTGAAGAACTTCATCAACGCCGCCAAGGCGTTCGAATGGGAAAAGCCGCTGAGCCCGGATCATCCCGACACCCGCATCCTGCACGAGGCGGTGGGCGTCTGCGCGCTGATCACGCCATGGAACTGGCCGATGAACCAGGTCACGCTCAAGGTCGGCGCGGCGCTGGTGGCGGGCAACACCATGGTCCTGAAGCCGTCGGAGGAAAGCCCGATCGACGCCATGGTCTTTGCCGAGATCATGGACGCCGCGGACCTGCCCAAGGGCGTCTTCAACCTGGTGAACGGCGATGGCGCTGGCGTGGGCTCGCAACTGTCGTCGCATGCCGATGTCGACATGGTCAGCTTCACCGGCTCGACCCGCGCGGGCATCCTGATCTCCAAGGCCGCAGCCGATTCGCTGAAGCGCGTGCACCTCGAACTGGGGGGCAAGGGCGCCAACCTCGTCTTCGCCGACGCGGATGAAAAGGCCGTGAAGCGCGGCGTGCTGCACATGATGAACAACTCCGGCCAGTCCTGCAACGCGCCCTCGCGGATGCTGGTGGAGTCCTCGCGTTACGACGCCGCTGTCGAGGAAGCCGCCGCCACCGCCGCCAAGGTGACGGTCGGACCCGCCTCCCAGGAAGGCCGCCACATCGGTCCCGTGGTCAACAAGACCCAGTGGGAGAAGATCCAGGACCTGATCCAGAAGGGCATCGACGAAGGTGCGCGGCTCGTGACCGGCGGCACCGGGCGTCCGGACGGCCTGAACAAGGGCTTCTACGTGCGCCCGACGGTCTTTGCCGACGTGACCAACGACATGACCATCGCGCGCGAGGAGATCTTCGGCCCAGTGCTCTCGATCATGAAATTCGACACCGAGGAAGAGGCCGTTCGCATCGCCAACGACACCCCCTACGGCCTGACCAACTACGTACAGTCCGAGGACGCGGAGCGCCGCCACCGCCTGTCGCGGCAACTGCGCTCCGGCATGGTGGAAATGAACGGCAAGTCGCGCGGCCCGGGCGCGCCCTTCGGCGGCATGAAGGCATCGGGCAACGGCCGCGAGGGCGGCAGCTGGGGCATCCACGATTTCGTCGAGGTCAAGGCCGTGTCCGGCTGGGCTGCCGAGTAACCGGCGCTTCCTGAACTGAACCACCGAAGGGGCCCCGCCGGGCCCCTTTGCACGTCCGCCGCCCGCCGCCTAGAACGGCGCGGGCTGGCGGAAGGTCATGCCCTTGCCGCTCTCGGGATGGCTCAGCCGCAGCTCCTCCGCATGCAGCATCATGCGCGGATACTGTGCCGCCGTCTCGGGCGCATAAAGCTCGTCGCCAAGGATCGGGTGCCCGAGCGCCAGCATGTGCACCCGAAGCTGGTGACTGCGCCCGGTGTGCGGGAACAGGCGCACCCGGCTTTCCGCGTCCGACGCCTTCATCACCTTCCAGCCGGTCAACGCGGGCTTTCCCGTCTCGTGGCAGACCATCTGGCGCGGGCGGTTCGGCCAGTCGACGATCAGCGGCAGGTCGACCTCACCGCTCTTTGGTTCAAGCCGCCCGGCGACAAGCGCCACGTAGGTCTTCTTCGTCTTCCGGGCCTCGAACTGCGCGCCGAGGTGCCGCTGCGCATGGGCCGTCAGTCCAAAGACCATCACGCCGGAGGTGTCGCGGTCCAGCCGGTGGACCAGACGCACCGTGGGAAAGGCAGCCTCGAGCCGGCTCAGAAGGCAATCTGCCAGGTCCTCGCCCTTTCCGGGCACCGACAGCAGGCCCGCGGGCTTGTCCACCACCAGCAGATCGCTGTCTTCATGCAGCACCACGATGTCGCCGGACGGCGGAGAATAATCGCTCATGCTCCAGCCTCTGCCAGAATGCCCCTGCCCCGGCAAGGGGCCCACCCCCTGCCTTCACAGAGCCCGCCGGAATGACAGGCGCGTAGCCGCCCCTTCATCTTGGCAAAAATACCTAATGCGGGCTCAGGTCCAAAACCGTGGCCGGGTCCCTGTGCCCGCACACAACCAAAGGATGCCGAGGCCGACAAGGCCCTTTGCATGACAGCCCCGCCAACGCATTGCAGGCGCGTGCGGAAAGGCGTTTGTGTCAGGCCCGGGTCCTTGCGCCCTTCGGATCGTACATCGGTTTCAATGAGGCCTTTGCCGGCACGCGCACCCCAGCAACGTCGATCTCGTAGGCGGAGGACAGCAGCACATCGGCGCTTTCGCCCGAGCAGGGCACATAGCCGAGACCGACCGCACCGCCCAACGCATGGCCATAGGCACCGGAGGACAGGTGTCCGACGATTTCCCCGTCTCTCAGGATCGGTTCGTTGTGATACAGGAGCGGTTCCGGATCGGTCAGCAGGAACTGCAAAAGGCACCGGTCCAGCCCGGCCTCGCGTTTGGCCAGAACCGCGTCACGTCCGATGAAGTCCGGCTTGTCGGTTTTCACGGCAAAGCCCAGCCCCGCCTCCAGCACATGGTCCTCGCAGGTGATGTCGTGGCCGAAGTGGCGGAACGCCTTCTCTGCCCGGCAGGAATCCATCGCATGCAGACCGCAGAGGCGCAGGCCCTCCGGCTCCCCTGCCGCCATCAGCGCGTCGAAGACATGCACGGCCATGTCGGCGGAGGCATAGACCTCCCAACCCAGTTCGCCGACGTAGGACACCCGGTGCACGCGCGCCTCCCCCATGCCGATGTGCACCTGCTGCGCCGTGCCGAAAGGGTTCGTCGCGTTGGTAAAGTCACCGTCCGAACAGCCTTCGAGCACGGCGCGGGCGCGCGGTCCCATGACCGCCATGACCGCCTCTCCGGCCGTGACGTCGGTGATGACGGCATTGCGATCGCCAAGGTGGCGACGCAGCCAGGTTTCGTCCGCGTGCCGCGTGGCCGCGGGCGTGACCACGAGGAATGCGGTTTCCGACAGGCGGGTCACGGTCACATCCGCCTCGATCCCGCCGCGGGCATTCAGGAACTGCGTGTAGACGATCCTGCCTGCGGGCACGTCGATATCCGCGCCACAGACGTGGTTCAGGAAAGCCGCCGCGTCGCGCCCCTCCACCCGCAGCTTGCCGAAGGAGGACATGTCGTAGAGGCCGACGCCCTCGCGCAAGGCCATGTGTTCGGCACGCTGGTTCTCGAACCAGTTCTGGCGACCCCAGGAATAGGCGTACTCCCGCGCCTGTCCGGGGTCTGCGTACCAGTTGGCGCGCTCCCAGCCGGACAGTTCTCCGAAGACCGCGCCGCGGGCCTCCAGCCGGTCGTGCAGCGGCGAACGGCGGATGCCGCGCGCGGTGGCCTTCTGGCGGTAGGGGAAGTGGTCGGCGTAGAGCAGGCCCAGCGTCTCCGACACCCGCGCGGCGAGGTATGCCGGATTGGCCTGGAACCCCTGCGCGCGGGCGATGTCCACGTCGCCCAGATCGAAAGGCTTCGCGCCATCCACCATCCATTGCGCGAGCGCCATCCCCGCGCCCCCCGCCGACTGGATGCCGATGGAGTTGAAGCCCGCCGCGACCCAGACATTCTCCGTCCCCGGGCAGAGCCCCATGTAATAGGCGTTGTCCGGCGTGAAGCTCTCCGGCCCGTTGAAGAAGGTGTGGATGCCCGCCTGCCCCAGCACCGGCATCCGGTGGACCGCCCGTTCGAGGATCGGCTCGAAATGGTCGAAGTCCTCGGGCAGCTGGTCGAACTCGAAATCGGCAGGCAGGCCGTTGACCGCCCAGGGCTTGGCCTTCGGCTCGAACGCGCCGAGCATCAGCTTGCCCGCGTCCTCCTTGTAGTAGGCGCATTCGTCCGGCACACGCAGGACCGGAAGCTCGCCGAGGCCCGCGATGGGTTCCGAGACGATGTAGAAATGCTCGCAGGCCTGGAGCGGGACGTCGGTGCCCAGCATCCGTCCAACCTCGCACCCCCACATGCCGGCGCAATTGACGACATGCTCGCAGGATATGGTTCCGGAGGTGCCGTCCTCCGCCTGCCAGTCGACGGCGCTCACACGCCCGGACTGCCGGGTGACGCGCTGCGCCTTCGTGCGTTCGGCGATCACAGCGCCGCGCATGCGGGCCCCCTTCGCCATGGCCAGCGCGATGTTGGCGGGATCGCCCTGCCCGTCCTTTGGCAGGTAGACGCCGCCCACCACGCCGGCGGTGTTGAGATGCGGGTACTTCGCCGCGATCTCGGCCACGTCGATCTCGCCGATCTCGACCCCGAAGGCCCGGGCCATCGCCGCCTGCCGCCGGAGCTCCTCGTGCCGTTCGCCGGTCAGCGCCACGGTGATAGAGCCTGTTCGGCGGAAGCCGGTGGCGGTGCCGGTTTCCTCCTCAAGCGTGCCGTAGAGTTCCTGGCTGTACTTCGCGAGCCGCGTCATGTTGGCCGTGGCGCGGAGCTGCGCGATCAGGCCTGCCGCGTGCCATGTCGTGCCGGAGGTAAGCTGCTTGCGCTCCAGAAGGACGACATCGGTCCAGCCGAGTTTCGCGAGGTGGTAGGCGACGGAACAGCCGATGACCCCGCCGCCGATGATGACGACGCGGGCCTGGGTGGGGAGAGTCATGTCCGGATCCTTTGGTTTCGGCCCGCCTTCGGCGCGCCGATCCGCGCGCCCTTCGGGCGCGAATGTGAGTATTTGCAAAGCAGAGAAGACATCAGACGATCTCATGCCCGGCGGCGCGCAGGCGGCGGGCGATCTCGGCGATATGGGCGGGGCCGGTTTCGCAGCAGCCGCCGAGGATCGTGGCGCCGCGGTCCAGCCAGGACATGGCGTGGGTGGCATAGATCTCCGGCCCCATGTCGCGACGCGCAACGAGGCTGTCGACGGTGGGCCGGTCCTTCAGGAAATCCTTGGTGATCCGGGTGAAGCCGTTGGCGTAGGCGCCTGTGGGCAGGTCGCCGCGCGCGAGGATGTCGAGCGCGGCGGGCATCGCCTCCGGCGCGGAGCAGTTGACGAGGAGGGCTGCGGCACCGTCGCGCGCGATGGGCAGGACGTCCGCGACCTTTTCGCCGGAGCGCAGGCGCGTGCCGTCCTCGTCGTCGACGCTGATCGACAGCCAGACCGGCTTGCCCGCCTGCAGCGCGCCGGCGAGCGCCGCGCGGCAGGTCAGGAGCGAGGCGGCGGTCTCGATCACGATCAGGTCGGCGTGAGGGGCCAGGAGGCGGGCCTTCTCGGCGTAGAGCGGGATCGCGGCGTCGAGGTCGGGATGCTTGTCGGTGCGGTAGCTGGCGCCCAGAGGTGCGGTGCTGCCGGCGACCTTGCCGGTGCCGAATGCATCGCGGGCCTTGGTCGCCTCTGCCATGGCAGCCTCGACCAGTTCTTCGTAGCGGTCCTCGATCCCGGCGGGGGCCAGACGGTCGCGCAGGATTGCATAGGTGTTGGCGGTCGCGACGGTGGCGCCTGACGCGAAGTAGTCGGCGTGGATCTCCTGCACGAGGCCGGGCCGGTCGATCATCACCTGCGTGGACCACAGCGGCGTGGGGCGGTCGCCCGCCCGGTGAACAAGTTCCTGCCCCATGCCGCCATCGAGAAGCGTGACCTTCATGCCCTGATCCTTTCGTTCTTCGGGTCCCAGAGCGGTGAATCGCTCCGCACCGTGGCCTTGCAGAGCGTGCCGAAGATGTCGACCTCGACCTCCGTGCCCGGGATGGTCAGGTCGGTGCGCAGCATCGCCAGCGCCACCGAGGCGCCGACCCGGTAACCCCAGGCGGAGGAGGTGACCTCCCCTACCACCTGGCCGTTGTGCCAGACGGTTGCCATGGCCGGGGCGTCGCAGCCCTGCGCCTCCACGATCAGCGGGGCGAAGCGTTTCTGCACGCCGGTCTCCGCCTGGGCGGTCAGCGCCGCCTTGCCGCGGAAACCCGGTTTCGACAGGTCCACGAAACGGTCCAGCCCAGCCTCCAGCAGCGTATAGTCCGACGAGAGGTCGCCCTTCCACGTCCGGTAGCCCTTTTCGATCCGCAGGCTGTCGAGCGCGAACATGCCGAAGGGTTTGGCCCCCGCGACCGTCAGCGCCCCCCAGATCGCCGGGGCGTCGTCCGGGTCGCAGTGGATCTCCCACCCCAGTTCGCCGGCGTAGGACACCCGAATGAGCGCGCAGGCCTTGCCCGCGACCGTCGCGTCGTACTGGACCGAGAGCCACGGCAGCGACAGGTCGGCGTCGGAGATCTGGTCCAGCACCTCGCGTGCCTTCGGGCCGGTGACCAGAAGGCAGTCCACCTTGTCCGAGAAGTCCTCGACCGTCACGCCCTCCGGCGCGCCGTTCGACAGGAGGTCGCGGTCGTGCCATTGCGCCACGGCAGCGGTGATCAGGCCGACCTGCTCCGGTCCGTGGTTGAGCGCCGTCATCTCCGTCAGGATGCGCCCTCGGTCGTCGGTGAAATACAGCAGGCCCACGCGGTTCTCTGCCGGGAGGCGGGAAGCGGTCAGGCTGTCGACCCAGTCCCGCGCGCCCGGCCCGCTGACGATCAGCCGGGTGAAGCCGCAGATCTCCAGCACGCCGCAGCCGTCGCGCACCGCCTCGCATTCCTCGCGCACGCGGGTCTGCCACGGGCCGTCCCGTTCCCAGGTCTCGGTGGCAGCCTCCGAGGTGTCGTCGCCGGGATGCGCGAACCATGTCGCACGTTCCCAGCCGTTGTAGGGCGCAAACTGCGCACCCGCCGCCGACAGGCGCTCGTACAGCGGAGAGAGCCGCCGGTCAGGCGCCGCGGGCCAGCGGTGCCGGGGAAAATGGATCGCGTATTCGTGGCCGTAGGTCTCGATAGCCTTGGCGAGGCAATAGTCCGGTTCGGTGTACCCGGTGTAGCGGCGCGGATCGCAGGACCACATGTCCCACTCCGTCCGGCCCTCCGTCACCCATTCCGCCAGCACCTTGCCCGCGCCGCCCGCCTGCGTGATGCCGAAGGTGAAGACGCAGGCTTCGTAGGCATTCGGCACCCCCGGCATCGGGCCGAGCAGCGGCAGGCCGTCCGGCGCATAGGGGATCGGGCCGTTGATCACCCGGCCGACACCTGCCTGCCCGAGGATCGGCACCCGCGCCATGGCGTCCTCGATATACCATTCCAGCCGGTCGAGATCGTCGGGATAAAGCTGGAAGGAGAAATCCTCCGGCATTGGATCGTCCGGCGTCGCCCAATGCGCCTTGCAGCTCCTCTCGTAGGGGCCGAGGTTGAGGCCGTATTTCTCCTGCCGCAGGTAGTAAGAGGAATCCACATCGCGCAGGAGCGGCAGCTTGCCGTTCTCCTTTGACCAGGCCTCGAGCTCCGGGATCGGTTCGGTCAGGAAGTACTGGTGGCTCATCACCGCCATCGGCACGGTGCGCCCGCCATGGGGCACGAACCACTCGCCGACCCGTTGCGCGTAGTAGCCCGCGGCGTTCACCACCTTCTCGCAGCGGATCTCGCCCTTCCCGGTCTCGACGATCCAGTCCGCACCCTCGCGCCGCACGCCGGTCGCGGCGCAGAACCGCTCGATCCGGGCGCCCTTCATGCGGGCGCCCTTGGCCAGCGCCTGTGTCAGTTGCGCCGGGTCGATGTCGCCGTCGTCCGGATCGTAAAGCGCGCCCGCCAGATCGTGGGTTTCGAGGAAGGGATAGCGGCCCTTCAGGTCGGAGACCTGCAGCATTTCCAGCGCCATGCCCTGATACTGCCCCATGCCGCGCGCGCGCTCGAATTCCATCATGCGCTCGCGGGAATGGCCCAGCCGGATCGACCCCGTGACGTGATAGTTCATCGGATAGTCGACCTCGGCCGCAAGCCGCCGGTAAAGCTGCAGCGAATAGCGCTGCATGTTCATCACCGCCCAGCTGGTGGAGAACGACGGGCAGTTGCCGGCCGCATGCCACGTCGACCCGGCGGTCAGCTCGTTCTTCTCCAGCAGCACCACGTCCCAACCCGCCTGCGCGATGTGGTAGGCGCAGGACACCCCCACGGCACCGCCGCCAATGGTGACCACGCGGGCCTGTGACGGCAGGCGCCCCTGATCCTGTGTCGGAGTGTCAGTCACGTCTCACCTCTGGGGAACGCCGTCCGCGATGTCGTAATAGTCGCCCTTGTCGGCTGTGAAGATGTGCTTGGTCAGCCGCAGACCCGTGGGCGCATCCAGCGCGCCGAGGGCAAAGCTGATCGTGTCCTCGTCATGCGCCTGCCAGAACAGGAAGGAGCCGCAATCCGGGCAGAACCCGCGCTGCGCCTTGTCGGAGCTGTCGAACCAGCGCACCTCTCCCTCGACCGTCAGCGCGTCCTTCGGCACATAGGCCGAGGCCCAGAAATGCCCGGACATCCGGCGGCACTGGCCGCAATGACAGGCGCTGGCGCCCTGCGGCTCGGCCTCTGTCCGGAAGCGCACCGCGCCGCACAGGCATTGTCCCTGGATCATGATCTTCGCTCCCTCTTCTCCGTTGCCGCGCTCAGTACACCGGCGGCGCGATCACCCAGATCGCAACCGCCGCCTCGTCATGCGGATTTTCCCAGCGGAACGGCTCTCCCCTGATGCGAAAGCTGTCGCCCGGGAAGATGCTGAACCGGTCCGCGCCGATGGTCATTTCCAGCCGCCCGGACAGCAGGAAGGCCACCTCCTGCGTCGGGCGGGTCACCGTCTCTCCGATCTGTGAATGCGGCTCGAACCGGCAGTGCACCATCTCGAAATCGTCGGCGAGGTCGGGGGACAGGAGTTCCTCCACCAGCCCCGACACCCGCGATCCGATGGGCCGCCGGGTGCCGCGACGCACGATCCGCCCGACCTCCTCCGGTGCGGCAGCCTCGTGCCGGGCCAGCATGGAGACAGAGACGTCGAGCGCCTTCGCAAGGTGCCGCAGATCGGTGATCGAGGGCTCCGACAGGTCGCGTTCCACCTGGCTCAGCCACCCGACAGAGCGGCCCAGCTTGTCCGCAAGCTGTTGCAGCGTCAGCCCGCGCGTCCGCCGAAGCGTCCGAAGGTCAGAACCGAGCGTGGCCGGCGGCGCGTCCATCTGCATGTGCGTGAAATTCTCCCGTCTTTTTTCATGATGCCGGGAGCGAATGAAAAATCAAGGGAAATTTTCACGGGAGGATGCGGAAAAGATGTGGGCGCTGCCCCCAACGCGAGGCCCCGCCATACCGGTCCCACGCAGCGCAGGGCTGGCACATCGCCGCCCCGCCCCGCGTCAAGGCCTTGTCAGATACGTTCGATCGCGATGGCGGTACCTTCGCCGCCACCGATGCAAATCGCCGCGACACCGCGCCGTGCGCCGCGTTTCTCCAGCGCGTTCAACAGGGTCACAATGATCCGCGCCCCCGAGGCGCCGATGGGATGCCCCAGTGCGCAGGCCCCGCCGTTCACGTTTACCACGTCGCGCGGCAGGCCCAACTCCTTCATGAAGGCCATGGGCACCACGGCAAAGGCCTCGTTGACCTCCCAGAGGTCCACGTCGCTCTTCTTCCAGCCGATCCGGTCCAGCAGCTTGCGGGCAGCGGGGATCGGCGCGGTCGGGAAGTCCTTCGGCGCCTGCGCGTGGCTCGTATGGCCGAGGATGCGGGCACGCGGCAGGACACCCCGGCGCACCGCCGAATCCAGCGTCGTCATGACCAGCGCCGCCGCCCCGTCCGAAATCGAGGACGAGTTCGCCGCCGTCACCGTCCCGTCCTTGCGGAAAGCGGGTTTCAGCATCGGGATCTTCTCGGGGCGCGCCTTGCCGGGCTGTTCGTCGCGGGTGATGATCTCTTCGCCGTGGCGGGTATGCAACGTCACCGGGCATATCTCGTTCTCGAAGGCGTCGGAACGTTCCGCGTCCAGCGCGTTCGACAGCGACGCCAGCGCGTACTGGTCCTGCGCCTCGCGGGTGAACTGGAACGCCTCGGCGCAATCCTCGGCGAAGGTCCCCATCAGGCGGCCCTTGTCATAGGCGTCCTCCAGCCCGTCGAGAAACATGTGGTCGACGACCTGACCGTGGCCGATCCGTGCGCCGCCGCGCATCTTCGGCAGCAGGTAGGGCGACAGGGTCATCGACTCCATGCCACCCGCCACGATGCACTCCGCATGTCCCAGCGCCAGCCGGTCCCAGGCCAGCATCGCCGCCTTCATGCCCGAACCACACATCTTGTTCAGCGTCGTCGCCGGGACGTCGTCGCCCAGGCCTGCCGCGAATCCCGCCTGCCGGGCCGGGGCCTGCCCCTGTCCCGCAGGTAGCACGCAGCCCATCAGGACCTCGTCCACGCTCCGGTCGGCGTGACCGTCCAGCGCGGCGCGGATCGCGGCACCGCCCAGCTTCCATGCCTCCTGTTCGGCAAAGACCCCCTGGAACCCGCCCATAGGCGTCCGCGACGCCCCCGTGATTACTACGTCCTGCATGTGGAACCCTCCCATCTTGGGACATGCATACCGAATGGTAAGGATTCGCGTCTAGGGTCCGTTGCCGAGGGACGCGGTGGGCGCCGCACCAGGGAAAGGGCAACCATGGAACTCAGCACCACATCCGACATGGGCGTGACGATCATCCGGGTCGACGCCGACCGCATCGACGCCGCGGTCGCGATCAGCTTCAAGGATCGGATGCGCGAACTCCTCGGGGGGGCGTCGGGCCGCGTCGTGCTCGACCTCGAAAAGGTGGACTTCATCGATTCGAGCGGGCTTGGCGCCATCGTCGCCGCGATGAAGCTGATGCCGCCGGGTGCCAAGCTGGAACTCGCCGGTCTGTCCCCGGCCGTCGACAAGGTCTTTCGCATGACCCGCATGGATTCGATCTTCCAGATCCATGAAACTGCCGTCACCGCGCTGAGCGCCTGACCGGCTGTGCCGCGGAGGCAGAGATGAATGCAGAACTGCGGGATGACGGGAGTTTCGTCATCCACGGTGTTCTTGGCAACACGCCGCAGGCGGTCACTCTGGCCCTTCGTGAAGTACGCGCACATCTCGAACGGCGCCCACCTTTAGCCGACCTCGACGCATCGTGGGAAATTGTCGTGGCGGAGGTGCTCAACAACATCGTCGAGCATTCCTATGCCAACGGCTCCGCCGGGAGCATCGGCCTCCACCTGGCCTTCCACCGCGACACCCTGCACGCCGAATTCCTCGACACCGGCCTTTCGATGCCCGGGAACGCCCCGCCGCAGGGGCCCGCCGCCAACCTCGACGTGCCGACCGCGCACCTTCCCGAAG
Organism: Sagittula sp. MA-2; assembly: GCF_030126985.1. GTDB lineage: Bacteria > Pseudomonadota > Alphaproteobacteria > Rhodobacterales > Rhodobacteraceae > Sagittula. Next base: position 816,878 of record NZ_CP126145.1, on the reverse strand, counting down.
GTGGATTCGGCTGGCACCTGATCCGCACCCTCGTGACCGACCTCGACTACTCCTGCGCCGAAGGCACCAACCGCCTCGCGCTGGAAATGCCCCTATCGCGCGCATCGTGATGCCGCTCCACGCGCCCCGATGGCATATCCGCTGTTTCACGCTTCTCTGAAGGGTCACGTTCCCGAAATGACCCTACGGCAGCCACAATCGCGCCCGATTGGAACGTCATCTTCGGTCTTGTAGCTGCATATGGCTTCACCTCGGTGCCGCGTGTTATCAGCCCCCACCCAGTGCGCGGCACCGAGGTTCTATGCATCCAGAACACGCCCCATCGCGGGCGTGTTCTGCGTTTCAGCCCCCCGCCACACCGCGTAACTCAGGCCACGAAATGACCCACACCGGATCACATTTGCGCCGCGATCCGCCAGCATACATGGCCTTGTAGCTGCATATGGCTTCACCTCGGCGCCGCGCGTTATCAGCCCCCACCCAGTGCGCGGCGTCGAGGTTCTGACTTCCCCCTTCCGCATGGATTGACGCCCCCGCTTGGCTGCCTATCCTGCGCGCAAGACGCAGGGAGGCAGAGCATGCGCGATTTCCAGAAACCAGGACGGTCCCCCGTCCTCGCCATGAACGGCCTGTGCGCCACCTCGCATCCGCTGGCGGCTTCGGCTGCCGTGGACGTGCTGCGCCGGGGCGGCAACGCAATGGACGCCGCCATTGCCGGGGCGGTGATCCTCGGCCTGTGCGAACCGGCCATGACAGGGATCGGGGGCGACTGCTTTGCGCTCGTCTCGCCTGCTGGCACCGAAGACGTGGTTGCCGTCAACGGTTCCGGTCGCGCGCCTGCCGGTCACAACGCGGCGCTGCTGCGGGACGAGGGGCACGGTACCGTGCCGCTCGACCACCCGTATGCCGTCACCGTCCCCGGTGCCATCGACGCCTTCTGCGCCATGTCCGACCGCTGGGGCAGGCTTGGCCTCGCCGACAGCCTCGCCCCGGCGATCCGCTACATGGACGAGGGCGTGCCGATCGCGCCACGCGTCGCCTTCGATTACCAGCAGGCGCACGAGAACCTGCAGGGCGTCGCCCGCCGCCACTTCCTGAAGGACGGCAAGCCGATGCAGACCGGGGACATCCTCGCCCTGCCCGGCCAGGCGGAGGTCCTGCGCCGTATCGCCAAACATGGCCGCAGCGCCTTCTACGAGGGTGAGGTCGCCGAGGACATGCTCGCCGCGCTCAACGCCGGTGGCGGCCGCCACACCGCCGAGGACTTCGCTGCCGCGCAAACGACCTTCGCCGATCCGCTGGCGGGCCACTACAAGGGCCGCGAACTGCTGGAGCATCCGCCCAACGGCCAGGGCATCACCGCCCACCTGATGCTGAACATCCTGTCGCATTTCGATCTCGCCGCGATGGAGCCTTTCGGGGCGGAGCGCGCCCATGTGGAGGCAGAGGCCGCAAAGCTCGCCTACGATGCCCGCAACCGCTTCCTGTCCGATCCCGACACGATGACCGGTCTCTCCCATCTTCAGGCTCCGGAGACGGCGAAACGGCTGGCCGCGCTGATCGATCCGAACCGGGCGATGGCCTCGGCCACGACGATTTCCGAGGCGGTGCACAAGGACACGATCTACCTGACCGTCGTCGACAGCGACCGGATGGCCGTGTCGCTGATCTACTCGGTCTTCCACAGCTTCGGCTCCGGCATCGCGTCCGAGAAGTTCGGCATCCTGTTCCAGAACCGTGGCGCCGGCTTCTCGCTGGCCGAGGGCCACGTGAACGAGATGGCCGGCGGCAAGCGTCCCCTGCACACGATCATCCCGGCCATGGTGCGGGACGAGGGCCGCGTGACCATGCCCTTCGGCGTCATGGGCGGCCAGTACCAACCCAACGGCCACGCGCGCGTCATGAGCAACATGACGGATTACGGCATGGACCCGCAGGCCGCGCTCGATGCCCCGCGCAGCTTTGCGGAGAACGGTAAACTGATGTTGGAACGCGGTTATGCGCCCGAGGTCGCCGCGGCACTGGCCGAAAAGGGGCACAAGGTGGAAACGCCCGTCACCCCGATCGGCGGCGCGCAGGCGATCCTGATCCACCCGTCGGGCGTGCTTGAAGGCGCGTCCGATCCGCGCAAGGACGGCTGCGCCATAGGCTACTGATCCGTTCGCGGTGCCTCTCCCGGGGGGGCACCGCTCCGCCCCGCAAGGCGATGCCACGGTCTGGCGCCGCCGTTCGGGCAATTGATCTCGAATGCCGTCAAGAAATCTCAACGCCGCCGCAATCTCGCCCCGGACAACCCTCAACAATAGGGTGTCACCCGTTGGAGAGCTTGCCACATGATCGGACCCCTGCCGGCCATCGGCCGTTTCTTCACCCGCGCGCTGGACTTCGGCGGTCGTGCCACCCGGGCGGAGTTCTGGTGGGTCCAGCTGGCCTATGTCCTGCAGGCCGCCGCCCTCGTCGCGGTCGTCGTGACGGGCACGGTTCCGAAGGCCCTGCTGTTCGATCCGGCCACCGGCGCACCGGGGATGGCGATACAGCTCTACGGGCTGTTGATGACCGCGCTCTTGGTCCCGGGCCTGACGCTCTGCATCCGGCGTCTGCACGACACGGACCGCTCCGGCTGGTGGTACTGCATCCTCTTCGTGCCGCTGATCGGTCCGCTGTGGTTCATCTTCCTGATGCTGCAGCCATCTGACGACACGAACCGCTTCGGGCCCAATCCGCACGATGGGCCGGACCGTCCACTGCGCGAGGCTCCGTCCAGCGCGCCGGCACCGCAACCCAAGGCCAGAGCCCGTCACGCCAAGGGGCCGAAGAAATCGACCGCCTGGGACAGCGCCCATGTCATCCTGCAGGTGGACTCCGCGCCCAGCCCGGCCATGCGGCAGGCCCGCAAGGCGGAGATCAGCGACTACTACCGCCGCAACATACTCAAGGAAGTCCCGGCAGAGTGACCTCTCGGCCCCCCACAAGCGACCCCAACAGTCGATCCGACACGCGCCGCCAAACACCATGACCGGATGTAGGGCGGAGATTCTCCGCCCTCCGCCATGTCCAGCGGCACGCCTTCAGTAGGAATAGGCGGCGTAGATCCGGTTCAGGTCGCCGTTCCAGTCGCCGTGGTAATGCTCCAGCAGTTCGTCCGCCGGGGTCATGCCGCTCTCGACGCTTTCCTTCAGCGCGCTGAGGAAATGCGTCTCGTCGGGCACCAGCCCGCCCGCACCGGGACGCGCCCGCGCCTTCAGACCCGCCTCGCAGATCTCCAGCACCTCACGCGCGAGGTCGTGCATCCGGATGCCGTCGACCTCCGCCGCCAGCGCATCGCGCGTGGCCGCCAGCCGCAGCGCCTCTCGCTGCTCCGCCGTCCAGTTGCGGCACAGGTCCCAGGCCGCGTCCAGCGCGGTCTGGTCGTACATCAGCCCCACCCAGAAGGCCGGCAGCGCGCAGAGCCGCCGCCACGGGCCGCCATCGGCGCCGCGCATCTCGATGAACTTTTTCACGCGCGCATCCGGGAAGGCGGTAGTCAGGTGGTCGGCCCAGTCCGAAAGGGTCGGCGTCTCGCCCGGCAGCGCGGGCAGCTTGCCCTCCAGGAAATCGCGGAAGGACATCCCCAGCGCGTCCAAGTACTTGCCGTCGCGGTAGACGAAGTACATCGGCACATCCAGCGCGTACTCCACCCAGCGCTCGAAGCCAAAGCCCTCCTCGAAGACAAACGGCAGCATCCCCGTGCGCGAGTCGTCGAGCGTTTCCCAGATCTGCATCCGCTTGGATTTCACGCCAACCGGCTTGCCTTCGAAGAACGGCGAGTTGGCGAAGAGTGCGGTCGCCACGGGCGACAGCGCAAGCGCCACGCGCATCTTCTGCACCATGTCCGCCTCCGATCCGAAGTCGAGGTTGACCTGCACGGTGCAGGTCCGGCGCATCATCTCGCGACCTGTGGTGCCCACCTTGGGCATGTAGGCGTCCATCAGCTTGTAGCGGCCCTTGGGCATCAGCGGCATCTGGTCATGTGTCCAGACAGGCGCCGCCCCCAGACCGATGAAACCCACGCCCAGCTCGTCGGCAACCCCCTTCACCTCGCGCAGGTGTTCGTTCACCTCGTCGCAGGTCTGGTGGATGGTCTCCAGGGGTGCACCGGACAGCTCCAGCGCGCCGCCCGGTTCGAGCGAGACGTTCGCCCCGTCCTTCGTCAGGCCGATCAGGTGGCCGCCTTCCTCGACGGGTGCCCAGCCGTAGCGGTCGCGCAGCCCCTCCAGCACCGCCCGGATGGAGCGTTCGCCGTCATAGGGCAGCGGGTTCAGGGTATCCTTGCAGTAGCCGAACTTCTCGTGCTCCGTCCCGATGCGCCAGTCTTCCTTCGGCTTGCACCCGGAGGCGAGGTAATCCGCCATCTGGTCAAACGATTCGATGGGGCCGCCGCCGGACTGTGGGATGGACATGGTGGGAGGCTCCCGATCTCTGTTCGCTGTCGTTCAGGTTACCGTCCTGTCGGCATTCTCGCGGACTGTCAATGCAACCGATCTGGTGCATTGCGCAGGGGACCTGCGCGCCAGATCACGACCGGGATGCGCGACCCCGCCTTCATCTGTTTCAGCATGTGTTCCGTGCGGATGCCCGGCAGGCTGGCAAAGGCGTCGAACAGCCCCTCTGCCCCGCGCGCCGTCAGGGGGATGGACAGGGGCGCCTGCCCGGGCACGCGCAGCACCCAGTGCGGCGGCTTGCCGGAGGGATCGAGCACCACGCTCGACAATGTCTCAAGGTCGACCACGCCGCCATCCAGCGGCCCGAAGTAGCTGATCCGCTTCTCGACGATCTGCACCACGCCCGGCCCGTCGCTGCCGACGCGGAACCGCGCCCGCTGCACGCCCGCCGCCGCCAGCAGGACCCCTGCCGCCACCAGCGCCCAGCCGATGACCGCCAGAACCGGCCCGGTGGCCGCAATTGCCCAGTAGAGCCCGAGCGCCGCGACACAGGCCGCGGCGGCCACCTCGCGCCACCGCCACAACAATCTGCGCGCCTCCCTCCGGATCATGGGGCAGTCCCCAGGGTCAGCGGCTCGCGCAGGATCGTCACACGGTAGTCGCCGCACCGGACAAAGCCGATCCGCTCGTAGGCCTTGGCCGCCGCGGGCGAAGCCGCGAAGAGGATCGCAAGCTCCGCCCCGCGCGACCGCGCATTCGCCAGCAGCCCGGAGACGACACGTCCGGCGCGCCCCTCTCCGCGCAGGTTTTCCGGCACGAAGACACCGCCCACCTGCACCGCCTGCCCCGCACGTGCGTTGATCCGCGCCATGGCCACCGGCCTGCCGCGCTCTTCCATGATCTGGGTGTCCGCCGACCCGACCGCCGCCCGCGCCCGCACCGCCGCCTCGCGGTCGATGCGCGAGGCCGGACAGGTTCCGGTCTCGGACAGGTAGCGCACCCACCAGTCCGCCAGCATCGTGACATCCGACTCCTGCGCTTGCCGCACGGGCGGCACCTCTCCCAGTCCGGAAAGCGGCAACCGGTACAGCGGCTCCACCCGGTTCAAGGACAGCGCATCCGGTGACACGGGCAGGGCACGCAGGAGCGCGTCCATCTGCGCCACGTCCCCTGTCATCCCGGTCAGCGTGTAGCCTTTCAGCAGATGGGCATAGGTCTGCGCCTCGGTGGCGGAGAGGCCGGGCAACTGGCACATCAGGAAGCCCCCGTTGGTCGCACCGAAAACGCCGGTGATGCCCTCACCGGTCTCGCGCAGGAAGAAAGACGTGCCATGCGGGTGCGTCGCGTTGTTCACGCCATGCGCTTCGAGGTTGCCGAGCAGGAACATCGAATGTTCGATCCGCTTTTCGAGGAACGCGACCATCGGCCCGATGTCTGCCTCGGTGGCCTTGCGGATCATCTTGTCATTTCCTCGAACCAGGTCGTCACGCTGCAAAAGATGCCTGCATTCCGGCACCGGCCGGAAGCGCCAAGATGCCGTGCCGCCACGCCGGAGGCAACCCGCCTGCCCCGCCATCCGCGCGGCCCGGTGGCCGCCAAGCAAGGTTCCGCCCCCGGCTCCCTGCGCAAGCCTCCCGCCAGGTATTTTTCGCCAAGATAAAGGCGAAATATCACATCCTTCATCTTGGTCACAAATACCTGAATCCCCAACCGACCGCATGCGGACCGACCGGGCATTATGGAGGCAGCCTTTCCAAGGGCAGCGGTCACGTCCAGTCGCCCAAATGCGCCTGCCACAGCGCGAGCGCCGCGACAGCGGCGGTTTCCGCGCGCAGGATGCGCGGGCCGAGGCTCACGGCGCGGGCGCAGTCCATCTGCGCCAGCCGGGCACGTTCGCGGTCGGAGAAGCCGCCCTCGGGTCCGATCAGCACCGCCCAGGGACCGGGGCTCAGCCCGTCGAGGGCGGTCGGAGCACCTGCCGCGGTTTCGTCGCAAAAGAGGATCTGCCGGCTGTCGTCCCAGTCCGCCAGCAGCCGGTCGAGCCGCGTCATCTCCGCGACCTCGGGGACGAAAGTGGCGCCACATTGCTCGGCGGCCTCCACCGCATGCGCCTGCTGCTTGTCGACCCGCAGCCGTTCGGAATTGGTGAACTCGGTCTGCACCGGCAGGATGCGGCGTGCGCCCAGTTCCACCGCTTTCTCGACGATGAAGTCGGTGCGGGCCTTCTTCACCGGCGCGAACATCAGCCAGAGATCGGGCGGCGTGCCCTGTGCCGCCAGCCTGTCGCGGCAGACGAGAGTGCCGCCGCGCTTGCCCGCCTCGGCGACTTCTGCTGCCCATTCGCCATCCCGCCCGTTGAACAGGGCGACGCGGGCGCCGGGCTCGAGCCGCATGACGCCGAAGAGGTAATGCGCCTGCTCCCGCGACAGCGCGACCTCCTGTTCCTCGGACAAAGGCTGGTCTACACAGAGGCGGATTTTCGGTTTCTCGAACGACATGGAGGGGACCATATGACCGGTGCGCAGCAGACGCCAGAGGCGCAGAGGCCCGAACCCTCGGGTCAGGTTTCGGATGCCGTGAAGGGCAACTGGGTCGACCACCACGCCCCGGCCTTCGCCCGCCCCTACCTGCGGCTCAGCCGCGCGGACCGGCCGATCGGGACGTGGCTCCTGCTGCTGCCCTGCTGGTGGGGGTTGACGCTGGCCATGGTGTCGGACGGCCGCGCCAGCTGGTTCGACCTCTGGATCTTCGCGGGCTGCGGGCTGGGCGCGGTGCTGATGCGCGGCGCGGGTTGTACCTGGAACGACATCACCGACCGCCACATCGACGGCTCCGTGGCGCGCACGGCATCGAGACCGATCCCTTCGGGCCAGGTCTCCGCGAAACAGGCGCTCGCCTGGGCCGTGGCGCAATCGCTCATCGCCTTCCTGATCCTGCTGACCTTCCCGCCCATGGCCATCGCGCTTGGCGTGCTCTCGCTGGCGCCGGTGGCGATCTACCCCTTCGCCAAGCGCTTCACCTGGTGGCCGCAGATCTTCCTCGGCATCGCCTTCAACTGGGGCGCGCTGCTGGCCTGGACCGCGCACACCGGCACGCTGCAATGGCCGGCCGTCTTCCTCTATGTCGCAGGCATGGCGTGGACGCTGTTCTACGACACGATCTACGCCCATCAGGACAAGGAGGACGACGCGCTGATCGGGGTGAAGTCCACCGCCCGCCTCTTCGGCGACGCCGCCACGCCGCGCTGGCTCGCGCGGTTCCTCGCCCTGACCGTCGCCCTGCAGGGGATTGCCATCGTGATGGCGGCACCCGAAGGCGAGATCCTGAAACTGGTCGTGGCGCTCGCCGGGCCCTGGGCCATGGGCTGGCACATGCTCTGGCAGATGCGCAGGCTTAAACTGGATGACAACGACCGGCTGCTGGAGCTCTTCCGGTCCAACCGGGACGCGGGACTCCTGCCCGTGCTGTTTTTCGCCGCCGCGATAATCGCCTGATTGCACAGACCCTTTGGACTGCGTATCTACCGTAACACTCGAAACCGGGACGTCACCACGTACATGCGGCTCTCTTCGCTCTTCACCATCGCCGGGACTTTTCTCGCCGCCAGCGGGCTGAGCGTACTGACTGCATACTTCACCGCCCAGATGATCGAGACAGCCTCGCAGTCCAGCGTGCTGAACGAACTCGACCGCGAGGGCCTGCCCTGGGCCGAGGTCGACACCAACGGTCTGCAGGTCTTCCTCATCGGCACGGCACCGGACGAGGCCGCGCGCTTCAAGGCGCTGTCGACCGCCGGGCGTGTCGTCGATGCCTCCCGCGTGATCGACCAGATGCTGGTGGAGGAACCCGAGGACGTGGCGCCGCCCCGCTTCTCGGTCGAGATCCTGAGAAACGACGCGGGTGTCTCGGTGATCGGGCTTGTGCCCCAATCGACCGACCGCGAGGCGCTGATAGAAAGCTTCCGCCAGATCGCCGGTGGGCAGGAGGTTTCCGACCTGCTGGAAGCCGCCGATTTCCCCGCGCCCGACGGCTGGGAACAGGCCCTGCGCTTCGCCACCAGCGCGTTGCGCGACCTGCCGCGCTCCAAGGTGTCGGTCGATGCCGAACGGGTGGAAATCAAGGCCATGACCGAAAGCGCCGAGGCGCGCAGCCGGCTGGAAACCAACCTCACGCGGCGCAAGCCGGAGGGTCTGCGGCTTGCGCTCGACCTCTCCGCCCCGCGGCCCGTCATCACGCCCTTCACCCTGCGCTTCCTGATCGACGACGAGGGCGCGCGCTTCGACGCCTGTTCCGCCGACACCGAAGAGGCGCGGTCCCGCATCCTGCGCGCCGCCTCCGGTGCAGGTCTCGAAGGCAAGGCGATCTGCACCCTCGGCCTCGGCGTGCCCTCGCGCCGCTGGGCCGACGCGGTCGAGCTGGGCATCGCCAAGCTGAAGGAAGTGGGCGGCGGCTCCATCACCTTCTCCAACGCCGATGTCACGCTGGTGGCGCTCGAAGGCACGCCGCAGGGCACCTTCGACCGGATCGTCGGCGAACTGGAAACCACCCTGCCGGAGGTCTTCGCGCTGCATGCCGTGCTGCCCAAGGCGCCGGAACAGGATGCCGAGGGCCCGCCCGACTTCACCGCCACCCTCTCGCCCGAGGGCAAGGTCCAGTTGCGCGGACGCCTGACCACCGAGATCGCCCGCCAGACCGCAGACAGCTACGCCCGCGCGCGCTTTGGGTCGGAGGCGGTCTATACCGCCGCCCGCCTGGCCGACAACCTGCCCTCGGACTGGCCGGTGCGCACGCTCGCCGGGCTGGAGGCGCTGTCGATGCTGGCCAACGGCTCTGTCACCGTGACGCCCGACGACGTGATCGTGACCGGCCAGACCGGCAACCAGGAGGCCAGCGCCCAGATCGCGAAACTTCTGGCCGGTAAGCTCGGTGAAAACGCCACCTTCGACATCGACGTGACCTATGTCGAACGGCTGGACCCGACGCTGGGCATTCCCTCGCCCGAGCAATGCGTCGGCATGATCAAGGAAGTGGTCGGCACGCGGAAGATCAACTTCGAGCCGGGCTCTGCCACGCTCGACATCTCGGCCCGCGACATCCTCGACGAACTGGCGGACCTTCTGAAGACCTGTGGCGACATCCCGCTGGAAATCGGCGGCCACACCGACAGCCAGGGCCGCGAGTCGATGAACCAGCAGCTCAGCCGGGACCGCGCGCAGTCGGTGCTCGACGCGCTGCGCGGGCGCCGGGTGCCGGTGCGCATGTACGAGGTGAAGGGCTACGGCGAAGAGCAGCCCATCGCCGACAACGGCACCGAGGAAGGCCGCGAGGCCAATCGCCGGATCGAGTTCAAGCTGCTGATCGACGAGCTGGAAGAGGCCGTCGCCGAAGCCGAGGACGCCGCCGAAGAGGCGACCGAAGCGGGCGAGACCGGAGAGACGGCAGAGGCCGCCGACACGGGCACGGCAGATACCGCGGCGACAGACGCGTCCGAGGCCTCCACGACCGAAGACACCGACGGGGAACAGACCGCCGACACGACGGATGCAGAGCCGGACGGCCAAGACGACACGACGGATGCCGCCACGGACACCCCGCCGATGCAGGACCCGGAGGCCACAGAGGCCGCCGCCGGCATCGGGGCGGACAAGGCGGTGCCACAGGGCGCGGTGCGCGATGCGGATTTCAAGCCGGAAAACGGCGAAGACGGCTAACATGCCGGAGGGACAAAACAACAAATGGACAGAACCCAGTTCATCATCGCGACGGCGATCATTCTTTTTGTCGCCTTTTGCCTGGGCTGGTTCGCCCACTGGCTAATCCACCGCTTTCGCCGTGTCAGCCAGGCCGATGTCGATCAACTCGAACGCATGAGTCAGGAACTGCATGAGGCGGAGGAAACCCGGGATCAGGCGATCACCTACCTCCAGCAGCGCGAGGCCGAGCTGACCAACCAGCTGGCCCAGACCGAGGCAGAGCTGGCCGCGGCAATGGACGGCCTGCGCGAAGCCCGGCAGGAAGCCGAGGAAATGCGCGCCTACGCCGAGCGGATGAGCCAGAGCTGACAGACCGCGCCACCGTCGCGCAAGCGCGGGCTTGACCGGAACAGTTTTCCGCCCGTCGCATCGGCGGGGGCACTTAGGTATCATGTTGCGCCGTGCCACGGAACGTGGCGGGGTCATGCTCAACGCGACAACCCGTCCTCGCACTCGGTCTTTCCCCCCGGCCCTTTCGAATGCCCCTCGCCTGCCCCGGCAAAGCCGCGCGTTCCCGCCTGAATCGCCTGTCCTATTGCGTCCGCAGCCTCTATGCAGGGGCCAGACATTCCCGACCACCGGACGCCCCAATGACCCAGATCATCTCTGCCCTTTCCGACGTATCCGACCGCTATGACGCGCTGTTCGTGGACCTGTGGGGCTGCGTGCACAACGGCATCAAGGCCATCCCCTCTGCCGTCGCAGCCCTTCAGGACTACCGCGCGAAAGGCGGGGCCGTGGTGCTGGTGACAAACGCGCCGCGCTCCCGTCACGAGGTCGCAAAACAGCTGACGAAGTTCGAGGTGCCCGAAGACGCCTACGACGACATCGCCACCTCCGGCGACGCCGCCCGCGCCGCCATGTTCCAGGGCGCCGTGGGCTCGAAGGTCTATTTCATGGGGCTCGACTTCGACCTGACCTTCTTCGACCCGCTCCAGATCCTCGACAACCCGGTCGAGATCACCCGCGTCCCGCTTCAGGAGGCCGAGGGTATCGTCTGCTGCGGCCCCTTCGATCCCCATGCCGATCCGGAAGTGAACCGCCCCGACTTCCTCTATGCCAAACAGAAGGGCCTGAAGCTGCTCTGCGCGAACCCGGATATCGTCGTCGACCGTGGCGAACGCCGCGAATACTGCGCCGGGGCCCTGGCGAAACTCTATACCGAGATGGGGGGCGAGAGCCTCTATTTCGGCAAGCCGCACCCGGCGATCTACGACCTGGCCCGGCGCCGTCTTGCAGCGCATCGCGCGGACGTGCCCGACAGCGCGATCCTCGCCATCGGGGACGGCCCGCACACCGACATTCTGGGCGCGATGGGCGAGGATTTCGATTCCCTCTTCATCACCGGCGGCCTCGCCCGGACCGAGACCAAAACGACGCAGCAGCCCGATCCGGACGCGCTAAGCGCCTATATCGAAAAGGAAAGGGTGGCGCCGACCTTCTCCATGGGCACGCTCGGGTAACAAAATTACCGCTTGCTTTTGCTGCGTTCGCAAAGTAATAAAATTACCAATCTCTCCTGGAGATGACGCTTTTATTACCGGACGGATGCTCATGGAGGGCAAGATGTTGGACAACCTGCCACGCGGAACGATCTGCATCGAAGACATCGAGATGGGCATGACCCGTTACCTCCGGAAGCAGGTGACGGATCAGGATATCGAGATGTTCGCCGAGGTCTCCACCGACCGGAACCCGGTGCACCTCGACGACGCCTACGCGCAGGACACCATCTTCGAGGGCCGCATCGCCCATGGCATGCTGACCGCGGGGCTGATCTCCGCGGTCATCGGCGAACAGCTTCCCGGTCACGGCACCGTCTATCTCGGCCAGTCGCTGAAGTTCCTCGCGCCCGTGCGCCCGGGCGACACGGTCTATGCCGAGGTCAAGGTGACCGACATCGATATCGCCAAGCGCCGCGTGACGCTGGAGACGCACTGCTCGGTCGACGGCAAGAAGGTCGTCATCGGCGAAGCCAAGGTCCTCGCCCCCTCTCGCAAGTTCGACTAAGCCGAAAAACCCTCCGTGTTTTTCGGCTGGTGGGCAGGCGAGTTTTCCAAAGGAAAACTCAGCGCCCACACCCAACCCTGCCAGGCACACCACCCCGCGTTCTTCGGCTGGCGGGCGAACGCGCTTTCCAAAGGGAAACTCAGCGCACGCGCCCCACCCGGCGTGCCCACCGCGTTCACCCCAGCCTGAACCCATCGGGAATCCCCTCGTCCCGACCGTCCAGCACCAGGTCGGCCATCACCTCCGCCACCTTGGGCGCCATGCCAAAGCCAATCTTGAACCCGCCGTTGGCGACGAAATGACCGTCGCGCCCCGGCCAGGCGCCCAGTACCGGCGCTCGGGTCCGTGCCCGGGGCCGCACGCCCGCCCAGCGGGACACAACCTCCGCCCCTGACAGATCCGGCACGGCCTCTCGCGCCGCCGCGATCAGCTCCTCGCATTGCGCGTCCAGCGCCGATCCATCCTCGAAATCCCGCTCAGAGGTCGATCCGATGGCGACCGTCCCGTCCGCGTGCGGCACGATGTGCAACCCGCCGACGAACAATTGCGGCGCCTCGCGCGCCTCGAACCGGAAAGCCGCCGACTGGCCCTTCACCCCGTCGCCGACCTTGCGCCCCAGCGCCTCCGACAGTTCGACAAGGCCGCGCCAGCCGGTCGCCCAGATCACCGCGCCCGCGTCCTCCGCCTCCGGCACCACCGACACACCTTTCGCCTGAAGCGCCGCGACCAGCGCCGCGCAGGCCCGGCGCGGGTGCATGCGCGCGCTCAGCGTGTCGCGGATCAGCCAGCCCGACGGCGACACCGGCGCAAAGGGCCCGGCCTCCGACTGCGGCACCACCTCCCAGACCGCCCTGCCCTGCCACAGCGCGGATGCGCCTTCGCCCCGCGCGCGCGCCAGCGCCAGCCCGGCCCCGTCCGCCACGGGTTGCAGCCGCCCCGTCTGGGCATAGCCGGCAGAGACGCCGCCCAAGGCCTCGACCTCCTGCCAGAACCGCTCCGCCATCAACAGGCTCTCCAGCTGGAAGGCCTTCTTCTCGTTCCAGTTTTCCGGGACATGCGGCGCCAGCGCCCCCACCAGCCCGCCCGAGGACCCGGCCCCGGCGCCATGCGGATCGACCACCTGCACCCGCGCCCCGCGCTGCACCAGCGTCCAGGCGATCGAGAGCCCGAAGATCCCCGCGCCCCGGATCGTCACGTCCACGCTTGCCATTGCCGTCTCCCCGCGTCACATCTCGGCACATCCCATAAGGACTTCCCCGATGGCCGACCAGAGCCCCGCGCTCGACTGGCGCGACGACATCCCCGTGTCGACCCGTTTCGACGACCCCTACTACTCGCTCGAGAACGGGCTGGAGGAGACGCGCCACGTCTTCCTGTCCGGCAACGGCCTGCCGGAGCGGTTTCGTGACGGGTTCCACATTGCCGAGCTGGGTTTCGGCACGGGGCTGAACCTGCTCGCCGCACTCGACCTCTGGCGCAGGACCGGCCAGCAGGGCCGCCTGAGGTTCACCAGTTTCGAGGCGTATCCGCTGGACGGCGCGCAGATGATCCGCGCGCAATCCGCCTTCCCCGCGGTGGCGGAGGTCGCCCACGATCTCGCCCCCCACTGGCAGGACCGCGCCACGCGGATCACCCTGCCCGACCTCGACTTCACCCTCGTCACCGGCGACGCCCGCGAGACGCTGCCGCGCTGGGACGGCCTGGCCGACGCATGGTTCCTCGACGGCTTCGCCCCGGTACGCAATCCCGAACTCTGGGCGCCCGACCTCATGGCCGAGGTCGCCCGCCACATGGCCCCCGGCGCCACCGCCGCCAGCTACACCGCCGCGGGCCACGTCCGCCGCGCGCTGGCCGAGGCGGGCCTCGACGTCACCCGGCAGCCGGGATATGGCCGCAAGCGCCACATGACGACGGCAAAGAAGCCCTGACATGACCGAACAGAATACCAGACTCGGCATCCTCCTGATGGTTGCCACGACCTTCGTCTTCGCCATGCAGGACGGGCTCTCGCGGCACCTCGCGACGGAATACAACGTCATGATGGTGGTGATGCTGCGCTACTGGTTCTTCGCGGCCTTCGTCATCGCCGTGGCGGCGCGCCAGCCCGGCGGCCTGCGCCGCGCCACCCGCAGTGGCCACCCTCTGGTGCAATGTTTCCGAGGCGCCCTGCTGGTGGTCGAGATCAACGTGATGGTGCTGGCCTTCGTCTTCCTCGGCCTCGTGGAAAGCCACGCCGTCTTTGCCTGCTACCCGCTGCTGGTTGCGGCCCTCTCCGGCCCGGTGCTGGGCGAAAAGGTCGGCTGGCGGCGGTGGGCGGCCATCGGCGTGGGCTTCGTCGGCGTGATCGTGATCCTGCAGCCCTCGGGCGGGGTGTTCTCCCCCTATGCTGCGATCCCGCTGCTGGCGGCGCTGATGTTCAGCCTTTACGCGCTGCTCACCCGCTACGTCGCGCGGACCGACACGGCGGCGACCTCGTTCTTCTACACCGGCACGGCGGGCGCCATCGTCGCCACCGCCATCGGCCTGTGGTTCTGGGAACCGATGACCGCCCCCGATTGGGGCTGGATGGGGCTCCTGTGCCTCACCGGCGCGCTGGGGCACTGGTTCATGATCCGCGCCTACGAGGTGGCCGAGGCCAGCGCCGTCCAGCCTTTCGCCTACCTGCAACTGGTCTTCGCCAGCACCCTCGGGCTTATCGTCTTCAACGAAACGCTGCGCACCAACGTGGTGATCGGCGCGGCGATGATCGTCGCCGCCGGGCTCTTCACCCTCTGGCGCGCCCGCGTCAAAGGCTGATCCCCGGCCTTCCGCGCGTCACGCCGCCCCTTGCCCGAGGCACAGGCCGCAAGGCCGGGGCCGAGACACCCTGCATGGGCGCCCGACAGGGCGCACATTCCGCAAGGTTCAGTCCGCCACCACCGACCGCGCCAGCATTGACGCGCCGATCAATTCCTCGGAAAACGGCACCGGCAGGGGTTCCTTGCCCAGCCGCGCGCGATAGACCGGCAGGCTTTCCGCCACCCGCATCACGTAGTTGCGGGTCTCGTCGAAGGGGATCATCTCGATCCAGTCGACCACGTCCACCGCGCCGTTCCGCGGGTCGCCGAACTCCGCCATCCAGCGCAACGGACGCGACGGCCCGGCGTTGTAGCCCGCGGCCATCATCACCACGTTGCCGTCGAAGGTGTCCGCCAGCCCGGCCAGATAGGTCGATCCCAGCGTCGCGTTATACGCCGGATCGGACAGCAACCGCGCCGCATCGTAGGGTTCGCCCACCTTGGCGGCGACCTCCCGCGCGGTGCCGGGCATCAGCTGCATGAACCCGCGCGCGCCTGCGCCCGAGATCACGCCGGGATCGAACTCCGACTCGCGCCGGGCGATGGCCAGCACCAGTTCCTTCGGCACCGGGTATTCCGTGCCCACCACTTCCGGGTGCAGCGCGTAATACGGCCCAGCCAGCTCGATCCCGAACTGCGCCGCGCGCTTGCCGAGCATCACCTGGATGTGTGGGCGTTTCATCTCCGCCAGCATGTCGCCCATCTGGCCCATGCCCGTGCGGTCCTGGCTTTCGGCAAGATGCGTCAGGAAGCGTTCGCCCAAGTCGATCTCGCCCGCCGCCAGCAGCAGGATCCCCGCCTGGAAGACCGTGGACTTGGCAAACCCGGCCTCGCGCCAGTCCGGGAAATCCTCGTCGCCAGACAAGAGCGGGTTCACCGGGATGCCGCCCCGTTCCGCCGCGAGCAGCCCGTAAAAGGAGGTCTGGAAGGCCGCGCCCTCCGTGTAGGCCGCCTGCGCGCCCTCCGCATCGCCAGTGGCCTCCAGCGCCCGGCCCAGCCAGTAGCCCGCCCGGCCGACCGAGATCGGCGTCCACACCGCCTCCCGGAAGTTGCGGAAGTGCTGCACGGCCAGGTCCGCGCGGCCAAGGAACTGCATGGCGAGGTAGCCCGACAGCCACTCCAGCTCTGCGAATTCGGAGCCTTCGACAAGGTAATGCCGCGACGCGATCTCGTAGGCCTCGTCGTAGGCGCCCGCCCGCATCCGCATCCGCGCGAGGTCCACCCGCTCGTTCGCCCAGGCCCAGGGCTCGCCCAGCCCTGCCAGCGAGGTGGACCGCTCCTTCAGCAGCTCGATCGCCTCGTCGCGGCGCCCCTTGCGCACCCGCCACAGGAACCGCTCGTAGGCCAGCCCGGCGTTGTCCGCCAGTTCCTCAGGCACGCGGGAGATCAGCGAATCGACGTTGCCGACCGCCGCGCGCAGGCCCATGCGCGCCTCGGCCAGCGCGCGCCAGCCATCCTCCGCGAAGGGCAGCATGGCGGTGGCGTTCTGGCTCCAGCCGTTCCAAAGCGCCATGTCCAGACGCGCGATGTGGTGCGGCTTCAGGATCTCGCCCCAGGTCGCCATGAAGGCCCGGCGCTCGTCGCTGGTCAGCGACAGCGTCCGCCACGCCAGCACGATGTCGGCCTGCGCCAGCCCCTCGTCGCCTTCGGTCATGTGCACCCGCGCCAGCGCCAGCGCGCCCGCGCCGGACTGCGGCTGGTGATCCGAGAAGAAGTGCTGGATCTGCGCGTTCGTCGCCTCGTCGGCCATGATCGGCTCCGACTTCTCGCGCAGGTAGTCCATGCCCGGCCAGTCGGGATTGCGGGCGATGAAGTCCATGACCTCTTCCGAATCCCCCCGCCCCGACCGCAACGCGTGCCACAGGATGACGTCGACCGCGATCTGGCCGTCGCCACGCGCCTCGATCTGGGCGGCGGCCCAGTTTCCGGTGCGCATCGACTGCATGGCCTTGGCCAGCGCCTGCCCGCTCTCCTGCGCGGCGGCGGCCATGCTGGTGCATATCAACAGCAAAACGGCTAGAAGGCGCGACATGAGCTTGCAATTCCCGCAATGAAACTTAATAGACCCCTCCGGAGGATATCGCCCGCACTCATGGCTTCAACTCACATTCCCGCTGGGTCGGCGGAAATTCTCCACAAGCGACGACGAACCCGAAACAACAAAGGAGCGTGAGATGTTCAAGGGATCGATGCCTGCCCTGGTCACGCCGTTCAAGGACGGCGCGGTGGATTTCGACACGCTCAAACAGCTTGTCGACTGGCACGTCGACCAGGGGAGCCACGGGCTGGTGCCCGTCGGCACGACCGGCGAAAGCCCGACGCTGACCCATGACGAGCACGAAGAGGTCATCCGCTGCGTGGTCGAGGCCGCCGCAGGCCGCATTCCGGTGATCGCCGGGGCCGGGTCGAACAACACCGACGAGGCCGTGCGCTTCATGGTCTACGCCCAGACCGTCGGCGCCGATGGTGCGCTGGTGGTGACGCCCTACTACAACAAGCCGACGCAGGCCGGGATGATTGCGCACTTCAAGGCGGTGCACGATGCCGCCGACCTGCCGATCATCATCTACAACATCCCCGGCCGCTCGGCCGTGGACATGAGCCCTGAGACCATGGGCGAACTGGCCAAGCTGCCGCGCATCGTCGGCGTCAAGGACGCCACCGGCGACCTCGCCCGCGTCTGCAAGCAGCGGATCACCTGCGGCAAGGACTTCATCCAGCTCTCGGGCGAGGATGGCACCGCGCACGGCTTCAACGCCCAGGGGGGTGTCGGCATGATCTCCGTCACCGCCAACGTGGCGCCCGCCCTCTGCGCGCAGATGCAGGAGGCCTGCCTCGCCGGGGACTACGCCGCGGCGCTGGATCTGCAGGACCGGCTCATGCCGCTGCACCAGGCGATCTTCCTCGAGCCGGGGCTCTGCGGCGCGAAATACGCCATGTCGCGGGTCGGCCTCTGCGCCGAGGACATGCGCCTGCCGCTCCTGCCGGTCACCGAACCGGTGCGCGAGCGGATCGATGCAGGCCTGCGCCACGCCGGGCTGCTGAACTGATGACGGACCGGGCCGGGATATCGTTTCTCGGCCCAAACCCGCTGCGCGCGCGGCGGCGCATCTTCCTTGCGACGGCCGCAGGCGCGCTTCTGCTGCTCGGTCTCGACGTGGCGCTGCACGGCCTCGACGGCCGGGGCCCGCTGATCGTCGCCTCTCAGGTGCTGTCTGCGGTGGCACTCTACGTCCTCGTCTTCCGGCTGGTGCATCCGGCCATCATCCGCTGGATGCTGGCGCGGACGCGCAAGGGCTCCGCCCGCAGGCTGTCCCGTTTCACGCGATGGTATCTCGGGACGGGCGTCAGCGATACGCCTTCAGACGCACGGTGAACGCGCCCAGCTTCAGGTCGCGCTTGTAATAGGCGTGATCGCGGTCCAGCCGCTTCACCGCCTCCTTCGCGAACCCCAGAACGTCGTCAACGAACAGATCGAACGGCTCCATCGCCTCCAGGATGCGCGGCTCGATCCGGTAGTCGAGCTGTCCGGCATCGTCGGACCGCGCATGCGCCTGCGCCAAGGCACGGCCACAGGCGGCGGCATAGCGCTTCCAGCTCTTCTTCGACAGGTCGTCGAGGTCGATGTCCTCGCGGAACGGCGCGCGCTCCCGCGACATGAAGCTGACGCCGTCGATCTCCACGTTGCCATAGAACACGTCGCCATTGGCCAGATGCACCGCCTGCCCGTGGGCAATGCGGTCGCCCTCCTCGCCGGCGTGGAAGTCGTTGGCGGGCACCAGCCCTTCCAGCGCCGAGCGGCGGGCGCGCTTGAACTCCACGATCAGGTCGTCAGTGGCATCCTCCGACGGCCCTTCCAGCAGGACGTAGTACCGCGCCAGCCCCAGCGAGGCCGTGCCCTGCCCGTGACGCAGGCAGACGTCCTTGACCTTCAGGCGGTTCACGCGGCCCGACTTCTCGACCCCTGCGGCCTTCGCAAGCTGGTCGACATAACCCTGGAACTCCTCGACCCGGGTGGTCAGCGGCGTCAGCTCGTGGTTGGCTCGAAAGCCCAGCCCGTTCTCAGACAGGTAGCGGTCCCAGAGCCAGTCCCTACGGCTCTCCCGCGCTTCTTCGAAGAGCTTGCGGATCACCTTCGGCGAATTGTCCTGCCGCATCTGCTGGCTCGATTCCGTGTCGTGCCGGGCGTAGAAGGCGATGCCCTCGCGATACCCCTTGATGAAGCGTCGCGCGATCTTCAGCCGGTGCTTCTCCTTCAGGTCGCCCTCTTCCTCGGCGGCCAGCAGGAAGCCGGTCACGCCGCGCTTCAGGTCCCAAGTGAAGGGGCCATAGACCACGTCGTCGAAATCGTTCACCCCGAAGATCGGCGCATTGTCCGCGTTGGGCATCACCCCGAAGTTCTCCGGATGCACGTCGCCCAGAACAAGCACCGTGGGCATCCGCGCGTCGTCCCCCACCATGTCGCGGTGAAACAGCAGCGATGTGCCCCGGAAGAAGGAAAACCGGCTGTCCGCCAGCTTGCGGAACTTGGCATCCGCGCCGTCGGACTTCTGCGAGATCCGCACGGCGTGATCCTCGATAATCGTCTCGCGCACGTGGCGCCGCCGTGCCTCGCCGGTCAGGTTGCAGGGCCGCATGACGCAGGGATCCTCGACGAACCGTTTCGCGAGACGGCGGTAATCCTCAACCCGGCTCTTCAGCTCGCTCACGGGGTTTTCGGCGGGCGTCTTGACGGACGGGGCCCGCTTTGCCTCCTTCGAATTGCCGGATGCGGATTTCGGTTTCTGCTGCCGTTCCTTCGCCTGCGTGGCCACTGGTCCCTCCTGTCATCTGTCAGGAGCGCAACGCAGCCCCGCGCCGCTTCGTTCCGGCAGCCAGGGCGGCGCACAGCCCCGCCCTGCATGGCCACGCGCCCCTTCCAAACGGCAGACAAAAGAAAAGGCCGGGACAATGCCCCGGCCCGTTCATGCGTCCTGGCCCAAAGGCCCCAGTGGGTTTCCGGAGGGCTGAACCCCCGGCGGATCGCCTGCACTGCACGCGCAGGCGATGCCCCTCACTGACCGACGGTCGCGTCCTCCAGCCCCTCGGGTTGGCCCACCACGACGAAGTGCAGCTCCTCCGGCTTCATCAGCTCGGCCGCCACGCGCTTCATGTCGTCGAGCGTGATCGCCTCGATCTTGGCGTTGCGCGTCGTCACGTAGTCGATGCCGAGGTCGTCCATCTGCATTCCGACGAGGATCTGCGCGATGGGCGCATTGCCGTCGAAGCGCAGCGGGTAGGCGCCGGTCAGGTAGGTCTTGGCCTGCTCCAGCTCTTCCTCGGTCACGCCCTCCGCCGCCACCTTCGCCCATTCGTCCCGGATGACCGAGATCGCCTCGGCGATGCGGTTGTTGGCCGAGGCCACGCGCCCGATCACCAGTTCGGCGTGGTCCTTGGGCAGCAGGTAGGAATAGACCCCGTAGGTCAGGCCGCGCTTCTCGCGCACCTCCTCCATCAGCCGCGCCTCGAAACCGCCGCCGCCGAAGATCGTGTTCAGCATGTAGGCCGCGAAGAAGTCCGGATCGGCCCGCTTCAAGCCGCGATGACCGAAGACCGCCACCGACTGCGGCGTGTCGAAGGGCACCACGGTCACGCCCGCCTCCGTCTCCACCGTCACATCCTCGGGCATCGGCGCGCCGGTCTCCGGCAGGTCGCCCAGCAGCCGGTCCATCAGCAGGCCCAGTTCCTCGGCCGAGATGTCGCCCGCCGCAGCGATATAGACACGGTCCTGCGCCAGGGCGTTCTTCCACGCCTCGACCACGTCGTCACGGGTCAGCGCGGTCACGCTCTCGATCGTGCCGGAGTAGTCGGAGCCATAGGGATGGTCGCCGAACACCATGCTGTCCCAGGCGCGGGTGACGATCTCGTCCGGGTCGGTCGCGTCGGAGCGCAGCGAGGACAGCACCTGCTGGCGCACCCGCTCCACGCTCACCTCGTCGAAGGTCGGCTCCACCAGCGAGGCGCGCAGGAGGTCGACCGCCGCGTCCTGCGTCTCCGTCAGGAACTTGAAGGAGATGCTCACCGCGTCGTCGCTTGCGTCGTAGCCGATCTGCGCGGCGAGATCCTCCTTCGCCTCGGCAAAGGCCTTGGCATCCATGTCGGCAGAGCCTTCCTCGAGCAGGCCGACCATCAGGTTGGTCGCGCCGCGCTTGCCTTCCACGTCCAGCGAGGTGCCGCCCCTGAAGCGCAGTTCCAGCGCCACGAAGGGGATGGAGGGTTCCTCCACCAGCCAGGCCTTCAGGCCGCCGGGGCTCTCCACCTCCTGGATGTCGATTTCCGCATGCGCCACCGTGGCGCCGAAGATCAGCCCGAAGGCCAGGATGAAACGCTTCATTGGGTCACCTCCTCGGCGGGCATCAGGTAGCCCGTGACGGATTTCTGCGGATCGAACACCTCCTTGGCAGCGGCGATCACGTCCTCGCCGGTCACCGCCTGCAGCACGTCTGGCCAGGCCTCCACATCCTCGATGGTCAGGCCGGAGGTCAGCGCGTCGCCGTAGCGGCGGGCCAGGCGGCTCACGTCGTCCTGTTCGTAGATCCGCGCGGCCTTCATCTGGAACTTGATCCGCTCGAGCTGCTTTTCGTCCACGCCGTTCTCGATGAAGGCCTGAATGGTCGCGTCCATCTCCTTCTCGGCGTCCTCGAGGCTCACGCCCGGCGCAGGCACCACGACCAGACCGAAGGTGGTGTCGTCCAGCGACACGCCGCCGTAGTAGGCGCTGGTATAGACCGCCTTCTTCAGGTCGAACTGCAGCCGCTGGTTCAGGACCGAGGTCTGCCCGCCGCCCAGGATCTGCGACAGGATCTCCAGCGCCGCGGCCTTTTCCTGGTCGCCCGGATCGCGTTCCGGGGCAAGGTAGGTGCGCGTCACGTAGGGCGTCGAGACGCGAGGGTCGCGGTAGGTCATGCGCCGTTCGGCCAGCTGCCGCGGCTCCGACGCGCGCTCGCGCTCCCCAAGCTCCGGGTTGGGCGCCAGCGGCTCGTAATATTCCTTCGCCAGACGCAGCACCTCATCGGGCTCCACGTCGCCAGCGACGATCAGGATCGCGTTATTCGGTGCATAGTACTTGTGGTAGAAGCTCAGAGCGTCGTCGAGGTCGAGGCTCTCCATCTCGTGCCGCCAGCCGATGATCGGCGTGCCATAGGGATGGTTGAGGTAAAGCGCCGCCTGCGACTGCTCGCGGAAAAGCGCGCCGGGGTCGTTTTCCACCCGCATGTTGCGCTCCTCGATGATCACCTCGCGCTCCGTCAGGATGTCCTGCTCGGAAAGCTGCAGGTTCACCATCCGGTCGCTTTCCATGCGCATCATCATCTCAAGCCGGTCGGCCGCGACGCGCTGGTGATAGGCGGTCTGGTCGGCGCTGGTGAAGGCGTTGTCGGACCCGCCGTTCGCCGCCACGACCTTGGAAAACTCGCCCGGCTCCAGCTTCTCGGTGCCCTTGAACAGCAGGTGCTCGAGGAAATGCGCCACGCCCGATACGCCGCGCTCCTCGTCGGCGGCACCGGCCTTGTACCACACCATGTGTTCGACCACCGGGGCGCGGTGATCCTCGATCACCACGACATCCATTCCGTTGTCGAGCGTGTATGTGGTGACCGGCACTTCGGCCTGCGCGACCTGCGCCGCCAGAGGCGCCGCGAGCAGGGACAGGACCATGGGAAGTTGGCGCATCTCGTTTTCATCTCTCTTAGGGAAAGGTTGACACAATAGGTACGCAGGCGGCCATTGACTTCAAGTTAACCCTGGTGTCCCTCGCGCAGTGGTGACGGGGACGTGAAGCGCAGGCCGGTCGATGTCTGCGGTTTGCCGTACATTCACAGCAAAAGCCCCGCAGCCACAGGACTGCGGGAGCCAGGATCACCCGATTTCAGATGAGGATCAGGGGGCCGGCGGTGCCGACGGCGTCCGCGCGCCCGCCTGACGATAGCGGCGCAGCCAGCTATAGGAATCCAGCTTCTGACCGCGGTAGGCGCGTTCGTAGTCGTCGCGCGGCACGATGGACCACGAGAAGCGGCCCTTGTTCTTGCGGTACTGCTGATCCTCTGCCGCCAGCGTCTGGCGGATGGTGCTGTCGCGACCGTAGCGGCTGGCCTGCTGCACAAGGGCAGCGTCGCCCGCGCCGATGGAACCGGACGCGCCCGGCTGCAACGCCGCCGGATTGCCGCCAAGCGCCGCCACGGCGTCGGCCTTCGGCGTCTGGTCGGTGCGGTTGGCGCTGCCCGGCGTGGGCTGCGGCAGTTCCGCGAAGGTCTGCGGCATGGTCAGCGGCTTGTTGGGAACGATGGCGAACTCTTCCGGCTCACCGCTGTTGGAACGCAGGTCGTGCAACGGCTTCGGTTCGCCGCTGCGCGAACAGGCCGACAGCGCCAGCGCGCCCGTCATCACAATGATCGCCAGATGCGCAAGCCGCATCACACCCTCCGTTCACCCATGGTCTGACCGCTTCTAACCCATCAGGACGGCGCCGTCACGCCCATCCCGGCATCAAACCCCGAAGATCAGGTGTTTTTCGCCGACGGGAAGATCACGAGCCCGAAAGCCCCGGCAAAGATCGCGATATCCGCGACGTTGAAAGCGAAGGGGTTGGAGAAGCCGCAGCAGGACATGTTGAGGAAATCCGCAACCGCACCATAGAGCACGCGGTCCACGACATTCCCCAGCGCGCCGCCGATCAGCATCCCGGCAGAAATGAGGCCAAGCCTGCCCGGCGGGTCGCGCCGCATCCAGACCAGCACGAACAGCACGATGCCAAGCGCCACGGAGATCAGGATCCACCGTGTCGCGGGCGCCTCTCCGGCCAGAAGGCCGAAGTTGATGCCGTAGTTCCAGGCCATGTGGAAATTGAGGAACGGCGGCCAGACCTCGATCTTCAGCCGCGTGGCGAGGTCTAGCACATGCACCACCCAGATCTTCGAGATCTGGTCGATCACGAAGACCCAGAAAGCCACCCACCAGACCAACCGGAGGGTCCCTTGCCGTACTGCGCTTTGCCTGCCTGCCACTGCCGTCTCGTTCATTTTCAACCCGGCCCTGTTAACCGTTCTCGACCGGGCGGGATAGGTCCGTTTTCAATCAACTCTTCGCAATCTGCCAGAGACGGCGCGCCGGATGACGACGCGGCCGCCCGATCCGGAGGCCCTGCCCCGCCTGCCGAGAGGCTACGCGCGCCCGTAAGCGCGCACAACCCAAGGCTGCGTGAAACGGCAGGCCGCAATCACGCCAATCAGTGGCGGAAGTGCCGCATCCCGGTAAAGACCATCGCCAAGCCAGCCTCGTCTGCCGCCGCGATCACCTCATCGTCGCGCATCGAGCCGCCCGGCTGGATCACGCAGGTGGCACCCGCCGCCGCCGCTTCCATCAGCCCGTCGGGGAAGGGGAAGAACGCGTCAGACGCCACGGCGGACCCGCGGGTCAGCGGCTCCGGCAGGCCAAGCGCCTCGGCCATCCGCTCAGCCTTCTTGGCGGCGATCAGGGCGGAATCCACCCGGCTCATCTGGCCCGCACCGACACCCACGGTGGCCTTGTCCTTGACGTAGACGATGGCGTTGGACTTCACGTGCTTGGCGACCTTCCACGCGAACAGCAGGTCCTCCATCTGCGCATCGGTCGGCGCGATCTTCGTCACCACCTTCAGGTCGTCCACGGTCAGCACGCCGTTGTCGATGTCCTGCACCAGTATGCCTCCGGACACCTGCCGGTAGGACACGCGATGCTCCGACGTGTCGGCAAGGCCCGGCGCCAGGATCAGGCGCAGGTTCTTCTTCTTCGCGAAGATGTCCCTTGCCTTCTGGTCGATGGCCGGCGCGATCACCACCTCGGTGAAGATCTCGGAGATCGCCTCGGCCGTGGCAGCGTCCAGCGTCCCGTTCAGCGCCACGATCCCGCCGAAGGCAGAGGTCCGGTCACAGTCGAAGGCCTTCCGGTAGGCCTCAAGCAGGGTCGCGCCCTTCGCCACGCCGCAGGGGTTGGCGTGCTTGATGATCGCGCAGGCCGGGCCGTCGCCGGGCAGGAATTCACTCACCAGCTCAAAAGCCGCGTCGGTGTCGTTGATGTTGTTGTAGCTCAGCTCCTTGCCCTGAAGCTGCTCGGCCACCGCAACGCCGGGGCGGTTGGTGCCGTCCACGTAGAACGCCGCCTTCTGGTGGGGGTTCTCGCCATAGCGCATGGTCTGCTTCAGTTCGCCCGCGAACACACGGCGGCGCGGAATCGTCTCGCCGATGGCGCCCGCCATCCAGGTCGACACGGCGGCGTCATAGGCGCCGGTTCGGGCATAGGCGATCTGCGCCATCTTCTTGCGGAACCCGAGCGTGGTCTGCGCCTCTTCCCCGCCGTTCGCCTTGATCTCTTCCAGCAGCGCGCCGTAATCCTCCACGTCGACCACCGTGGTCACGAAGGCATGGTTCTTGGCCGCCGCGCGGATCATCGCCGGGCCGCCGATGTCGATGTTCTCGATCATCTCGTCATAGTCCGCACCGCGCGCCAGCGCCGCCTCGAACGGGTAGAGGTTCACCACCAGCAGGTCGATCGGCACGATCCCGTGCTCGGCCATGGACGCCACGTGCATCCCGTTGTCGCGCAGCGCCAGAAGGCCGCCGTGCACCTTGGGATGCAGCGTCTTCACCCGGCCGTCCATCATCTCCGGAAAGGCGGTCAGGTCGGACACGTCGCGCACCTCGATGCCCGCGTCGCGGATCGCCTTGGCGGACCCGCCCGTGGACAGCAGCTCGATCTTCAGGTCGGCCAGCGCGCGGGCCAGCTCGATCAGGCCGGTCTTGTCGGAAACGGAAATCAGCGCGCGGCGCACGGGTGCGAGGTCGGTCATGTGGGGCACTCCAAGGGTCAGACTCAGACGTCCGTCGGATCCTGCGCAAGATCGCGCACGGCCAGCGCGGTCTCCTGCGCCTTGGCCAATGACCACCGGACGCGCGTCGCATACTGCATCGCCCGCCCGGATAGAACCACCTGCTTCGTCGCACGTGGCCGCAATCGCCCCTTTTCGAGATAGACGGAGGGTTCGAGGGTCAAATCCACACCGCCGTCGAAGCGCAGCACCCAGATTTCACCCGACCGGAGCGCCATCGACACCGCGTTGCCGCCCATGTCGACGGTCACATCGACCTCCGGATGCAGGTGAAAGCGAATCTCGTAGGGCAACCCCCCCAGCTTCACCGCGTCCATCGCCTTGTCGAACCGCTTCTTCGCCGGACCGTCGAGCGCGACGAGGTAATCCTCGCCCCTCAGGCTCCGCCCGTCCAGCGACAGCTCCAGCGACCGGGCGTGGGTCAGCCCCTGCACGGCGACATAGCCGTCGTGCCCGCCTTCGAAGCGCAGCGATTCGGCAAGGTGGGTCATCTGGATCGGCACGTGCTTCGGTGCGTCCTCCAGCAGTTCGCGCCGCGCCTGTCCGACCCAGCGCGGCGCCGCCAGCCGGGCCGAGCTGTAGCCCTGCAGGCACAGCACCGAATGCGACAACGTGGCCCGCCCCGCGCGGCGCCAGTCCTCGCCGAACCCGCCGCCCGAACCGCAGTTGACGATCAGCGGCCGCCGGCCCGACGTCAACTCGAACGCGAGGGTGGAGGCATGGGCGTTGCCCGAGGCCGCCCCGACCGGCGGCACGGCGGCATCGATGACGATGCTCGTGCGCCCGGCAGAAAGCCGCGCGAACCCCATCGCCAACCCGTCCGCCTGCCGCTTCTTCGATCCGGAGGCCGCCAACGCCATGTCCAGCCGGCCGTCCAGACCGCGCCCGCCACCATGGAACCGCGCCAGCCCGCCGTCCGCGTGGCGCAGCGTGCGCAATGTCGGCGCGATCCGCGCGATGGCCTCAAGGTGATCCTTGTGGGGGACGAGGTCCGCCTCCTCCAGCGCCGCCTGCGCCCATGTCAGCAGGGTGAAGACCTCGAGCAGTTCCTCCGGGTTGCGCGTCGGGATGCCGCCCTGCGCCGACACCTGACGCCGGCATTCCGCGCCAAGCGCCTCGCGCGCCGGGTCGACGTGCGCCTCCATCCCCTCCAGCGACAGCGCCGCGTAAAGCAGCCCGGTCATCGCCTCGAACCGCGCCAGCCCCGGCGGGGCCGAGGCACCGCGCCGCGCCAGAAACGTCGCCTGCGCACCCAGCGCGGCATAAAACGCCTCGCTCTTCTCCGACGGAAGGCCGCGCAGCACGAACAGCGCGTGATGTATCCAGCGGATCAGCCGTCGCCCGGTCAGTTCCGGCGTCCAGCCCGGCCCGGTGCCGCGCCCGTACCGCGCGATCCAGCCCCAGAGCCACTCCTGCGCCAGCTTGCGCGCCTTGATGTCGCCCACCGCCGCAAGATCGTCGAGCCAGGCAAAACCGTTGATTTCCTCGGTGAACGTGGCGTCCGGCGCGGGGATGTCCCAGAGCATGGCGCCCGGCGCCTCGACGAAATGGCCCGCGAACATCAGGTTGCCCGCGCACATCTGCCGCCCCTTGGCAAAGAAGCCCACGGTGCGCGGTTCCGGCTGGCTGACGAATCCGTCCGCCGCACGCGCACGTGCGGCGAGCCGTGCGTGCACACGGTTCATGACCCGCTCCGGCGCGGTCCGCCAGTTGCGCTGCGTCGTCATCGCTGCCTTGCCTCGTTGCCCTTCCGGGGACCCTTGACGGGAACGGCCCTTTGCGGGCGCTTGCGCGGGATCATAGCTTCCGCATTCGACAAAGTCATTAACGAACGCCACCGGCAAGGCCGCGGATCAGTCCTTGGTCACGCAGGCCATGTAGAAACCGTCAATGCCGCCGCGCTCCGCCCAGAAATCGGGCCTCAGCCGCAGCCCGCCCTCCTCGCTCTGCCACGCGGGTTCGATCCAGGGCGCCTCGGCCGGAACGACGCGCAGGCCGGGATGACGCTCCAGCGCCTCCTCGATCTGGCACTCGCCCTCGTCGGGAAGCAGCGAACAGGTGGCATAGACCAGCCGGCCGCCCGGTTTCAGCAGCGACAGCGCATGATCCAGCATCCAGCCCTGCAGCCCGATCAGTTCCGAGATCTTCTCGCCCATGTGCACATGCGGCAGGTCGGGATGGCGGCGGATCGTGCCGGTCGCCGAACAGGGCGCGTCCAGCAGGATGGCGTCGTACTGCCCGCGATGCTCCAGCGCGTCGCCCGCGACCAGCGTGGCTTCCAGCCCGCAGCGATCGAGGTTCTCGCGCACCCGCGCCAGCCGCGCCTCCGAGATGTCGAGCGCGGTCACCCGCGCGCCCCGGGCGGCCAGTTGCAGCGTCTTGCCGCCCGGCGCCGCGCACATGTCCAGCACGTCGAGGCCTGTCACGTCGCCCAGCAGCTTCACCGGCAGCGCCGCGGCGGCGTCCTGCACCCACCACGCGCCCTCGGCAAAGCCCGGCAGCGCGCTCACCTGGCCCGCGTCCTTCAGGCGCACCGAGCCGGTGGGCAGCGTCTCGCCCGGCAAGCCCTCCGGCAGGTCGCCTTTCAGCGTCAGGTCGACCGGCGCGCCCGCGAAATGCGCGCGCTCCATCGCCGCCACCGCCTGCGGGCCCCAGGCCTCCACCAGCGGGGCGCGCAGCCATTTCGGCAGGCGCGGCACCCGCAGCTTCGCCCACTCCGCCGGGCCTGTCTCGGCCACCTTGCGCAGGACGGCGTTGACCAGTCCCTTCGCGCCCTGCGTCCGCTTGCCGCGCGCGGCGATCTCGACGCAGTCGCTGACCACGCCATGCGCGGCGCCGCCGGTGCACAGTTCCATCGCGCCCAGCCTGAGGATGTTCATGACGCGCCCCGCCGGGGCCTTCCTGAGATGCGGCTTCAGCACCCGGTCGGCACGCTCCAGCGCGCGCAGCACCTCCGTCGCCAGCCGCTGCGCCGCTGCGCGGTCGGGCGCCTCCAGCCGGTCGAGACGGTCGGTCTCCGACAGCGGGCGGTGCTGCACCAGCACCATGTCCAACAGGTCGACGGCGGCCAGACGGGCCGGGCTGGGGTCTGCCATGGAGTCTCCGGAATCTGGCCCGGGCTTGCCCCGGACGGCACCGGGCGCCTATATCAACAGCCATCGCCCTAGGAAAGCCCAGCGAGGACCGTCATGCCCGAGACCCCCGAAAGCGACCTGCCCCCCGCCGCGCAGCGTGCCCTTGCCGAAGCGGCGGAACGCCGGGCGAAGGCAGAGGCCGAGGCAAAAGCCCTCCCCAAGGAGTACGGAGGCCGCGACGGCCCGGAACCCGTGCGCTACGGCGACTGGGAGAAGAAGGGCCTCGCCATCGACTTCTAGGCCGCGCGCCCGAGCGGGCCGGTCAGCGCCATATTCCGAGGAGCACACCCCGTGCCGTAACCCGTCGCGGCTGTACAAGCGCGCCTCACGCCAGCGGCCACCTCCAAAACGCTACCCAATCCCAAAATATCTGAATTGTGCAAGTCATCCCAGACGTCGCCTCACGCCCAAAGCGTCATAACCGCGCTTTCGCAGGGGAAGCCCTGCTGTACCAAGATCGGGAAACAACAAGTTGCAGCGAATGAATCGCAGCCATAAAGTCGGCGCAAACCTCTAAGGCGGGACATCAGATCATCCGCGCAACCCATAAATATCGTATAGGGTTTTGGGATCACATCTCGAGACACCTCGCCAACCTGGAAGCAATCCAAGGGCTGCGGGCGCCAATGAGAATATCGGATTATCGAAAGAACGGCACGCATCGTATCCTGCGGCCGCCAGCGCGAAACACCAGCGCCGGATTTCCGCCAAACATCGCAATTGTGAAAGAAACCCGAACGACCCGGCCTTCACCCAACCGGACAAATGCTCCATAAACTCCCTGCCTGACCCCACGCCCCGGCGTCCCCGCGCCCTGAGCGGGGTGCCGAGGGTGGGCGGGTGGGCGGCGCTCCGGTCAGGGCGCGGGGACGCCGTCAGCCCAGCCCCAGCACGTCCAGCATGTCGTAGTGACCCGGCCCCTTGTCCTGCCCCCAGAGCGCGGCCTTCAGCGCGCCGCGGGCAAAGAGCGTCCGGTCGGAGGCGACGTGCTTCAGCACGATCCGCTCTCCCGGCGTGGCGAACAGCACCTCGTGCTCGCCGATGATGTCGCCGCCGCGGATCGCGTGGAAACCGATGTCGCCCCGCTTCCGCGCGCCGGTGATGCCGTCGCGGCCCCGGTCGGACACATCCGCCAGCTTCACGCCCCGCCCCTCTGCCGCGGCCTCGCCCAGCATCAGCGCGGTGCCCGAGGGCGCGTCGACCTTGTGGTGGTGGTGCGCCTCGATCACCTCGATGTCCCAGTCGGCATCCAGAGCCGAAGCCACCTGCTTTACCATCCGCGTCAGCAGGTTCACGCCCAGCGACATGTTCCCAGCCCGGACCACCACCGCGTGGTGCGCCGCGCGGTCGATGGCGGCGATGTCGTCTTCCGACAGCCCCGTGGTGCCGATGACGTGCACCGCCCGCGCCTGCGCCGCCAGTTCGGAAAACGCCACGGTCGCCGCCGGGGCGGTAAAGTCGATCACCGCCTGCGCGCGAGAGAACGCCTCCAGCGCATCGTCGCTCACCTTCAGGCCCATTTCGGCAGCGCCCATGGCCAGCCCCAGGTCGCGCCCGACCCAGTCGTGGCCCTCGCGCTCCAGTGCGCCGACAAGGGTCAGCCGGTCCGAGGCCATGACCTCCTTCACGAGCATCTGACCCATGCGTCCGGAAACGCCCGTTACAACGACACCTGGCTGATCCGTCATCGTCCACACTCCTCAAGTCCGTTGCGATCCCATACAGCGGTCGTCGGCGCTTGGCAAAGCGACAGCTTCGCTCTACTTCTCCCCCCATGGCACGCAACAGATTCCAAGACGGCCCCGGGCCAAGCCAACGTCAGCTCCGGGTGAGCGAAGTCATCCGGCGCCAGCTGTCGGATGTGCTCATGCGCGGCGACGTTCACGATCCGGAGCTCAACCGCCTCTCGATCACGGTCGGCGAAGTGCGCGTTTCCCCCGATCTCAAGGTCGCCACGGCCTATGTCGTGCCCCTGGGCGGGCAGAACGCCGACGACATGTTCGCGCTCCTCGACCGCAACAAGGGCGAGCTGCGCCGCGCCGTCTCGAAGGGGCTGACTCTGAAGTTCGCGCCCGAGCTGCGCTTCCGCCTGGACGAAACCTTCGACAATCTCGACGAGGCCCGGCGCCTGTTTTCCGACGAAACCGTGCGCCGCGACGTGGAGGGCTGACGCCATGCTCCGTGTCTGCCTTGCGCTGACGGCGTTGCTCGCCTCGGTGGCAGCGCCCGCCGGCGCGGTCACCTGCCAGAACGTCGAGTTCGAGTCGATCCGCTACGCCGTCTGCGAGGTCGACGCCACGAAAGAGGACCTGCGCCTCTTCCGCGCCGACGCCAACGGCCAGCCCATCGGCCAGTTCTCGCGGCTGGAGGCGATGCTGGCCGAAAACGGCGAGACGCTCGCCTTCGCGATGAATGCCGGCATGTACCACGAGGACCGCGCGCCCGTCGGCCACTACGTCGAGGACGGCAAGGAAGAGATGCGCGTCATCTCCTCCCCCGGGCCGGGCAACTTCGGCCTGCTGCCCAACGGCGTGCTCTGCATCACCGACAAGCGCGCCCGCGTCTACGAGACCCGCGATTTCCTTGCCGCGAAGCCCGCCTGCCGCGACGCGACGCAGTCCGGCCCGATGCTGGTGATCGGCGGAGAACTGCACCCCCGCTTCCTGCCCGACTCCACCTCGCGCTACATCCGCAACGGTGTCGGCACCTCGAAGGACGGCAAGCGCGCGGTCTTCGCGATCTCGCAGAGCCTCGTGACCTTCCACGAGTTCGGCCGTTTCTTCCGCGACGGGCTGAAGCTGCCCAACGCGCTGTTCCTCGATGGCAACGTCTCGCGGCTCTACGCGCCGGAACTGGGACGCAACGACCTCGGGCGGCGCATGGGTCCGATCGTGGCGGTGACGCAGAAGGCCCCCTGACCGGCTGAAGCCCGCGCTGCCAGCGGACACCGCCGGGGCGGAAGCGATTGCCGCGCGTGGGTCCGCGTGGCAGGCTGCTCGGACAGACCATTCGTTGCTGCGATCTTTCATGACCGGACCTTTGCGCACCCTTTTCGTGCTCCTCCTGCTGGCCCTGCCCCCGTGGCGACCCGCCTTGGCGCAGGAGACGGTCGACCTCGCCGCCCCCTTCACCGCCGAGGACCTCTCGATCCAGGACCGGCGTTTCCTTCAGGTCGCACTGGCCTTCGAAGGGACGCTCGACGCCCCAATCATCCCCGACTGGCCCCCCGGTGCGGAGGCGGCGATGCACGGTTTCGCCCGCACCGCTTACGGCACCGCGCCCTCCGCGCTGCACATGGCCGCGCTGGCGCAGGATCTGACGGACCGCATCGCGCGGGACGGCTGGACGTGGCGGCACCTCGACACGCTGGGGCTGTCGCTCCTTTTCCCGGCCACGACCGCGACCCCCGCCCCGGCGAAGGGCGCGTTCACCGTCTGGGACCACGGCGGCTCTTCGCTCCGCTACCGCTTTGCCACCCTCTCGCGGGTCGAGGCGCAGGCCCTGCACCGCGACACCGTGGCGCTTCAGGCAGAGGGCGGCACGGCGATCCGCACCCGCGACGCCAGCCTGGCCGTGACCCGGATCACCGGCGCGGACGGCACCCTGCGCCATGTCCGCTCCGACTACATCGACGGCGCGTGGTCCACGGTGGTCCTGTCGGCAGAGGCGTCCGACCGCGCGCTCCTCGGGGCTGTGGCGGCCAGCATCGCGCCGGGACTGGCCGCGCCGCTGGCGGTGACGCGGGGCGGGCGGCTCGACCGGACACGAAAGGCCGCGGCGCCGCTGCTGGCAACCCTCGACCGGCTGCCGCAGGACGCGCCGACCCCGAACGAGGCCGCCCTGCCGCAGCCCCACCCGCCCCGCGCCGCCAGCACCGGCAGCGGCTTCTATGTCTCGGCAGAGGGGCACGTGCTGACCAACGCCCATGTCACCGACGACTGCATAACGATCCGCGTGGACGGCCTGCCCGCCCGCCTGCTGGCGGAGGCCACGGACAGCGACCTTGCGCTTCTTCTCTCGGACGGCCCGGCCCCCGCGGTCGCCACCTTCTCCGAAGCGCCCGCGCGGCTCAATTCCGACGTGACCGCGCTGGGGTATCCGCTGTCGCACATCCTCGGCGGGATGAACGTGACGCGCGGCGCGGTCTCTGCCAATACCGGGCTGTCGGGGGACATCGCGACCATGCAGATCACCGCACCCGTTCAGCCCGGCAACTCCGGCGGGCCGCTGATCGGTGCCGATGGCTCGGTGGTGGGCGTCGTGGTGGCCAAGCTCGACGCGCTCTCCATCGCCGACCAGCTCCGCGACATTCCCCAGAACGTGAACTTCGCGGTGAGGGCCGAGGTGGCCGCGCGGTTCCTGGCGGCGCAGGGCATCTCTCCGCGCCACGCCGCACCGCACGCGGCGCTCCCGCCCGAGGACCTGGCCCAGCGGGCCGCCGCCTTCACCGCCTTCGTGGAGTGCGATCCGCGCTGACCGGCAGGGCCCGGCCCCGCGCCCTTCCGCGAAACGCTTGCACCCCGACGCGCGGCGCCCTACCTCGGGACAACGACCGACGAAAGGCTGCAGATGTCCCAGACCCCGACCGAGCTGACCCAGGCCCTGCTCGACGCCGCGAAGAAAGCCGGCGCCGATGCCGCCGACGCCATCGCCATCGAAGGCACGTCGCTGTCCATCGACGTGCGCGCCGGGACGCTGGAACAGGCGGAACGGGCCGAGGGGCGCGACCTCGGGCTGCGGGTCTTTGTCGGCAAGCGGGTCGCCAGCGTCTCCACCTCCGACACCCGGGCCGAGGCGCTGACCGCCATGGCCGAGCGCGCCGTCGCCATGGCGCGCGAGACGCCCGAAGACCCCTACGCCGGCCTTGCCGATCCCTCGCAGCTTGCGCGCGACTGGGACATGAACGCGCTGCAGCTGGCCGACCCCACGGCCGAGCCCGCCCCGGCAGAGCTGGAGGACGACGCCCGCCGGGCAGAGGCCGCGGCGCTGGCCCATGAGGGCATCACCATGGTGCACTCCGCCTCCGCCACCTACTCGGCGCAGAACGTGGCGCTGGCGGCGTCCAACGGCTTTGTCGGCGGCTACCGCCGCACCGGGCGCTCGCGGTCCTGCGTCGCCGTGGCGGGCACCGGGCTGGCCATGGAACGCGACTACGACGGGGACAGCCGCATCTTCCAGTCCGACCTGCGTTCCGCCGAGGACATCGGCAACACCGCCGCCACCCGCGCGCTGGAACGGCTCAACCCGAAACGTCCGAAGACCGGCGCCTACCCCGTGCTCTTCGACGAACGCATCTCCTCGTCGCTGATCGGCCACCTCGTCGCCGCGTCGAACGGCGCATCGGTGGCGCGCGGCGCGTCCTGGCTGCGCGGCACCCTCGGCGAAGAGATCCTGCCCAAGGGCCTGTCGCTGATCGAGGACCCGCACCGCCCGCGCACCTCCGCCTCCCGCCCCTTCGACGCGGAGGGCCTGCCGACGCGGACCCGCAAGCTGATCGACGACGGCGTGCTGACCGGCTGGACGCTCGACCTCGCCAACGCCCGCAAGCTGGAGATGGAGAGCACTGCCAACGCCGCGCGCTCCGTCTCGGGCGGGATTTCCCCGACCGTCTGGAACCTCGAACTGACGCAGGGCGACAAGACCCGCGAAGAGCTGATGGCCGAGATGGGCAGCGGCCTGCTGGTGACCTCGATGATCGGCTCCACCATCAACCCCAACACCGGCGACTACTCGCGCGGGGCGGCGGGCTGGTGGGTGGAGAACGGCGCACTGGCCTACGCGGTCTCCGGCGTCACGCTTGCGGGCAACCTGCGCGAGATGCTGCGCGCCATCACCCCCGCGAACGACGCCCGCCCGTGGCTGTCCCGCGTGGTGCCGTCGCTGCTGGTCGAGGGGCTCACCCTTGCCGGAGACTGAGGCAGACGCCGACCTGCGCCTGCTGACCGATGCCGCGCGCCGGGCGGGCGAGATCGCGACCGGCTTCATCGGGCAGGACCTCGATATCCGCTACAAGGACGACGACGCGGGCCCCGTGACCCGCGCCGACCTCGCCGTGGACACGGCCCTGAAGGAGATCCTGCGCCCGGCCCGCCCCGATTACGGCTGGCTGTCGGAGGAAACGCCCGACGGCGACACCCGGCTTGGAAAGCAGCGCGTCTTCATCGTCGACCCCATCGACGGCACGCGCTCCTACATCGAAGGCTCGCGCGCATGGGCGCATGTGCTGGCGGTGGTCGAGGACGGGATCGTGATGGCGGCGGTGGTCTTCCTGCCGATGCTGGACGCGCTCTACAGCGCCCGGCTGGGCGGCGGTGCCCGGCTGAACGGCGACACGATCGCCGTCTCGCCCCGCGGCGCGCTGGCCGATGCGGAGGTGCTGGCCACACGGCCCAACCTCGACCCGCACCACTGGCCCGGCGGCGTGCCGCAGGTGAAGCGCCACCACCGCCCCTCGCTGGCCTACCGGCAGGCACTGGTGGCGGAGGGGCGCTACGACGCCATGTTCACCTTCCGGCCAAGCTGGGAATGGGACATCGCCGCCGGCGCGCTGATCCTGTCGGAGGCGGGCGCCACCGTCACCGACCGCCGCGGCCTGCCGCTGCGCTTCAACGGGCCGAAGGCGCAGGTCGACGGGTTGGTGGCGGCCAACCCCGGCCTGCACGGCGCGCTCATGGCGCGGCTCAGCGACGCGGCACCGGGGACGCCCGGTTCGGCGGCAAAGGCCCGCAACCGGTAACGAAGTATTTGGCACGACACCCGAAACGCCCCGTGGCAAGCTTGACCCCGTCCCCGCGATGACTACGGTCATGGCCCGTCACCCCGGCTCCCATCCTTCAGGAGAAGCGCATGCAACGGCTCCATCTCGTCTTCGGCGGCGAACTCGAAGACCCCACCAAGACCGTGTTCCGCGACGTGAACGACCTGCACATCGTCGGCATCTTTCCGAACTACGAAGAGGCTTTCAACGCATGGAAGGCAGAGGCACAGCGCACCGTGGACAACGCCCACATGCGCTATTTCATCGCCCACCTGCACCGGCTGAGAGAGGAAGGCAAGGAAGCCTCCTCCACCGAAGAACTGGGCTGACGCCTTGAGCAGTCGCGCGTTGTCGCTCCAGGCCTATCTGGCCACGACGCGCGGCCCGGGCGCGGAAAAGCCGCAACCGCTGCCGCCGCGCCCGCCGGGGCCGGTCGTCTGGGCCTGGGCCTCGGGCGAGGAACGCGGGCGCGCGCTGGCCAGCCTCTGCGCCCGCCTGAACGGCCACCACCCGGACACCGAGATCGTGCTGTCCGGCGACACGCCCGCCACCGGCGAGGCGTTGCACCTGCCCGCGCCCGCCGAACGGCTGCCCGACTGCACCGCCTACGCGCGGCACCTGAAGCCGGACGTGGTGCTCTGGGCCGGGTCCAACCTGCGCCCCGCCCTGCTGCACGCGCTGTCGGAGGAGGGCGCGCATCTCGTCGCGCTCGACCTCGCCGACACGCCGCCCGTGGCGCCCGCCGCCGCGCGCTGGCTGCCCGATCCGGCCCCGGCGGCGCTGGCGCTCTTCGACACGCTCTACGCCACCGACGAGGCCGCCGCCCGGCGCCTCAGGCGGCTGGGGATGGAAGCCGCGCGCATCCATGCCGCAGGCCCGCTGATGGACACGGAGATGCCCCTGCCCTGCGCCGACACCCAGCACGAGGAGGTCGCGGGGCTGATGGCGGGGCGCCCGGTGTGGCTGGCCGCCCGCCTGCGCGGCGCGGAAACCCACGACATCCTCGCAGCCCACCGGCAGGCCGTGCGCCTCAACCACCGCCTGCTGCTGGTCATCGTCCCCGCCTGCGCGCAGGACGCCGAGCGGATCGTCCGCGCCGCCCGGCAGGCACAGCTCCGGCTCTGCCTCTGGGACGAGGGCGACACCCCGGACGAAAACACCCAGGTCATCATCACCGAAGGGCCGGAGGCGCTTGGCCTGTGGTATCGCATCGCGCCGCTGGCCTTCCTCGGCGGCTCGCTCCTGACGGGCGTCGGCGGCGAGGACCCCTACGAGGCCGCGACGCTGGGCACCGCGATCCTTTACGGTCCGAACGTCGGCGGCCACCTGCGCAGCTACACCCGGCTGGTGGAGGCCGGGGCCGCACGCATCGTCCGCGATGCCGATTCGCTGGCGACGGCGGTGCTGCACCTTGTCGCCCCCGACCAGGCGGCGGCCATGGCGCATGCCGGATGGGACGTGATCTCCTCCGGGGCGGAACTGGTCGACAAGGTCATCGCCGAAGTGGCCGAGGTCCTCGACGAACGCGGGGCGGTCTGATGCAGGCGCCGCGCTTCTGGTTCACCCCACCCGACGCCCCTGCGTGGCAGGCCCGCGCGCTGGCCCCGCTGGCCGCGCTCACCGCCCGCGCCACCGCGCGCCGCGTGACCCGCGCCCCGGACCATGCCCCCGGCATCCCGGTGATCTGCGTCGGCAACGTCAACGCGGGCGGCACCGGCAAGACCCCCGCCGCCATCGCGCTGGTCCAGAGCCTGCAGGAGCGCGGCCTGACACCGCATGTGCTGTCGCGCGGCTACGGCGGCACGCTCGACGGCCCGGTGCAGGTCGATCCGCTCAGCCACACCGCAGACCAGACCGGGGACGAACCGCTCCTGCTCGCCGCCTTCTGCCCGGCATGGGTGGCAAAGGACCGCGCCGCGGGCGCCCGCGCGGCCGAGGCAGCGGGCGCCGACGTTCTCGTGCTCGATGACGGGCTGCAGAACCCGGCGCTGCGCAAGGACCTGACGCTGGTGACAGTGGACGCGCACATGGGCTTCGGCAATGGCCGCTGCCTGCCCGCAGGCCCCCTGCGCGAACCCGTGGCCGCGGGCCTTTCCCGTGCCGACCTGCTTCTCTCCATCGGCCCCCCCGCCGCGCAGCAGCGCTTTGCCGCCACATGGGGCGCGGAGGTGGACATCCCCCACCTGACCGGCGCGCTGGAGCCGCTGCAGACCGGCATGGACTGGCAGGACACGGCCGCCTTCGCCTTCGCGGGCATCGGCCATCCGGAGAAGTTCTTTGCCACCCTCAGGGGCCTTGGCGCCGACGTGAAGGGCACCGTGGCGCTCGGCGACCACCAGCCGCTGACCGCCGCCATCCTGACCCGTCTCGTGCAGGACGCGCGCAAGATGAACGCACAGCTCGTCACCACGGAAAAGGACGCCGTCCGCCTGCCCGCCGACATGCGCCGCCACGTGCTGACCGTCCCTGTCCGGCTGAAGATCGACGATCCCGCGCCGCTCGACGCAGCGCTCGACCGGCTGTTCGGCTGAGCGGCACACCAGCCGCCCCGCGAATCGCGTCGTGCCAGAAGGCCCCAGTCACTCCGCCGCGAGCTGCCCCTGATCGCGCGCGCCCATCGCGGCCAGTTCCGCCACGACGCCGCGCAGCACCCGCCGCACGTCCTCGAAATCCGCGCTCGGGCAGATGTTCCTCTCGTCCATGTAGAGCGAGCGGTCGATCTCCACCTGCACGGCGTGCTGGTTCCGCAGCGGACGCCCGTAGGCCTGCGTCGAATAGGCCCCGGCAAAGGGCGTGTTGCGCGCCACCACGAAGCCGGCCGCGCGGAAGGCCGCCTCCACCCTTTCCACCACGTCCGCCGCCGAGGAGGCGCCGAAGCGGTCGCCGATCACGATCTCGGGCCGGGGCACGCCGTTGCGCAGCGCGCCGTCCAGCGCCTCGCGCGGCATCGAATGGCAGTCGATCAGGATCGCCTCGCCAAAGACCGCGTGCGACTGCGCCAGCAGCGACGCCAGCTTCTCGTGATAGGGCCGCCAGATCTGCTGCAGACGGCGCTCCGCCTCCAGCCGGGACAGCTTGCCGCGATAGATCGCCCGTCCGCCCGCCACGACCCGCGGCACCACGCCAAGGCCCGAGGCCACGCGCGGATTGTGCCCCGAACGGCGCACCCCCTCGATCAGCGCCGGGTCCAGTTCGTCGACCGCGCGGTTGAGGTCGACGTAGGCGCGCGGCGCACCGGCGCGCAGCAGCGGGGCACCAAGTTCGGGCGCGGAATCGAACAGCCGGTCGACCCAGGCATCCTCCGACGAGCGAATCGTCCGCTCGTCCAGCTGGGTCGTCGCAAGGAAGCTCGGCGGATAATCGCGCCCCGAATGCGGGGACGCGAACACAACGCAACTCGACAGCGTCTCCGGAAGATGAAGATGGTAAGCTGTGCTGGGCATTGGCGCTCCTTTGCAGCAAATCATAGACCGAAAACTTTCGACTCCAAAAGCCCTTGATCCCGCTCCGGAACCTATTTATAGACCCCTCCACCGGCGCGGACCTCCCGCGCCCCTTTCTTTCGGAGGGGGCAAGGACCAAGGGGAACCGATCGGCCATACGGGCGGTTAGCTCAGCGGTAGAGCACTACGTTGACATCGTAGGGGTCACTGGTTCGATCCCAGTATCGCCCACCAGATTTCACCCCCCGGGGGTTGCGGGCGCGTCCTGAACAGGACCGCGCCCGAGATGTTCCGGGGACCTGCAACGCAGGACGCTCAGGCGTCTGGCACAACCCATGGCGCTCGCGCGCCGCGAAAGACGAAGGAGAGACCGATGAAGGTCGCAAACTCGCTCCGCTCGCTCAAGAATCGCCATCGCGACTGCCGCGTTGTGCGCCGCAAGGGCCGCGTTTACGTGATCAACAAGACCCAGCGCAAGTTCAAGGCGCGTCAGGGCTGATCGCACGACCCGACCTTCGGGCCGGGATCGACGCAAGAAAGAACCCCCGCAGGCACATGCCTCGGGGGTTTTTCTGTGTTCGGGTACTCTTTAAAGACGACCCTCCGCCTGCGCGCCCGCCCCTTGTGAGGGCGTGGCGTGGCGAATGGGGCCACCGGGCCTGTCACACTGGCCCGGTAGGAGCGTCCACAAGGCCCGGCTGATTCTCCGCCCCCGTCTCTCCCGCAGGTCAGCCGCCGCGCATCCGTTCGATGACCGCCAGCATGTTGCGGGCCTGCGTGGCACGCGCGCCGTTCGGGTAGGCCCGCAGGTAGCGCCGCACCTGCTCCTCGGTGCCAAGGCGCTCCACCTCGGCCCACATCGCCGCATCGGAGGGCCCGCGGCGCGGCGCAGGCTCGGCCCTTGCCGCTTCCGCCGCTGCGGCAGCCTCCTGGGCGGCCCGCTTGCGCTCCGCCTCCGCTGCGGCGGCCTGCCGGGCCCGCTCGCGGGCGCGCTGCGCATCCGCCGCCTGCTCCTTCGCCGCGGCGTCCGCCTCGATCTTCGCGATCTGGTCGAGATCGAGATAGCCGGTCTCTTCCATCCCCGCGTTCTTCTGCCAGCCGCGCACCGCCTCGCGGGTGCCCTCGCCGAAGATCCCGTCCACCGCCCAGGTGTAATACCCCAGGAGGTCGAGATCGCGCTGGATGTCTCGCCGCGCCTCGCGCGTCAGGCCAAGGAAGTCCTCCGCCCGCCGCAGGTCATAGAAGGGATCGGACTTGATCGCCTTGATCCGCTGGTTGGCGGCGTTGGTATAGGCGCCGTCCGGCTGCGCCTTCAGGTAGGATGTATAGCTGGCCTCGGTGTTCTCGATCCGCGCCGCCCGCCAGGCCGCGTCGTCCGCTGCGATCTCCACTTCCGAGCGGGTGTCCTCCGGCTCCGCCACCGGGGCGGTCTCGGCAACCTCCGGCGCGACCTCGTCCGCCGGGGCGGGTTCCGCGGTCTCCGCCATCACCGGCTCCGGCGCTTCCGCGGGCTCCGGCTCCGCGGCCACGACCGCCTCCGCCTCGCCCGTGTCCGCAGCCCCGGCCTCCGGCGCATCCGCCACCTCGGCCTCCGGCGCTTCGGTCACTTCGGCCACAGGCGCCTCGGCTGTATCGGCCTCCGGTGCTTCGGTCACCTCCGCCACCGGCGCTTCGGCGGTGTCAGCCTCCGGCGCCTCGGTCACCTCCGCCACCGGCGCCTCTGCGGTGTCGGCCTCCGGCGCCTCGGTCACTTCCGCCACGGGGGCATCAGCCGTCTCCGCCTCGGGCATGTCCTCCGCCGGGGTCTCTGCAACCTCTGCCGCGGGGGCGTCCGCCTCCGTCTCCGGCTCGATCACCTCGACCACCTCATCGGACGGCATCTCCGACGCATCGGTCCCTTCGGCCTCGGCCACCTCGGGCTCCGCGACCGGCGCAGGTTCAGGCGCGGCGCTCTCCGCCACGTCCGGCGCCTCTTCGGCCGCCTCGGGCTCTGGCTCCACCGCAGCGACCGGGCCGTCCTCCGGCACGCCGCCGGGTGCGCCGCCCACGTCGTCCACAGGCTCGCGCTCGACCACCACGAGGTCCGCGCCGCCGTTTCCGCTGACCGTCAGGCCCGCCGCCCGCGCCGCGGCCACCACCGGCACGCCGACCTTCACCAGATCGCCCGCCGCGAAGCGCGCCACCTTGGCCTCCTCGCCGCGCAGCACGGTCACACCCTCGGGCACGCGCAGATCTCCCAGGCCCGGTTCGAGGAAATCGCCAAACTCGCCTGCCACGCCGCTTTCGGCCAGCACGAGGAAAGACCGCCCCGGCGACTTCGCCAGCACGCTCAGCACCGCCTCCACCGGGAAGGCCTCGACCATCACCGCCGCATCGGCAAGGCCCGATCCGTCCGCCGCAGGCAAGAGCCACGAGCCGTGGTCGGCATGGGCGAAGGCCCCGGCCAGGATCACCACCACCGGGCCGTCATCGCCGTCGATCGCCGACACGAAGGTGCGGAAGCCGTCCGACATGGCCGCGCCGCCCGCGTCGCGCGCCTCGGTCACGTCGAAGCCCTTGTCCCTCAGCGCCTGCGCCGTCTCTGCCACCTGTGTCGCGGCAAAGAGCGTCTGGACGCCGTTGTAACTGCTGTTGCCGATCACGAGGGCGTCGCCCTCGGCTGCCGCAACATTGGGCATCAATACGCCCGTGATCGTTCCGGAAACGAGTCCTGTAAAGGCAAGTGCAAGAATCCGCATGACAAATCCTCCTTTGTCCACAAGCCTACCGCGCTTGGCTCTTCCGACAAGACACGATTCTGCCAGAGCCGAAAACTTCTGCGGCGTGACAAACCCGCGCGCCCCGGAGGGCGCGGGAATTTTTTCCGGATTCTCAGGAAGATGCCCCGTTGCGGGTACAACCGTCAGTCGTAAGTCCGCTGATCCTCGATCACCAGCCCGTCGCGCGGCAAACCGCCGGGGGCCACCAGTTCGACCCGTCCCTTCATCTTCAGAACGCCTGCCACGCTGTCCTCGACGCCCGGGACGGCCTCTGCCCCGGTTTCGATTCGCACCGTCATCACGTCCATCTCGCCCTCGCGGCTGGCGACCACGCGGGCGCGGTCGATCTCGGCATGGCGGGCGACCAGTTCGGCCACCTGCTCGGGGCGCACGAACATGCCCTTGATCTTCGTCGTCTGGTCGGCGCGGCCCATCCAGCCCTTAATCCGGGTGTTGGTCCGCCCGCAGGGGCTTTCCCCCGGCAGGATCGCCGACAGGTCGCCGGTGGCGAAACGGATCAGCGGGTAGTCGGGGTTCAGCGTGGTCACCACGATCTCGCCCACCTCGCCCTCGGCCACCGGGTCGCCGGTGCCGGGGGTCACGATCTCAAGGATCACGCCCTCGTCGAGGATCATCCCCTCCTTCGCCGAGCTCTCGTAGGCGACGTTGCCCAGGTCGGCTGTCGCGTAGCATTGCAGGCAAAGGATGCCGCGCTCCTCGTACCAGGCGCGGAGGGAGGGGAACAGCGCCCCGCCGCCCACCGCCGCCCGGGCGATCTGCAGCTCCAGCCCCATCTCGTCGGCCTTTTCAATGATCACCTTCAGGTAATCCGGCGTGCCCGCGTAGGCGGTGGCGCCCACGTCCTTCGCCGCCCGCACCTGAAGCTCCGTCTGGCCGGTGCCGGCTGGCAGCACGGCGGCGCCCACCGCCCGCGCGCCGTTCTCGAAGATCATCCCGGCAGGCGTCAGGTGGTAGCCGAAACAGTTCTGCACCACGTCGCCCACGCCGATCCCGCAGGCATGCAGGAAGCGGCCCACGCGCCACCAGTCGTGGCTCACGCCGCCCGGTTCGTAGATCGGCCCCGGCGACTGGAACACATGCGCGAGGTTGCTGACCGGCAGGCCGCCGAAGGGCGGGGCCTCCTTCTGGCGCGCCACGAGGTCCGCCTTGCGCAGCACCGGCAGCGACTTCAGGTCGGCCAGCGTCTCCAGCGCATCCAGCCCGTGCCGCGCCAGTTGCGCGTTCAGGCCCTCGAGCTGCGCCGCCTCCCGTTCGTCGCGGCTGCGCGTTTCGAGCGCGTCGAAATAGGTGCTCATCGGGTTGTCCCTCCCCTCGGGCAATCTGCATTTATCCGGATAGCTATTTTCCGGCGTTCTGATATTTTCCGTGCCGAAGGGGACAGTCCGTGATCACCCAACTGGAACGACGCCTGCGTTTCGATCATGACCGGAGGGTCATGCACCTGGATGTCTCCGGGCTGCGCTTCGAGCATCCCGTGGACGTCGATATCCACTTCGACGCGATCGAGGACAGCATCGCCGCCTCCGGCGAACGCCACTGGTATTTCCTGATCGACCTCACCGGCACCGCCATCCTGCCCGCGGCCTGCAAGGCCTACACGGGCCGCGTGCACGCGCTGAACCTGCATCACGCTCTGGGGTCCGCCCGCTACGGTGCCACGCCGGACATCGCCGCCGCGCTGGCCACGATCTCGCAGCAGTCCGGCTTCAACATGCCCGTTTTCCCGGACGAGGCGACGGCGCTGCGCTACCTTCAGGACATCCGCGACGCCAACCTGCCGCCGCGCGTGGACGAACGGACGCTGCGCTTCCACGACCTCTATCCGCGGGTCAGCTTTGATACCAACCGCCGCATCGTCGAGATCGACATGTCGGACATGACGCTCAACCATGCCCGCGACGTCGCCGACCTCTTCGACCACGTCGAGGCGCGCGTTGTCGCCATGGGCCGCCCGATGCGCTGGTACGCGCTGGTCAACTACCACAAT
Organism: Sagittula sp. MA-2; assembly: GCF_030126985.1. Taxonomy (GTDB): domain Bacteria; phylum Pseudomonadota; class Alphaproteobacteria; order Rhodobacterales; family Rhodobacteraceae; genus Sagittula. Next base: position 772,856 of record NZ_CP126145.1, on the reverse strand, counting down.
GCGCAGGTCATGCCTGCCGCATGGGTCGAATACGCCCGCCGGGGCCGCGACCTGAACACCAGTTTCTCGCTCGCCACGCTGCGTTACAACGTCGCCGAAGACGAGGCGGAGAACATCCGCGCGCGCAGTGCCAGCGCCGGCTTCGCACCCAATATCTTCGCCACCCGCGCAGAGGCGCTGGCGCAGCTCGACCTCCTGCGCAGCATGCGCGAGGCGTGACAGAGAGGCGCCGCCTTCGGGACAGGTCTTCATCGCACGCCCCTCAGGCCAGCCAGCGTTTGCGGCGCCGGTAGGAACGCACGTCGCGGAACGATTTCCGGCCCTCGTCCGACATGCCGAGGTAGAACTCCTTCACGTCCGGGTTCTCGCGCAGCTCGCTGGCCGGGCCTTCCATCACAACCCTCCCGTTTTCGAGAATGTATCCCGAATGCGCATAGCGCAGGGCGACGTTGGTGTTCTGCTCCGCCAAAAGGAAAGACACGCCCTCCCCTTCGTTCACCGCCTTCACGATCTCGAAGATCTGCTCCACCAGCTGCGGCGCCAGACCCATCGAAGGCTCGTCCAGCAGGATCGTCTCCGGGCGGCTCATCAGCGCACGGCCGATCGCCGTCATCTGCTGCTCCCCGCCCGAGGTATAGCCTGCCTGGCTCTTCCGCCGCTCCTTCAGCCGCGGGAAATACTCGTAGACCATGTCGAGGTCGGCCTCGATGGCGCCCTTGCCGTCGCGCCGCGTGTAGGCGCCGGTCATCAGGTTCTCCTCGACCGTCAGGTGTTCGAAGCAGTGCCGCCCCTCCATCACCTGGATGACGCCCCGCTTCACCAGCGCCGCCGGGTCGAGGTCCTGCACCCGCTCGCCCTTGTAGACGATGGAGCCCTTTGTGACCTCGCCGCGCTCCGAATGCAGCAGGTTGGAAATCGCCTTCAGCGTCGTGGTCTTGCCCGCGCCGTTGCCGCCCAGAAGCGCGGTGATCCCGCCCTTCCGGACCGTCAGCGACACGCCCTTCAGCACGAGGATCACGTGGTTGTAGATCACCTCGATGTTGTTGACCTCAAGCAGGGTCTCGGTCTTCCCGGCGTCCAGCATGGCGTTCCTCTCGCAGCCCGCCGGACCCTTGCCCGGACCGCTGCCTCGTCTCTGTGAAAATCCCTTGGGTGTCCGGCGGCAGCGGCCTGCGCCGCCGCCGGACGTATCGTCACGCGAAGGCCGTCAGCCGCCGCAGGTCTCGTTCACCGGCCAGGGCTGGTTCGCCTCGGCGTATTCCGCCGCCGACGACGCGATCAGGTCGGCATAGCCCTCGGTGTTCGGCACCAGGTGGTCGGATGCCTTCACGAACTTCTCGCCGTCCCACTCCAGCATCCAGCCGCCGGACTTGCCGGTGTGGTCGTCGCAGGAGGTCTTGAACGGCGGCACCATGCCGGTCAGGCCCAGCTCGTCGATGCGCGCCTCGGTCATGTCGATGTTCTCGAGACCCCAGCGCAGCTGCGCCGCGTCGATCTCTGCCGTGCCGTATTCCTCTTGCGCCATGCGGATGCCCTCGGCGAGGATGGCCGAGATGATGATGCCGCGGTTGTAGAACACGCCTTCCATCTCTTCCGGGTTCGACTTCGTCAGACCGGCGTCGACCACGTGCTTCTTGATGTCCGCGATCACCGGCGCATCGGCGTTCGGGAACGACCACGAGATCGACTTGTAGCCCTTGCCGTCCTCGCCGACGATCTTGAGGTCGGCGTCATGCCCGGCCCACCAGACGCCGATGAAGTTCTCCATCGGGAACTTGGTCTTCACCGCCTCGGTGATGGCCCCGGCGTTCATCGCACCCCAGCCCCACATGATGACGTAATCCGGGCGCTCGCGGCGGATCTGAAGCCACTGCGCGGACTGGTTCTGCATCTCCTTCAGGCCGACCGGGATCGGCACCAGCTCGAACCCCTTTTCCTCGGCCAGCTTCTCGAGCACCGGCAGAGGCTCCTTGCCGAACGGGTGGTCGAGGTGCAGGTGCACGATCTTCTTGCCCTCCAGCGACCCCTGGCTTTCGAGGTACTGGATGATCATGTCGGCGCCGTCCCAGTAACCGGCAGGCGTGTTGAACGCCCACTGGAAGGTCGCGCCGTCCATCATCGGGCTGAATCCGTAGCCCGAGGCGAGGATCGGGATCTCGTCCACGTTGGTCTTCGGCAGCACCTGAAGCGTGATGCCCGTGGACCACGGCTGGGTCACGATGGCCTGCCCCTTGGTCTTCTCGTAGCACTCGACGCCCTTCTCGGTGGAATAGCCGGTCTCGCATTCCTCGAAGTTGATCTTCGCGCCGCCGATGCCACCGTCCCGCTCGTTGAGCATGGTCATGTAGTCGGCCTGCCCGTTCATCAGCGGAATGCCCGTCGCGGCAAAGGGGCCAGTCCGGTAGCTGAGGTTCGGGGTGTACAGTTCCTGCGCCATGGCAGCGCCTGCGGTGACACCCGCGACGACCGCGGCCACCGCCAGTTTCGTGAAGTGTTTCATTGGTTCTCCTCCCTGAAATCTGTCACTTCGTTTCTTACGTCGTCTTTCGGGCCCACCCTTCGCGGGACCCCGCGCAGGGCGCAGATCCTGCCCCCGCACGCGCGTCACCGGCCGCGCCCCGTCAGTGCGGGAACGGCCAGAGGATCATCTTCTCCCGGATCAGCCGCCACAGCTGCGCCAGCCCGTGCGGCTCCACGATCAGGAAGAACACGATCAGGCTCCCCACGATCATGATGTTGAGGTGCTCCACCAGCGCGCTGTCGATGGAAATCCCCAGCGCGTTCGGCAGCAGGTTCAGCACCACCGGCAGGCCCACGATCAGGATGGCGCCCAGGTAGTTGCCCATGATCGATCCCAGCCCGCCGATGATCGCGATGAACAGGATGCGGAACGACAGCGGGATGTCGAAGAGGTTCGGCTCCGCCGCGCCGCGCCACATGAAAACGAACAGCGCCCCGGCCACGCCCACGATGTAGGACGAGATCGCGAAGGCCGTCAGTTTCGAGCGCATCAGGTTGATGCCGATCAGCTCGGCGGCGATGTCCATGTCCCGCGTCGCCTTCCACGTCCGCCCCAGCGTGCCGCGCGTCAGGTTGATGCAGAGCATCGTCAGAAGGCAGACGATGAACAGCACCACGTAATACTGCACGATGCTGCTGGCCTGCGGCCCCGCCACGTAGACCCCGAACATCTCGAGGTTCGGCACCTGGATCGCGCCGCTTGCGTTGTAGTTGTAAAGCCAGGCCCACTTCTCGAAGAGCCACACAAGGAAGAACTGCGCCGCCAGCGTCGCGATGGCGAGGTAGAACCCCTTGATCCGCAGGCTGGGAATGCCGAAGGCCACCCCCACCCCGGCCGAGAACACCCCCGACAAGAGGATCGCGATCACCGGGTTCATCCACGGCATGAGCGTGATCAGCTTGTAGCAGGCATAGGCGCCGACCCCCATGAAGGCCGCGGTGCCCAGCGAGAGCTGCCCGGCATAGCCCGTCAGGATGTTCAGCCCGAGTGCCGCCAGCGAATAGATCAGCACCGGGATCAGCAGCGTCTGGAAGGCGAACTCGCTCGCCGTCAGCGGAAAGATCACCCAGGCGCACAGCAGGATCACCCCCAGCAGGATCGCGTCCTGCCGGACCGGGAACAGCGCCTGGTCCGCCTCGTATGTCGTCTTGAACTGTCCGGCGGTGCGATAGAGCATCCGCGGTCCTCCCTATTCATCGCCCGGACCGGTCTTGCCGCCGGTCCCCGGGCGCTTTCACGTTTCAGTCGTTCCCGCGCCGCCGTGTGCCCGGGATGGCCGACGCCCAGAAGGCCGCCATGGCCTTCAGCGACGTCGTGGTGGCATTCATCGACGCCGACATCATGGTGTTCATGACGTCCATCTGCGCCTTCATCACGCCCTGCACCGCCTCGTGCTGCGTGTCGTAGTATTCGCTCAGCCCGTTCGCCGCGCGGGCGATGTCGGCGGCCTCCTCGCTGGCCGGCGCCCGGGCGCGCGACGTGCGGTCCCGTTGCGGTGCGCCGGTCTTCTGGGCGGTCTTCCGGGCGGTCTTCTGGGCAGTCTTCTGGGCGGTCTTCGGAGCGCGCGTCCTGTCCGTCCCGGCGGGGGTCTTCTGTGTGGCCATCAGGCATCCAGTCCTTCGTCTGCATCGTGACGCGCCCGGCTGCTGGCCGGCCGCGCATAGCCGGTCGCCTCGGTGTGCCGCACGATCCGGAACCACGCCCAGATCCCCAGTGCCGCCCCGAAGGCTGCCAGCAGCAGCGCAACGACCATGCGTCCACCCTGCTCCACCGGCGTCGTCAGCGCCAGATAGCCAAAAGACCAAAACCCCGCCCAGGCCACCACGTTGAGAACCGCGATCAGTTTCGTCATGCCTTCCACCTCCCGGACACCCGCCGCACCGCGCGGCCCGCCCGCCCGCCATTCCACTCGTCACGCCCCGCCCGTCCGGGGCCGCCCGACCCGCCCTCGGCATCCGTGAACGCCGCAGGCCCTCTCTCGCCGCAGGCCCGCTAGACCCGCTCGATGATCCGCTCCCCGAACAGCCCCTGCGGCCGGAACAGCAGCACGATGAGCGCCAGCACGAAGGCAAACCACGTCTCGGTGTTGCCGCCCAGCAGCGGCTGGCCCCAGTAGATCTCGAACAGCTTCTCCAGCAGGCCGATCATCAGCCCGCCGATGATCGCCCCGGTGATCGACTCGAGCCCGCCCAGCATCAGCACCGGCAAGGCCTTGTAGGCGATCACCTCCAGCGCAAAGCTGACGCCCGCCCGCGCCCCCCAGGCGATGCCCGTGACCAGCGCGATGATGCCCGCGATGAACCACACCAGCACCCAGACCGTCTGCAGCGAGATGCCCACCGACAGCGCCGCCTGGTGGTCGTCGCCCAGCGCCCGGATCGCCCGGCCCATCCGCGTGTAGTTGAGGAACGCCAGCAGCGCCGCCACCAGCGTGCAGGCCACCAGCACCACCGTGATGTCCAGATGCTGCAGGATCAGCAGCCCGCCCCAGGGCTCCAGCACCGTGTCGCCGGTGGGAATGCTCAGCTCCTCGGTGATCATCACCTTGTTCTCGCCGCCGAAGATGATCTCGCCAAAGCCGATCAGGAACAGCGTGATGCCGATCGTCGCCATGAAGAGGATGATGTCCGGCTGCCCGACCAGCGGCCGCAGCACCACCCGCTCGATGGTCACGGCGAGGACGAACATCACACCCAGCGTCAGCGCCACCGCGATCCACGCCGGCACCCCGAAGGCATGCAGACCCACCAGCGTCAGCGCCGCAAAGACCACCATGATGCCCTGCGCGAAGTTGAAGATCCGCGACGACCGGAAGATCAGCACGAAGCCCAGCGCGATCAGCGCGTAAAGCACCCCCGACACCAGCCCCTCCCAGAGCACCTGCAACAGGAAGTCCGGCGCGTCGATCATGTCCGCGAACGGCTTGATGAAAATATCGTTCAGCATGAACCTTCCCCCTGCGCCCATAGGGCTTCTCTGCTTTCCAAGTACTCCGGGGTGAATGCGCGCCAGCGCAGAGGGGCAGCGCCCCTCCCCCCGTCCGCGCGCACCGCGCGCGGACCCTCCGTTGCCGCCGCCCGCATCAGTGCGCCACGCCCAGGTAGGCGTCGATGACGTCCTGGTTGCCGCGCACCTCGTCCGGGCTGCCGTCGCCGATCTTCTTGCCGTAATCCATCACCACCGCCCGGTCGCTCAGGTCCATGACCACGCCCATGTCGTGCTCGATCAGCGCGATGGTCGTGCCGAACTCGTCGTTCACGTCGAGGATGAAGCGGCTCATGTCCTCCTTCTCCTCGACGTTCATGCCCGCCATCGGCTCGTCGAGCAGCAGGATCGAGGGCTCCGCGGCCAGCGCGCGCGCCAGCTCCACCCGCTTCTTCAGGCCGTAGGGCAGCCGCCCCACCGGCGTCTTGCGGATCGCCTGGATCTCGAGGAAGTCGATGACCTTCTCCACCACCTCGCGGTTGGCCATCTCCTCGTCGCGGGCCTTGCCCCACCACAGCGCCTGCGCGGCGATCCCGGCCTTCATGTGCGTCAGCCGCCCGGTCATCACGTTGTCGAGCACGCTCATCCCCTCGAAGAGCGCGATGTTCTGGAAGGTCCGCGCCACGCCCATCCGCGCCACCTCGTAAGGCTTCATGGGGGGCCGCTTCGCGCCCTTGTACCAGACCTCGCCGATGGTCGGCGTGTAGAACCCGCTGATGATGTTCAGCATCGACGACTTGCCCGCGCCGTTCGGCCCGATGATCGCCCGGATCTCGCCCTCGCGGATGTCGAAGGAAATGTCCGAGATCGCCGTCACCCCGCCGAACTTCAGCGTGATGTTCTTCATCTCCATCAGCGTCCCGCCGATCTGCCGCCCGTCCGCGGTGGTGTAGCCTTCGGTCTGATCGAGCATCAGTTGCCCCCGTTTCCACAGGGCGCGTCGCCCGTTTCATCCACCGCGAACAGCACCGTCCCGGTCCCGGCGGCCGCCATGAAGCTGACCCGCATCCCGCAGCCCCGGGCGTTTCCGTCAAGCGAAAGCTCGGTCATCAGCACGCCCGGCTCCGGGCGGATCCTCCGCTGCGGCGCGATGACGTAGCCCGCCTCCTGCAGCACCGGCAGCAGGTCGGCGAAGCGCCCGGTGATCTCCGCCACCTCGCCCGTCGTGGCATGGCGCGTCACCGTCACCTCGCAGGACCGCGCCGCAAGCGTCCCGCCCAGAGCGCGCGTGCCGCGTGTGCTCAGGACCGCACCGCGCGTGTCGCTGCCCTCGGCAAACCCCTCCGCGTCGTGCACCGCCGACAGGCAGACCTGCGCCGCCGCCTGCCAGTCGTCGGCCAGCGCCGCCTGTGACGGCCCCGCCAGTCCGAGCGCCACCAGCGAGGTCACGGCACCGGGAAGGAACTCCAGCGAACCCGTCATTCCGCCGCCATCGCCTTGGGGGTGACCGGCACCACCTTCGCGTCGACGATCTTCAGCGTCGCCTTGATGCTGCCCTTGCGGCCGTCCTCGTAGGTCACCTCGGTCTCGGTGTAGATGCTGTCCGATCCGTCGTACAAGGCGGTCACCAGGTCGTCGTATTTCTCCGAGATGATCTTGCGCTTCACCTTACGGGTCCGCGTCATCTCGCCGTCGTCGGCGTCCAGCTCCTTGTGCAGGATCAGGAAGCGGTGGATCTGGCAGGCCGACAGCATCTCGTCCTCCGCGACGGAGGCGTTCACCTCCTCGACATGGGCGCGCACCGTCTCGATGACCTGCGGGTGCTGCGCCAGTTCCTGGTAGGACGCATAGGCGATGTTGTTGCGCTCCGCCCAGTTGCCCACCGCCGAGAGGTCGATGTTGATGAAGGCGCAGCAGCGGTCGCGGCCCGCCCCGAAGACCACGGCCTCCAGGATGTTGGGATAGAACTTCAGCTTGTTCTCGACGTACTTCGGCGCGAAGAGCGCGCCCGACGCCATCTGTCCCACGTCCTTCGCCCGGTCGATGATCCGCAGGTGGCCCGTCGCCTCCTCGAAGAACCCGGCATCCCCCGTCGCCACCCAGCCCTCCGGGTCCTTGGTGGAGGCGGTGCTTTCGGGGTTCTTGTAATACTCCACGAAGGTCCCCGGCGAGCGGTAGAAGACCTCGCCGTTCTCGGCGATGCGGATCTCCACCCCCGGCGCGGGCACGCCCACGGTGTCCGACCGCACTTCGCCGTCCGGCTGCACGGTGATGAAGACCGAGGCCTCCGTCTGCCCGTAAAGCTGCTTCAGGTTGATCCCCAGCGAGCGGTAGAAATCGAAGATCTCCGGCCCGATGGCCTCGCCCGCGGTATAGCCCACCCGCACCTTCGAGAAGCCCATGGAATCCTTCAGCGGCCCGTAGACCAGGAACTCCCCCACCCGGTAGCGCAGCCGGTCCAGCAGTCCCACGGACTTCCCGTCGAGGATGCGCGGCCCGACCTTTCGGGCATGGGCCATGTAGTGGTCGAACATCCGCTTCTTCAGCGGGCTCGCGTCCTCCATCCGGATCATGATCCGGGTCAGCAGCGTCTCGAACACCCGCGGCGGGGCGAAATAGTAGGTCGGCCCGATCTCCTTCAGGTCGGTCTGCAGCGTCTCCGCGCTTTCCGGGCAGTTCACGCAGAAGCCCTTCCAGTAGGCCTGCCCGATGGAAAAGATGAAATCGCCGACCCAGGCCATGGGCAGGTAGGCCAGCACCTCGTCGTCGCGCTTGAGGTGGTCGAACTCCGCCGAGGATTTCGCCGCCTCGATGATGTTGCGGTTCGACAGCACCACGCCCTTCGGCTTGCCCGTCGTCCCGGAGGTGTAGAGCATCACGCAGGTGTCGTCGTAGCCCAGCGCGCCGCGCCGCCGGTCCAGCTCGCCGATCAGCTCGTCGCGCGCCGCGCGGCCCTGGTCCTGGACGTGGGCATAGTCGTGCAGCCGCGTGTGGTCGTATTTCCGCAGGCCGCGCGGGTCGACGTAGATCATGTGCTCGAACTGGTGCAGGCTCTCCTGCACCTCGATCACCTTGTCCACCTGCTCCTGGTCGGCGACCACGACAAAGCGCGCGCCGCAGTGCGACAGCACGTATTCCATCTCTTCCGCGACCGCGTCCTGGTACAGCGGCACCGGCACCGCGCCGCACATCTGCGCCGCCACCATCGCCCAGTAGAGCGTCGGCCGGTTGCGCCCGATGACCGCGACGTAATCGCCCGGCGCCACCCCGAGGTTCAGCAGCCCCAGCGCAAAGGCCTCGATCTCGGCCTCGGCTTCCGCCCAGGTCCAGCTCTGCCAGATCCCGTATTCCTTTTCACGGTAAGCCGGTGCGCCGGCAAACTCTCTGGCGTTCCTGCGCAGAAGCGCAGGCACAGAGCGCAGGCCTTCGATGCCCTCGACGAGTGCAGCCAAGTGTGTCCTCCCCGGGCGCCCGTTCCGGCACCCCTCCCTTGTCTTGCCCCTTTCGGGACCCCGATCGCGTTCATCACGATTCTGCGGCCAATTAGGGCGGCTCTCAGGCTCGCGGTCAACTTTTTCCTGAGGTTTTCCAGAATGTAACAAATCCTTTCAGGGCCACATTCGGGGAGGCTGGGAAGGCGCCCGGATGGGATGGCAGGGGTGGGCGGGCCGAGTTTCGAAGAAAGAGGTACGCCCGCCCCGGACCGGCACACCGGCCCGCATCAGGTACAGGCCCCCGCGCCCCCGACCCCTATCGACCCGGCGCCCGCCCGCGACTAGGCTCCCGCCATGACCACACGCGCCGACACCGCCGCCTTCACCCTCGCCGGGCTGAACCTGATCCAGCAGGCCCTGTCGATCTTCGACCGCGACCTGCGCCTCGTGCTGGTCAACCGCCCCATGCAGGCGATGTTCGACCTGCCCGACACGCTCTGCGCCCCCGGCACCACCTTCGAGGCGGTCATCCGCCACCTCGCCACCACCGGCGAATACGGTCCCATCGACGACCTCGACACCTTCATCGACGCCCGCGTCTCGCTCGCCCGCACGTTCGAACCGCATTACATGGAACGCCAGCGTGCCAACGGCCGCACCATCGCGGTCGAGGGCGCGCCGCTGCCGCAGGGCGGCTGGGTCACCGTCTACACCGACATCACCGCGATAAGGCAGCAGGAGGAACTGCTCCGCAGCCGCTCGGAATCGCTCTCCGAGGAGGTGCTGCAGCGGTCCGAGGAACTGGCCCGCACCAACCGCCAGCTGGCCGCCACCATCACCGCGCTCGAGGAAACCCGCCGCCAGCTGATGGAGACCGAGGCCCGCACCCGGACCACGACCGAGATGATGCCCGCCCACATCGCCCGCGTCGACGCCACCGGGCGCTACACCTTCTCCAACAACCGGCTGGCCGACGTGATGCCCGGACGGCCCGCGTCGATCGTCGGGCTGCACATCTCGGACACGCTGGGGCCGGAGGCCTACGCCCGCGTGCAGCCGCATCTCGACGCCGCCTTCGCCGGGCGCGCCTCGACCTTCGAGTTCAGCGACGAGGCGTCCTCCCGCCGGATCCGCGCCGCCTTCACCCCCGACCCGCTGGAACCGGGCGTCTACATCCTCTCGCAGGACGTGACCGAGGAAACGCAGGCCCGCGCCGCGCTCCAGCAGACCCGGCGGCGCGAGATCGCGGCGCAGCTCACCTCCGGGCTCGCGCACGACTTCTCCAACCTCCTGACGATCATCCTCGGCCAGCAGGCGAAACTGGCCCGCCTCGACCTGCCGGGCGACGCCCCCGCCTGCGTCACCGCCACGCTGCAGGCGGCGCGGCGCGGCGGCACCCTGCTGGAACGCATCGCCGACATCACCAGCCCGCGCACCTGGCAGCCGAAGCCGATGCGCCTCGCCCCCTTCCTCGACGACCTCGCCAACCTCGCGGCGCCGACCCTGCCCGAAGGCCTGACCCTGACGATGGAGGACAACACCACGGCCCCCCCCATGGCCGATCCCGGCCTCCTGCAGGACGCGCTCCTGAACCTCGTGCTGAACGCCAGGGACGCCTGCGCCGGTCGGGCCGAGGCGCAGATCACCATCGCCGCTCACGAACTGCAGGGCACATGGCTCGAGATCGCCGTGACCGACACCGGCCCCGGCTTTTCGCCCGACGCGCTGGACCACGGCACAGCGCCCTTCTTCACCACCAAGGGCGGCGAAGGCTCCGGCCTTGGCCTCGCCATGGTCTACGACATGACCAAGCTGGCAGGCGGCGCGCTGCGGCTCTCGAACGGGGCCACCGGCGCCCGCGTCACCCTGCGCCTGCCGCTGCGCCACGCGCTCAGCCTGCCTGCCTCCGGCCTCGTGCTGCTGGTCGAGGACAGCCCCGACCTGCGCGCCCCCATCCGCGACATGCTCACCGGGCTGGGCTACGCCGTGGCCGAGGCCAGCTCCGTCCCCGAGGCGCTGGCGCTGGCCGAAACGCTTGAGGTCGCGCTGATCCTGTCGGACATCACGCTCGAGGGCAGCGAACCCGGCCACACCTTGGCCGACCACCTGCCGCAGATCCCGCTGCGCCTGATGACCTCGCTGCCGCCCGGCGACCCGCGCCACCGCGCCGCCCGCGCCCGCGCGCCGGTCATCGCCAAGCCCTTCACCCCCGAAACCCTTGCCAACGCCCTCCGGGACGGCGAAAGGACGCCATGACCGACGCCCCCCTCGTGACGATCCTCGACGACGAACCCGCCATCCGCGACATCCTGACGGAGGCGCTGCAGGACGCGGGCTACCGCACCCGAGCCTTCTCCCGCGCGACGGAGTTCGAGGCGGCGCTGCGTTCCGTCACCCCCGCCGTGTGCCTCGTCGACCTGTCCCTGCCGGACCGCGACGGGCTGACGCTGGTGCACCGGCTGGCGCTGGAACAGGGGGCCAAGGTCATCATCATCTCGGGCCGCGCGCAGGTGCAGGACCGGGTGACCGGGCTGGAGCTCGGCGCCGACGACTACGTGACCAAGCCCTTCGATCCGGCCGAGGTCGTGGCCCGCGTCCGCGCCCGCCTGCGCACACCGCCCCGGCCCGCGCAGACCTCCGCCCGCTTCGGCGACTGGACGGCACACTTCGACCACTACGCGCTGGAAAAGGACGGGGTGGAGACGCCCTTCAGCCAGGCGGAGGGCGAGGTGCTCAGGCTCTTCCTCGAAAGCCCCAAGCGGCTGATCACCCGCGCCCACATGCAGGAGGCGCTGGGCGGCACGGCGGGCGACAGCTTCGACCGGGCGATGGATGTGCGGATCTCGCGGCTCCGGACCAAGCTCGGCGAGGACCCGAAGAACCCGCGCCTGATCAAGACGATCTACGGCGCGGGCTACATCTTCCTCGGCGACGTCACCTGGTCCTGACCGCCGCCCGCCACGGGACCCGCGAAGGCTTTTCGGACGAAAAGCCTTCACCCCCAAAGATCTTTCGTCCGAAAGATCTTCTCCTCACACCGCCGCGCGGCGCAGCCGCCGCATCCGCAGGAGCCGGCGCAGGCCCAGCGCCATGCCGGTCCAGACCAGCACCATCGCGGCGAGCGAGGCGAGCCCCGCCACCGTCTGACCGATGAAGCCGTAATACTGCCCGGTGTGCGCGAACCGCGCCCACATCCGCGCCCGCATCCCCGCGCTGCCCGTCACGGCGTCTTCGGACAGGATCTCGCCCGTGGCCCGGTCCAGCACCAGCTCCGACCGCTGCGCCGGCGCCACGCCGTTGCCCCCGTCCAGCGTCACCTGCACCGCGCCCGCACCCGTCTCAGGCAGGATGATCGCCGCCGTCGTCCAGTCCGGCCGCGCCGCCCCTGCGGCGTCCAGCAGGGCGGCATAGCCCAATGGCGCGCCCGACAGCTTCCGCGCCGCGAATTCCTGCGACACCGCCCCGCGGCCCCGGCCCTGCGGCACCTCCTCACCCAGCGCGGCGAAAAGCGCGGCGTTGGCCCAGCCGTAGCTCATGACGACGCCGGTCAGCACGATCACGAACAGCGGCACCAGCGCCCAGAAGCCCAGCACATGGTGCCAGTTGTAATCTCGCGCCTGCGCGTTCGGCAGGCCGCGCCGGAAGACCAGGTTCATCTTCACGCGCCTCCACGTCCACGTCCTCGGCAGCCACAGGTACAGCCCCGACACCACCAGCCCGAGGAACAGCAGGTTGGCCGCATCGACCAGCCAGCCGCCAACCTCCGTCGGGCCGCTGAACGACAGCCAGCGGTGCAGCGCCGTCACACCGTGGAAGAAGGCCGCGACGCCGTCCCCCGCGCCGTCCAGTTCCGTACCGCTGTAGGGATCGAGCGCGACGGAGGACCGCCCCTGCCGCAGTTCCACCAGCCCGCCGGGCTCCCGCGGGAGGACCAGCGACTGGCCCGGCACGGCACCCGTCGCGGCGACGATCTCTTCGGGCGACAAGGCCACGGCACCCGCCGGAGCCTCGATGGCGCGGGCCGTGGCCCAGTGCACGATCTGGCTTTCGTACGTCAGCAGGACGCCGGTCACGCTCATCATCAGGACGAAGACCCCGGAAACGAGCCCCGCCGTCAGGTGTCCCCAGAAAACAACCGTGCGAACCATGTCTGAATGTCCCTGAAATTTCTTCCGTTTCAGGGTTTCACGCAGGTGCCCGCCCGCTCCGTCGCAGGAAGTGCCGCGCCGCGGCAGAATTCTCAGGGCAGGCCCAGCGCCGCCCGGAATGACGGCAGGAACGCCACCGCCACGACACCGACCAGCGCACCGACGATCAGCCGGGCGGGCGCCCGGCCCAGTCGCGGCCCAGCAAGGCTCAGAAGCCCGCAGACCGCCGCATAATAGCCGAGGGACACAGGATCCATGGCACATCCTCCTGCGCCCATCCTGCCACGTCCCGGCCGATCCTCACAGCCTTTCGGCCAGCCCGGGAAAAACCGGCGCCGCCAGCCCCGGCGGCCCCCTCCCGGCCCGGGCCCGGCCCCGTCCCGGCGCAGGCATTAACGAAAAAGATTTCCGCGCAACGCTTCGGCACATGCCGGCGTTAACGAAGGTTTCCAACCGGCCGGGAATCGGGGGCAAACCGGCCGGTTCGCCCCTTAACACGCGCCACAGGCAATCAACGTTCCGGTAACCCGTTGTGGTGCTCGCGGCGCCGCCGGGCACATCCGGTGGCGCGCGCTGCGTTTACCCGGGGCCCGCCCCGTTAACCGGGGACCGGCGTCGCGGCCCCGTTGCGCAAACCGCCCGGGACCGCACTCACTCCGCGGCAAGCGCCCCGTCGGTGACCTTTTCCACCCGCACGGCAGAGTACTTGAACTCCGGGATCTTGCCGAAGGGGTCGAGCGCGGGGTTGGTGAGGATGTTGGCCGCGGCCTCCACGTAGGCGAAGGGCAGGAACACCATGTCCCGCGCCACCGACCTGTCGGCACGGGCCATCACCTCGAGCGAGCCGCGCCGGGTGATCAGCCGCACCAGCCCGCCCGGCTCCACGCCCAGCTCCCGCAGGGTGGAGGGGTGCAGCGAGCAGTTGGCCTCCGGCTCCACCGCGTCCAGCACCGTTGCGCGGCGGGTCATCGACCCGGTGTGCCAGTGCTCCAGCTGCCGGCCCGTGGTCAGCACCATCGGGAAGGTCTCGTCCGGGACCTCCGCCGGGGGCGTGACACGTGCAGGCGTGAACTTCGCCCGGCCGGCCCGGCGCGGGAAGCCGTCGCCGAAGACCACCGCCTGGCCCGGGTCGTCCGGGCCGTTGCAGGGGTAAGTCACTGAATTCTCTGTCTCCAGCCGCTTCCAGGTGATGTGGTGCAGCGACCGCATCGACATCTTCATCTCGTTGAAGACCTCGCGCGGATCGTCGTAATCCCACTTCAGCCCGATGCGCCGCGCCAGGTCGACGATCACCTTCCAGTCCTCGCGCGCCTCGCCCGGGGCCTCCACCGCCTTGCGCATCATCTGCACCTGCCGGTTGGTGTTGGTGACGGTGCCGTCCTTCTCGGGCATCGCGGCGGCGGGCAGGATCACGTCGGCGAAGTTCGCCGTTTCCGTCAGGAAGATGTCCTGCACGACGAGGTGGTCGAGCTTGGCCAGCGCCTTGCGCGCGTGTTCCACGTCCGGGTCCGACATCGCAGGGTTCTCGCCCAGCACGTACATGCCGCGGATCTCGCCGCGGTAGACGCGGTCCATGATCTCGACGACCGTAAGTCCCGGCGTGGCCTGGATTTCCGTGCCCTGCCAGATGTGCTTGAACAGCGCCCGGACCTCCGGATCGGCAACCGACTGGTAGTCCGGCATGACCTGCGGGATGAGCCCCGCATCGGACGCGCCCTGCACGTTGTTCTGCCCGCGCAGCGGATGCAGCCCGGTCCCCGGACGGCCCACGTGACCGCAAAGCAGCGCCAGCGAGATCAGGCAGCGCGAGTTGTCGGTGCCGTGGATGTGCTGCGAGATGCCCATCCCCCAGAAGATCATCGCCCGCTGCGCCGTGGCGAAGGTCCGGGCCACGTCGCGGATCACCTCAGGCGCGATCCCGCAAAGCTCCGACATGCGCTCCGGCGTGAAGGCGCGGATGTGGTCGCGGAACTCGAAGAAGCCCTCGGTGAAGCCTTCTATGTACTGGCGGTCATAGAGCTTTTCCTCGACGATCACGTTCATGATCGCGTTCAGCAGCGCCACGTCGGTGCCGGGACGGAACTGCACCATGTGCTTGGCAAAGCGCTTCATCGCGGTGCCGCGCGGGTCCATGATGATCAGCTCGCCGCCGCGTTTGGTGAACTGCTTGAAGTAGGTCGCGGCGACGGGGTGGTTCTCTGTCGGGTTGGAGCCGATGACGATCGCCACGTCGGCGTTCTCGATCTCGTTGAAGGTCGCGGTCACCGCGCCCGAACCCACGTTCTCCATCAGCGCCGCCACCGAGGAGGCGTGGCACAGCCGCGTGCAGTGGTCGACGTTGTTGTGGCCGAAGCCCTGCCGGATGAACTTCTGGAAGAGATAGGCCTCCTCGTTGGTGCACTTGGCCGAACCGAAGCCCGCCACCGACTGCCCGCCGTAGTAGGACCGCAGGTCGGCCAGCCCGTGGGCGGCCTTGTCCAGCGCCTCTTCCCAGGTCGCCTCGCGGAAGTGGGTCCAGGGGTTCGACGGATCGACGTTCAGGCCCTTCTCGGGCGCGTCTTCCCGCCGGATCAGGGGCTTCGTCAGCCGGTGCGGGTGGTGGATGTAGTCCATCCCGAAGCGGCCCTTGACACACAGCCGCCCCTCGTTCGCGGGGCCGTCGATGCCCTCGACGTACTTGATCTTGCCGTCCTTCACCTTGATCGAGACCTGGCAGCCGACGCCGCAGAACGGGCAGACCGACTTGGTTTCCTTGTCGAAATCGGCCCGGTCGCCTTCCTGCGCGTCGTTCACCACCGACGACGGCATCAGCGCGCCGGTCGGGCAGGCCTGCACGCATTCGCCGCAGGCAACGCAGGTGGAGGCGCCCATGTCGTCGCCGAGGTCGAACACCGGGTAGGCGTCGTGTCCGCGCCCGGCCATGCCGATCACGTCGTTGACCTGCACCTCGCGGCAGGCGCGTACGCAGAGCCCGCACTGGATGCAGGCGTCGAGGTTGACCGACATCGCCACGTGGCTGTCGTCAAGCAGCGGGATGCGCTCCGCCTCCAGCGTCGGAAAGCGGCTTTCGGCAACGCCCTGCTCTGCCGCCATGTCCCAGAGGTGGGAGGACTTGTCATGCGCCGCCGCCTGCTCCGGCTGGTCGGCCACGAGCAGTTCCATCACCATCCTGCGTGCAGTCTTCGCCCGGGCCGAGGCGCTCTTGACCACCATGCCGTCCTCGGGTTCGCGGATGCAGGAGGCCGCCAGCACGCGCTCGCCCTCGATCTCCACCATGCAGGCGCGGCAGTTGCCGTCCGGGCGGTAACCCGGCGCAGGCTTGTGGCACAGGTGCGGGATCTTCAGACCGCGCCCGTTCGCCACCTCCCAGATGGTCATGCCCTTTTCGGCTTCGACTTCCTCGCCGTCGAGTGTGAATCGGATCCTGTCGGCCACGCGCGCCTCCTCTCGTTTCCGGCTCTTGTAGACCATGCGCAGTCCGGGCGGCGTGGATCAATGCCGACCTTCGGTCACGTTTTTGCGTCGCCGGGTTTCCGATGCGCGCCGCCGTGCGTCCCAAGTGCCCCGCCACGTGCCCGCCGGGGGGCGCATCGCCCGCCGCCCGGACCGCAGGGCCCGTACGTCCGCCTTTGCGCCGCCTGTGCAGCCGCGCACGCGGAACACGCGCTGGCGGCGATAGACGGCTGGCCCGGCACGCCCATATCTCTGTCATGCAAAGGAGGCGTCCCATGCCCGCACATCCCGAAACCCGCATCGGCCACGTCCACCTGAAGGTCACCGACCTCGACCGCTCCGTCGCGTTCTACCGCGACGTGATGGGGCTGGAGGTCATGCAGACCTACGGGCGGCAGGCTGCGTTCCTCTCCGCCGGCGGCTACCACCACCACATCGGCCTGAACACCTGGCACTCGAAGGACGGCCCCAGGGCCGATCCGCGCGCGCCCGGCCTCTATCACACCGCCTTCGTCTTCCCCGACCGCCCGGCCCTGGCCGACGCGCTGGCCCGTGCCCTGGACCACGGCGTGGAGATCGAGGGCGCCGCCGACCACGGTGTCTCCGAGGCGATCTATTTCTCCGACCCCGACGGCAACGGGATCGAGATCTACCGCGACCGCGCCCCCGAGGACTGGCCCCGCAGCGGCAACGGCACGCTCCTGATGACCAACGCACCGCTCGACCTGCCCAATCTGCTGCTGGAAGCGACCGAAGACCGCGCAGGCTGAAACCGCCGCGACCGGACGGCGCAACACCTCCCCGCCCACGCACTGCCGCAGTAGGGCGGGGCTCTGCGCCGCCACCCCGCCCGCGCCACAGGCCCGCTGGTCGGGGCCCCGCTCCACCGCGTGACGCGCAACAGCCAAGCTCAAGTCTGCGCCCCCCTGGGCACAGCTTCGTGCAGCCCTGGCCTCCGCCCCCGACATCCTTAAGCCCGACACAGGGCATTCCCTCCCCGGGCCGACCCGTGCACAACGTCGCCCGCGCAGCCGCCGCGCAGGGCGGGGCTCTGCGCCGCCCCGCCCTCTGGACCTTGCCGTCCGCCGGGCCTAGGCTCCGCGCCAAAAGGAGATCCCGATGGCGACCGGCAAGAACATCCGCACCTATTTCAACGGCACATGGCACGAGGGCGACACCATGATCATGCGCGCCGCGGACCATGGCGCCTGGCTCGGCAGCTCGGTCTTCGATGGTGCACGCTACACGCAGGGCGTCACGCCCGACCTCGACCGCCATTGCGCCCGGATCAACGCCTCCGCCCGGGCGCTGATGGTCAACCCCACCGTCGCGCCCGACGACATGGTCGAGATCGTGCGCGAGGGCCTCTCTGCCTATGCCCCCGACGCCGCGGTCTACATCCGGCCGATGTACTGGGGCATCAACGGCGACGTCACCGCCATCGTCCCGCAGCCCGAAGAGACCGGCTTTGCCATCTGTCTCGAGGAAATCCCCATGGCGCCCGCCACCTCCTCCACCACGCTGGGGCGCACCCGCTTC
Source organism: Sagittula sp. MA-2 (assembly GCF_030126985.1). Classification (GTDB taxonomy): domain Bacteria; phylum Pseudomonadota; class Alphaproteobacteria; order Rhodobacterales; family Rhodobacteraceae; genus Sagittula. The sequence goes on along the minus strand of NZ_CP126145.1, from coordinate 754,836 downwards.
CGCCGCCCGGTGCTGGAGGACGCGGTGGTCAACGCCAAGGCCGGCTGCCTCTATCCCAACAACGCCCGGATGCTGACCGAGGTCCGCAGCCGCGGCTTCGGCAACGCACTGGTGACCGACGCCATGGGCAACGTCGCCGAAAGCGCCACCGCCAACGTCTTCATGGTCCGCGACGGGGTCGTGTTCACGCCGATCCCCAACGGCACCTTCCTCGCCGGGATCACCCGCGCCCGCCACATCGCCAACATGAAGGCGGACGGGATGGAGGTGGTCGAGGCGGTGCTGACCTTCGCCGATTTCGAGGCCGCGGACGAGGTCTTCCTCTCCGGCAACATGAACAAGATCACCCCCGTCACCGCGTTCGAGGACACCTCCTACCAGGCCGGTCCGGTGACCAGCCGGGTGCGCGACCTCTACTGGGACTGGGCGCTCAGCGCCTGAGGCGGCCCGCGCCATGTGGCTGAAACTGCTGGTCATCGGGATCGTGCTGGCGCTTTTCGCGCTGGCGATCCGTGCGGTGATCCGCGCCAACCGGCCCGCGGCGCGCCCTGCCCCCCAGCGCGAGGCGCCCTCCCTCGACGACCAGCTCGACCTGCTGGCGGATGCCGGGCTCACGCTCTCGCCCGGCGTGACCCGTGCCGACCTGACCGACTTCGGGCCGGAGGAGACCTACCGCTACGATCCTTGGCGGCTCCTCCTCCTGACCTTCGCCATCCGCATCGACCGTCCGCCGCACACACCCTTCTGTCCGCGCGCCTGCCTGCTTCAACGCGACGCCCTCGACACGCCTGAGGCCCTCGTCGACGCGCTCCGGGACCTCGCACGCGCCACGGGCGTCGACGACAGGCTGCACGTCGCAATGACGACCGACCGCCTGTCCTACCGCCTGGGCGACACGGCCCGCGACCTGCCCCCCGACACGGCGACGGACGACATCGTGCACACCCTGCTGGACGACATCGGCGCCGCGCTGCCCGCCGGCCGCCACCTCGCCTTCCTCGACCACGATCCGCAGGTCGCGGTCTTCTGCCTGTCGGAGCCGGGTCATACCCTCATCGACACCGCCGCCCCCGGCCTACTCCTCAGGACCCCGCCGCTCTGACGCCCGCGTCACTGCAGAGTGGACAGCCGCCTGCCCCTCTGCCAAGGTCGCGCGACAGGAGAGAGACCCAATGCGCAAGTTCCTCGTCGTCCTCGACGATTCCAGAGAATGCCTGAACGCCATGCGCTTCGCCGCCATGCGCGCCGCGAAGTCCGGCGGCGGCGTCGCGATCCTGTCGATCATCGCCCCGGAAGAGTTCAACCACTGGATCGGCGTCGGTGACATCATGCGCGAGGAGGCCCGCGAACGCATCCACGCGCATTTCGAGGTCTTCGCCAAGTGGATGCGCGACAAGCAGGGCGTCGATCCGGAGCTGGTGATCCGCGAGGGCGACGCCGTGACGGAGATCCTCGCCCAGGTCCGCGAGGACCCGGAGATCGGCGTGCTGGTGCTGGGCGCCGCCGCCGACAAGAAGGGCCCCGGCCCGTTGGTGACGCAGATGACCCGCAGCGCCGGATCGCTGCCCGTGCCGGTGACCGTGGTGCCCGGCGACCTCTCGAAGGAGCGGCTGGAAGCGATCACCTGATCGCTCCGCGTCCACGCGCCCCAAGACACCCCGTCCTCCTCCGGAAAGGCCGCCCGCCCCGCAACCTGCGGGCTTCACAAGTCACGGCGCAGGCGACATTCTGGCCGGGCACCCGTTTTCCGATCCTGCCTTCCCAAGAGACTTTTCATGCGTGCCTTTCTTGTCTTCTTCGCCCTTCTGACTGCCCGCCCCGCGCTTGCCGAGACGCTGATCCAGAACGCCTGCCTCGGGAACGCCTACGAAAGCTGCTTCGTCCTGATCGAAGGGCAGATCGAGCCCGGGCTGACCGACAGGCTGCGCAGCCTGATCGAGACCGAGGGCGTCGATGGCGGCGTGATCTACCTCAACAGTCCCGGCGGCACGCTGGGCGAGGCGCTGCGGCTGGGCCGCTACATCCGCGAACAGGGGTATGACACGGCCATCGGCGGCTCCGACGGCATCCCGCGCCACACCGACGGGAAACCGATCTTCCTCGGCAGCGAAGGTCCCTCGCCGGGCCGCTGCGAAAGCGCCTGCGCCTATGTCTTCATGGGCGGCGTGCGGCGCTTCCTGTCCGAAAGGGACAAGCTGGGCCTGCACCAGTTCTTTGCCCCCGGCCAGCAGATCGGCGGCGAGGTGGCGCAGAAATTCTCGGGCGACCTCGTGGCCTACATGGTGGAAATGGGCGTCGACGCCCGGATCTTCACCCTCGCCTCGGCCCAGGACAGCACCGGCATGTACTACGTCACCCAGCCGCAGGCAGAGGAATACGACCTTGTCACGCGCGTCGGCTACGACGCCTTCTTCCTCGAACCCTACAAGGACGGGCTGATCGCCGCGTCCAAGCGGATCGACCCGCCGCAGCCCTACGACGGCGTCGACCAGATGTCGTTCTACTGCCGGGCCGGGCAGCCCTATGCGCTGCTGCACGCCTCCGTCCATGCGCTGAGCCCCGAAGAGCGCGGCTCGCCGATCTTCTGGACCGACAACACCGAGCAGAAGCTGCCGGAGGATGCGGTCTCCGTTCGGGTCGACGGCGACGACGCCTACCTGACGATCCGGATCTCGCCGCCGCAGGCGCAGGCGATGGCGGCCGCCGGGACCTTTGCGATCGGCGCGGGATACGGTCGCGTGATCGGTGGCAACTACGTCGCGGCCAAGAAACCCACACCACTCGACCGCCGGATGCTGGACGCCGCGTTCCGCTTCTGCATCGACTGACAGCCTGTTTAGAATCGTTCCAATCCTTGACGCCGCCGCGCTCGGCGCGCATATAGGGAAGAGGCCAGAAAAGGTACGCTCCAGATGTTCATTCAGACCGAATCCACGCCCAACCCGGCCACGCTGAAATTCCTGCCCGGCCAGACCGTGCTGGAGATGGGCACCGCCGATTTCCCCTCTGCAGACGCTGCCGGGGCGTCCCCGCTGGCACAGCGGCTGTTCGCCGTGGACGGTGTCACCGGCATCTTCTTCGGCAACGACTTCGTCACCGTGACGAAGGCCGACACCGTCAACTGGGACCACATGAAGCCCGCGATTCTCGGCGCGATCATGGAACACTTCCAGTCCGGTCAGCCGGTGATGTCCGATGGCGCGGCGCAGGCCGGCGGCCATGCGGAACACGACGGCGAAGACGGTGAGATCGTCGGCCAGATCAAGGAACTGCTGGACAGCCGCGTGCGTCCGGCGGTGGCCCAGGACGGCGGCGACATCACGTTCCACGGCTTTGATCGCGGCGTCGTCTACCTGCACATGCAGGGCGCCTGCGCAGGCTGCCCCTCGTCCACGCTGACGCTGAAGATGGGGATCGAGAACCTGCTGCGCCACTACATCCCCGAAGTGACGGAGGTCCGCCCGGTCGCCGTCTGACCCTTCGGACGGCATACCCCACGGATCGCACACCGGGCGCTGCTGTTGCGGCGCCCTTTCCGTTTCCGCCGCGGCGCAACCGCCCTCCCCCGACTGACCGAAAAAGCGCCGTTTGCGCGACGTTCAGGCACCGTGGAGCGGTCCACCGTTCACGCCCGGTTGCAGACTCCCTGTGCACGGAGTCATACAGGGACATGATCCTGTCCTTCGACACCTCCGGTCCCTACTGCGCCGCGGCGCTTCTCGACGGCGAAACCGTGCTTGCCGCGCGGGCCGAGCCGATGAAACGCGGGCAGGCAGAGCGTCTCCTGCCGCTGCTGGAGGACCTCCTGGCGGAGGCAGGCCGCGGCTGGAAAGACGTCACGCGCATCGGCGTGGGCACCGGGCCGGGCAACTTCACCGGCATCCGCATCGCCGTGGCCACCGCCCGCGGGCTGGCGCTGGGGCTGAAGATCCCCGCCGTGGGCGTCACCACCTTTGAAGTCATCCGCGCCACCAGCGACGCCGCCATCGCGACCGTTCCGGCCACCGGCGGGCAGTTCTACCTTCAGCACGCGGACGGCACGATCACCCAATCGGCCGAGATCCCCTCAGGCAGTGCCTCCGCACCCGACGACGCGGCGGCCAATGCGGCCACCATCGCCCGCGTCGCTGCAGGCAAACCGACAGACACCCGTCCGGCCCCGCTTTACGTGCGGGCGGCCGACGCAGCGCCGTCTTCCGAAGCAGCCCCGGTGATCCTCGATGACGCTTGACCTCATGTCCGAACAGACGATGACGCCCGAAGACATGGCCGCGCTCTGCGCCCGTGCCTACACGCATTCGCGCCCCTGGGCGGCGCATGACTTCGCCGACAGCCTCGACAGCCCGCACGCACTGGTCGCGGCAACCTCGCACGCCTTCGTCTTCGGCCTCGTGGTCGCCGGAGAGGCGGAGATCCTCGCGCTGGCCGCCGACCCGGACGTGCAGCGCAAGGGCGAAGCCAGCCGGGCGCTCGCGCTCTTCCACGCGCTGGCCGTGGCGCGCGGGGCCGAAAGCGCCTTCCTCGAAGTGGCCGCCCGCAACGTCCCCGCCCGCGCCTTCTACGAGGCGAAGGGCTATACCGTTTCGGGGCTGCGCAAGGGGTATTACCATCTGGCGGACGGCAGCACGGATGACGCCGTGATCATGTCGCGCGTTTTGCCCTGACGGCATCCTGCTGCGCAGGCAAAAACCGCCTTGACCCCTACCCGCCCCTGCGTCTTCATTGATAAATCACAAGAAGGGGCCACAGCGCCCCAACCAACCGGGAGCATTTCTATGACCTTCATGCAGAAGACCCTCGGCACTGTTGCCGCGCTCGCATTGTCCGCAGGCGCCGCCCTTGCCGATCCGGCCCTGATCTACGACCTCGGCGGCAAGTTCGACAAGTCGTTCAACGAGGCCGCCTTCAACGGCGCCGAGCGTTGGGCCAAGGAAACCGGCGGCTCCTACCGCGACATCGAGCTTCAGTCCGAAGCACAGCGCGAGCAGGCCCTGCGCCGCTTCGCGGAGGCCGGCTTCAACCCGGTCGTGACCACCGGCTTCTCCATGTCCTCGCCGATCGCCGCCGTGGCCGCGGACTACCCGGACACCAAGTTCGTCACCATCGACGGCTTCGTCGATCCGGCCGAGCACCCGAACGTCCTGTCCATCCTGTTCTCCGAGCACCAGGGCTCCTACCTCGTCGGCATGATGGCAGCGATGGCCTCCGAATCCGGCACCGTCGGTTTCGTCGGCGGCATGGACATCCCGCTGATCCGCAAGTTCGCCTGCGGCTACGCGCAGGGTGTTAAGGCGGTGAACCCGGACGCGACCGTCATCTCCAACATGACCGGCACGACCCCGGCGGCCTGGAACGACCCGGTGAAGGGCTCCGAGCTGGCCAAGGCGCAGATTTCGCAGGGCGCGGACGTGATCTTTGCCGCGGCCGGCGGCACCGGCCTCGGCGTGCTGCAGACCGCCGCCGACGAAGGCAAGATGGCCATCGGCGTCGACAGCAACCAGAACTACCTGCACCCGGGCAACATGCTGACCTCGATGCTCAAGCGCGTGGACGTCGCCGTCTATGACGCGATGACCGCGGGCGGCGACCTGGAAACCGGCGTCAAGACGCTGGGCCTGGCCGAAGACGGCGTGGGCGTCGCCATGGACGAGAACAACGCAGAGCTCGTCTCCGAGGAAATGACCACCGCCGTCGAAGAGGCCAAGGCCGCGATCATCGCGGGCGAGACCGAGGTGCACGACTACTCCTCCGACGACTCCTGCCCGGCGCTGAACTTCTGATGACGCCCGGGGCCGCCTGACGGCCCCGCAACCGGCTCACCCCGCCCCGGGGTGGGCCGTTCTACGTTCCGAAGGCTCCCCATGACAGCGCCCGCCATCGAACTCAAAGGCATATCCAAGGCCTTCGGCCCCGTGCAGGCCAACAAGGACATCTCGATCCGCGTGATGCCCGGCACGATCCACGGCATCATCGGCGAGAACGGCGCGGGCAAGTCCACGCTCATGTCGATCCTCTACGGCTTCTACAAGGCCGACGCGGGCGAGATCTGGGTCAACGGCCAGAAGAAGGACATCACCGACAGCCAGGCCGCCATCGCGGCGGGCATCGGCATGGTCTTCCAGCACTTCAAGCTGGTGCAGAACTTCTCCGTCCTAGAAAACGTCATCCTGGGCGCCGAGGATGGCGCGCTCCTCAAACCCTCGCTCGCCAAGGCGCGCGGGTCGCTCAAGCACCTCGCGGAGGAATACGAGCTTCAGGTCGATCCCGACGCCCTGATCGAGAACCTCTCGGTCGGCCACCAGCAGCGCGTCGAGATCCTCAAGGCGCTCTACCGCGAGGCCGACATCCTGATCCTCGACGAGCCCACCGGCGTGCTGACGCCCGCCGAGGCGGACCACCTGTTCCGCATCCTCGAAGGGCTGAAGCGCGAGGGCAAGACGATCATCCTCATCACGCACAAGCTGCGCGAGATCATGGAGATCACCGACACCGTCAGCGTCATGCGGCGCGGCGAGATGACCGCCACCGTCAAGACGGCGGAGACCTCTCCGGAGGAACTCGCCGAGCTGATGGTCGGCCGCAAGGTGCTGCTGCGCGTCGACAAGAAGCCCGCGACCCCCGGCGCGCCGATCCTCGAGGTCGAGGACCTGCGCCACACCGACAGCCACGGCGTCGAGCGCCTGAAGGGCGTGTCCCTGCATGTGCGCGCGGGCGAGATCCTGGGCATCGCGGGCGTGTCCGGCAATGGCCAGTCGGAGCTTCTGGCGGTGCTGGGCGGCATGATCAGCGCCACCGGCACGATCCGCGTCAACGGTGACGAGATCGACCTGACCGGCAAGTATTCCGACGGGCAGAGCCGCCGCGCCCGGGGCATCGCCCACGTCCCCGAAGACCGCCACCACGAAGGGCTGATCCTGCCCTTCACCGCGTGGGAAAACACCGTCTTCGGCTATCACCGCGCGCCGGAGCTTCAGTCCGGGCTGCTGATGAACAACGCCGCGATCAAGGCCGAGGCGCAGGCCAAGATGGACCGCTACGACGTCCGCCCGCCCGATCCCAACCTCGCCGCCAAGAACTTCTCGGGCGGCAACCAGCAGAAGATCGTCCTCGCCCGCGAGATCGAGCGCGACCCCGACATCCTGCTGGTCGGCCAGCCCACCCGCGGCGTCGACATCGGCGCCATCGAGTTCATCCACCAGGAAATCGTGCGCCTGCGCGACCAGGGCAAGGCGATCCTGCTGGTCTCGGTCGAACTGGACGAGATCTTCTCGCTCTCGGACCGCATCGCGGTGATGTTCGACGGTCAGATCATGGGCGAACGCCTGCCGTCAGAGACCGACCAGACGGAACTGGGCCTGCTGATGGCCGGCGTCACCGACACCCGGGGCAAGGCGCCGATCGAGGCCATCGACGAACGGCTCGAGGCCAAGGAAGCCCGCGAGGCCGCGCAGCATGACTGACCGTTCCGCCGCCCTGCCCTTGGCCACCCCCCTCTCCGCCGCCGCCTCAGGCGTCCCGGCATGGCCCGAAACGACCGGAGCCCACCATGGATAAGATGCCTGCCTGGGCCGATGCGGTCCTCGTTCCCCTGATCTCCATCCTGATCGCCGCGGCGTTGTCGGCGCTGGTGATCCTCGCCATCGGCGAAAACCCGGCCGAGGCGCTGTCGCTGATGATCGACGGGGCGCTGATGCGGTCGACGGGATGGGGGTACACGCTTTACTACACCACCAACTTCATCTTCACCGGCCTCTGCGTCGCCGTGGCCTTCCATGCCCGCCTGTTCAACATCGGCGGCGAGGGGCAGGCGATGATCGGCGGGCTGGGCGTGGCGCTCGCCTGTCTCTACATCCCGTGGCCGCACTGGTCGATCGCGCTGATCGGGGCGACCTTTTCCGCGGCCCTCTTCGGGGCGGCCTGGGCATGGATTCCCGGCTACCTGCAGGCGCGGCGCGGCAGCCACATCGTCATCACCACGATCATGTTCAACTTCATCGCCTCCGCGGTGCTGAACTACGTGCTGGTGAACCTGCTGCGGCCGCAGGGCGCGATGGACCCGGCCACCGCCCGCTTTCCCGAGGCGACGCACCTGCCGACCTTCCAGGACATGTTCGCCAGCGCCGACAACCCGCTGTTCCGCGGCTCTCCGGCGAACGTCACCTTCTTCCTTGCCATCCTCGCCTGCATCGTCGTCTGGCTGCTGATCTGGCGCACCAAGCTGGGCTACGAGATCCGCGCCTTCGGCCATTCCGAATCCGCCGCGCGCTATGCCGGCATCTCGCCCGCACGCACCACCGTCGTCGCCATGCTGATCTCCGGCGGGCTGGCGGGCATGATGGCGCTCAACACCACCATGGGCGAGGCCGAGCGGCTGGTGATGAACGCCACCGAGGGCGCGGGCTTCATCGGCATCGCCGTGGCCCTCATGGGCCGGTCGCATCCGCTGGGCGTGTTCCTGGCCGCGCTGCTCTTCGGCTTCCTCTACCAGGGCGGGGCGGAACTGGCGCTCTGGACCAACATCCCGCGCGAACTCATCACCGTGATCCAGGCGCTGGTGATCCTGTTCACCGGGGCTCTCGATAACATGGTGCGGATGCCGCTCGAACGGCTGTTCCTGACGTTCGGCAAGGGGGCGCGCTGATGCAGGCCTACCTGCCCGGTTTCCTCGCCTCCTATGCCATCCTGCTGGTGGCGGTGCTGTCGCCCGGCCCCGCCGTCGCGATGCTGCTGGGCGTGGCGCTGTCGCGCGGGCGGGCCTCTGCCGTCATCGCCTCGGTCGGTGTCGCCGCCGGGGCCGCCACGCTGGCCGCGCTGACGCTGGCGGGCGTGGGCGTCCTCATGCAGCAGGCCGCCTGGGCGGTGACGATCCTGCGGATGGTCGGGGCGACCTACCTGCTGTGGCTGGCATACGGATCGTTCCGGAAGGCCATTCACCCGCCCCGCGTCGCCCCCGACGAGATGCCGCCGCTGTCGCCCCTGCGCGCCTTCACAACCGGCTACCTCATGCAGGTCACCAACCCCAAGGCCATCGTCTTCTGGATCGCTATCGCCTCTGTCGGCGCGACCAACGGCGCCCCCGCCGCCATCGTCGCGCTGTTCCTGCTGGGCGCCTTCCTGATCTCGCTCGCCGGGCACGGCGCCTATGCGCTGGCGCTGTCCGCTGCGCCGGTGCGCGCGCTCTACGCCCGCGCCCGCCGCACGATCGAGGCGACACTCGGCCTGTTCTTCACCCTATTCGCCATCCGGCTCGCCACGGCCAGGAGCTGACCCATGGATCTCGACACCATCCTGCAAGTGCTCGACAGCACCGTCCGCCTCGCCACGCCGCTGCTGCTGGCCTGCCTCGCCGGTCTGTTCTCGGAACGCTCCGGCGTGATCGACATCGGGCTCGAGGGCAAGATGCTGATCGCGGCCTTCTTCTCCGCCGCCATCGCGGCCATGGTCAGCACCGCCGAATCCTGGGTCCTGCTGGGCATGGACCTGACGTGGCTCAGGAACCTGTTCCCGGCGGTGATCTGGGGCATGTTCGCGGGCATCCTCGCGGCGCTGTTCCTGTCGGGCCTGCACGGGCTGGCCTCCATCACCTTCCGGGGCAACCAGCTCATTTCCGGCGTGGCGCTGAACTTCCTCGCCTCCGGCCTTACCGTGCTGATCGCGCAGGTCTGGTTCAGCCAGGGCGGGCGCACGCCCTCGCTCATGGCCGGCGGCCGGTTCGAGAACATCGCCCTCCCCGGCGCCGAGGCGCTGCGCGACGTGCCTGTCCTCGGCCCGATCTACGCCGACCTGATCTCCGGCCACTCGATCCTCGTCTACGTGGCCTTCCTGGCCGTGCCGCTGACGTGGTGGGTGCTGTTTCGCACCCGCTACGGCCTGCGCCTGCGCGCCGTGGGCGAGGCCCCCGAGGCGGTCGACACCGCCGGCGTCTCCGTCATCGGGCTGCGCTACTCCTCGCTGGTCATCACCGGCGTGCTCTGCGGCATGGCGGGCGCCTACCTCGCCACCGGGCTGCAGGCGGGCTTTGTCCGCGAGATGACCGCAGGCCGGGGCTACATCGCGCTGGCGGCGCTGATCTTCGCCAAGTGGCGGCCGTGGTACGCGCTTGGCGCCTGCCTGCTCTTCGGCCTCCTGCAGGCGGTGGCGCTGCGCTACCAGAACATCGACCTCGGCGCGTTCACCGTGCCGGTGCAGGTGATGGACGCCCTGCCCTACATCCTGACCGTGGTCATCCTCGCGGGCTTTGTCGGCAAGGCCATTCCCCCGCGCGCCGGGGGTGAACCCTACGTGAAAGAGCGTTGAGCGCAGGGCCGGAGCGCCCCGCTCCGGCCCCCGCCTTTCCCGGCGTGACGCAAAGAGGCGCACAGGCCGTCACCGGGCATGAGAGGCCATCCGCCCGGCGCCACGGATTTTCCGGATTGCCGCACTTGCACAGTCGCGCTCAATGCGACTACGAATATACATGCAGGTCTACCTTCCCATTTCCGAAGTCGCGGTAAACGCTTTCCTTCTGCTGGGTCTCGGCGGTCTGGTCGGTGTGCTGTCCGGCATGTTCGGCGTGGGCGGCGGCTTTCTCCTGACACCGCTGCTGTTCTTCATCGGAATCCCGCCCGCCGTCGCCGTAGCAACCGGCGCGAACCAGATCGTCGCGGCCTCCTTCTCGGGACTTCTCGCCCACCTCAGGCGAAAGACGGTGGACCTCCGAATGGGCACAGTCCTGCTGCTCGGCGGCCTCGTGGGCGCCGGGTTCGGCGTGATGCTCTTCAACTACCTGAAATCGCTGGGCCAGGTCGATCTGCTGGTACGGCTCTGCTACGTGGTGTTCCTCGGGATCATCGGCGGGCTGATGTTCATCGAGAGCCTCAATGCCCTGCGCAAGGCCCGCGCCGGTGCCCGCCCGAAGCGGCGCAAGCACAACTGGATCCACAACCTGCCGCTCAAGATGCGGTTCCGCACCTCCGGCCTCTATATCTCGGTCATCCCACCCGCGCTCGTCGGCACCGCCGTGGGCGTGCTGGCCGCAATCATGGGCGTCGGCGGCGGCTTCATCATGGTGCCCGCGATGATCTACCTGCTGGGCATGCCCACCAAGGTCGTTGTCGGCACCTCGCTGTTCCAGATCATCTTCGTCGCGGCCTTCACCACGCTTCTGCACGCCACCACCAACTACACGGTCGACGTGGTGCTGGCGGTGATGCTGATCCTTGGCGGGGTGATCGGCGCGCAGTTCGGCACCATGCTGGGCACCCGCCTGAAGGCCGAGCAACTGCGCATCCTGCTGGCGGCGCTTGTCCTGCTGGTCTGCATCAAGCTGGGCCTGGAACTGGTGATCACGCCGTCCGAGCTTTACGTCATCGAACGGCCGACGCGGCCATGACCCGGCTGACCGCCCTTCTCGTCCTGCTGCTGGCCGCCCTGCCCGCCGGTGCCGAAGACGTGGTGCTGGGCCTGTCGCGCGACCAGGTGTCGATCTCCACCGATTTCGACGGGTCGGAGATCCTGATCTTCGGCGCCGTCAAGCGCGAGGTCCCGATCGCCGAGCCGCCCCTTCAGGTCATCGTCACCGTCGAAGGCCCCGACCAGCGCCTGACCGTCCGCCGCAAGGAGCGTCGCTTCGGCATCTGGGTCAACGCCGACGCGGTAGAGGTCGACGCCGCACCCTCGTTCTACGCCATCGCCACCTCCGCCCCCTGGGAAGAGGTCATCACCCACACCGAGGACCTGCGCCACGGCATCTCCATCCCGCGCGTCACCCGCTCTGTCGGCGCGCCGATGACCGTGCTCGACAGCCAGAACTTCACCCGCGCGGTGATCCGCATCAACGAGAACAGCGGCACCTACGCGCTGAACGAGGACACCGTCACGCTGCGCGAACAGACCCTGTTCGACACCAGCATCTCGATGCCCGCCAACCTGACCGAAGGCGCCTACCCGACCCGCATCTTCCTGACCCGCGAGGGCAAGGTGGTGTCGTCCTATTCGACCGAGATCGAGGTCCGGAAGGTCGGCCTCGAACGCTGGCTTTTCACGATGTCGCGCGAACAGCCGCTGATCTACGGGCTGATGTCGCTGGCCATCGCCATCGCAGCCGGCTGGGGCGCCTCCGCCGCGTTCCGCCTTGTCCGCGGCAACTGACTTTCATATACAGCCGCAGCGCCAGTACCGACAGAGAACCCGATCAAATGCAGAAAGAGGTACAGTGCATCGAGCACGGCCCCCTTCGTTTCCTTTCGAACCATCAGACCCTGATGCAGGTGGCCGCAAACCTCCGTCGTAGCCTCCCCGAGGACCTGCCGCCCCTGCCAGAGACGGACATCTGGGTCGGGGCCCACCGCTTCGGCAGGACGACCCGAACCCCCGGCCGCAAACTGATCGTGCTGCAGACGGAGCAGGTCAAGTACCTCCATGGCCACAAGATCAACCGCAAGCTGCGGCTGTCGAAACTGCTGCGCATCATGCTTCACGCCGATCTGGTCGTGGACTGGTCCCCGGCGCAACGGTCGGTCTACGGGCTGCTGCCCCGGCTGATGCCGGGCCGTTTCCTCTTCGGACCGTATGTCTTTCCGACCATCTGCCCGCCCCGCAGCGGCGGAGAGGGGATCATGAGCCATGGTGCGATCGACGAAAGACGCGCCCGCATCGTGGCCCGCCACCCCGAGATCGACCTGCGGCACAACGTCAGCCACTCAGAGGCGATGAAGGAAATCGCCGGGGCTGCCGCCGTCGCCAACCTGCACAGGCTCGAAGGCGTCTACACCGAGGTGCCGCGCATGCTCATGGCGTTGCAGAGCGGCAAGCCCGTGGTCTCGGAACCGCTCGCACCGCCCTTCGAGGAGGCATACCTGCCGCTTGGCGCGACGCTCGACCCGCAGACCCTGGACGCAGCCTATGCGTCGCTCTGCGACGTGGCGCGCGCCTATCCGATCATGGCCATGTTCGACCGGCTCGGCGGCAAGGCCTGACGCCCTACCCCCGCTCGTGGAAGAAGGCGTAGATCCGTTCGGCCAGCGCCTCCGACACGCCCTCCACCGCCTTCAGGTCCGCGAGGTTCGCGCGGCTGACCGCCTTTGCCGAGCCGAAGTGCTGCAGCAGCGCCCGCTTGCGCGCGGCCCCCACGCCCTGCACCTCGTCCAGCGGATTGGCCATCTGGGCCTTCGCCCGTTTCGCCCGGTGCGTGCCGATGGCAAAGCGGTGCGCCTCGTCGCGCAGCCGCTGCACGAAGTACAGCACGGGATCGTTGTGGCGCAGCGCAAAGGGCCTCTCTCCGGTGCGGTGGAACTCCTCCTTGCCGTGGTCGCGGTCCACGCCCTTGGCGACACCCACGAAGGGCACGTCCTGCACCCCCTGCTCGCGCATGATCTCTGCCACGGCACTGATCTGCCCGGCGCCACCGTCGATCAACATCAGGTCGGGCCACAGCCCCTTCGAGCGGTCGGGGTCGTCCTTCTTCAGCCGCACCAGCCGCCGTGTCAGGACCTCCTTCATCATGCCGAAGTCGTCCCCGGGCACGAGGTCCTCGCCCTTGATGTTGAACTTGCGGTACTGGTTCTTCATGAACCCGTCCGGGCCTGCGACGATCATCGCGCCCACCGCGTTGGTGCCCTGGATGTGGGAGTTGTCGTAGACCTCGATCCGCTGCGGCGGACCGTCCAGACCGAAAGCCTCCGCCAGCCCGCGCAGGAGCTTCGCCTGCGTCGCGGTCTCCGACATCTTGCGGCCGAGGCTTTCCTTCGCGTTGCGCAGCGCGCCCTCGACCAGCTCCGCCTTCTCGCCGCGCTGGGGCACGGAGATCTCGACCTTGCGGCCCAGCTTGTCCGACAGCGCCTGGCACATCAGGTCCTCGTCCTCGATCCCGTGCGACAAGAGCAGCAGGCGCGCCGGTTCCTTCTGGTCGTAGAACTGGCCGATGAAGGCCTCCATGACCTCCGCAGGGCCCACGTCGTCGCCCACACGCGGGTAGAAATCCTTGTTCCCCCAGTTCTGGTTCGCGCGGATGAAGAACACCTGCACACAGGCCTGGCCGTTCTCCATGTAAAGCGCGATCACGTCCGCCTCCGCGGTGGTCTGCGGATTGATCCCCTGCGCGGTCTGCACCTGCGTCAGCGCGCGGATGCGGTCGCGCAGGGCGGCGGCGCGCTCGAACTCCATCGCCTCGGAGGCCTCCATCATGTCGGCGGCCAGCTTCTCCTGGATCTCGGTCGACTTGCCCGACAGGTAGCGCGCCGCGTCGCGCACCGACGCCGCGTAGTCCTCCTCCGAGATCTTGCCGACACAGGGCGCCGAGCACCGCTTGATCTGATGCAGCAGGCAGGGGCGTGTGCGTCCCTCGAACTGGCTGTCGGTGCAGTTGCGCAGCAGGAAGGCCTTCTGCAGCTGGTTCAGCACCCGGTTCACCGCGCCCGCACTGGCAAAGGGACCGAAGTACTGGCCCTTCTCCGACTTCGCGCCGCGGTGCTTCTTGATCTGCGGAAAGGCGTGGTTGGTGACGATGATGTTCGGGAACGACTTGTCGTCACGCAGCAGCACGTTGAACTTCGGCTTGAGCTGCTTGATGAGGTTCTGCTCCAGCAGCAGCGCCTCGGTTTCCGTCCGGGTGGTCAGGAACATCATCGAGGCGGTCTCGCGGATCATCCGCTCGATCCGCCGCGAATGACCGTTCAGCCGCGCATAGTTCGACACCCGCGCGCGCAGGTTGCGCGCCTTGCCGACATACAGCACCCGGCTCTGCTCATCGAGCATCCGGTAGACGCCCGGGGACGTCTCAAGCGTCCTGAGATAGGATTGGATGACCTCGACCCCGCGGGGCGAGGTGGCGCTCTCCGGACTGTCGTTCATGTCACTCTGCCCATTCGGCTTCAACCTGTGTCGAATCCCCGTCTGCTGCAATGCCGGCGCCGCCGTTTCAAGCGGTATTACATCCACCGTTTCTGTGGATAAGTCTGGTGGCAAATTCGGGGCAGTGGCAAATTTCCATTGATTTCAGCCCACTTCGCCGGGATGCACAAAAATTAATCGCATTTTCAACCTATTGAAATCGCGATAAAATTTTTGGGTCACCCTACAAGTGGCTGAGACTCTTAGCATTTTCGTAACGCTTCCGTGACAGTTCCGTGAACCGTGCAAAACTTTCGCCGCCGTTGCTCACTCTACTTCCGTCACGTCAGGGGTCTCCCATGCCAGGTGCTGTCCGCCGTCGACGCACAGAAGCTGCCCGGTGACGGCCTTTGCCGACAGCAGGTAGACCAGCGCGGCGGTGATATCCTCACTGTCGGAGCCCCGTTCCAGCACCGTCGCGGCCCGCTGGGCGGCGAAATCCTCGTCCGACTGGCGGCCGCCGCGCAGGGTCGGCCCGGGGCCGATCCCGTTCACCCTGACACGCGGGGCAAGCGCCATCGCCGCCGTCCGGGTCATCGCCCAAAGCCCCATCTTCGCGATGGTGTAGCTCGCGAATTCCGGCGTCAGCTTGCGCACCCGCTGGTCGATCATGTTGACCACCATGGCCTGCGCCACAGGCTCGCCGCGGGCGTCCTTCAGCGGCTCCGGCGCCTGCTCCGCAAAGTTCTGGATCAGCACGAAGGGGGCGCGCAGGTTGCTCTCGATATGGCGGTCCCAGCTTTCGCGCGTGGCCGTGCCGTAGTCGTCATGCTCGAAGATGGAGGCGTTGTTCACCAGCGCCGTCAGCGGCCCGCCAAGGGCCTCCTGCGCGCGGCCCACCAGCGCCTGCACCTCGTCCTCGACCAGCAGGTCGGCCTGCAGCGTGACGGCCTTCTGCCCCATCCCGTGGATCTCCGCGGCGGTCTCCTCGGCGGCATCGGCGGACCCGCCGTAGTGCACCGCCACATCGTATCCCTGCTGCGCAAGCGTCAGCGCCATGTCGCGCCCCAGCCGCCGCGCGCCGCCTGTCACAAGCGCACGTTTTCCCTGTTCAGACATCAGGCCTCCGTTCAGACGATCACGAGGATGACATAGCCCACGTAGAGCGCGGACAAGATGACACCCCACATCCGGTTCAGGTCGCGTTTAAGGAACACGAAGGGCAGCAGCAGCAACGAGGCGCCCAGCATCACCGCAAGGTCAAAGGTCAGCTCCGGCAGCTCGAACGGCATGGGTGCGATCATCGAGGCCACGCCGATGATGGCCAGCAGGTTGAACATGTTCGACCCGATCACGTTGCCCAGGGCCACGTCCGCCTGCCGCCGCAGCGCCGCCATCACGGTGGTCGCCAGTTCCGGCAGCGAGGTGCCGACCGCGACCAGCGTCAGGCCGATCACCTCGTCGGAAACGTCGAACATGCGCGCGATCTCGGTCGCGCTGTCCACCAGCAGATCCGCCCCCAGCGGCAGGCCGATCAGGCCCAGCACGATGTAGAAGGCGATCTTCCACCACGGCATGTCCGGGTCGGCGCCTTCCGGTTCTTCCAGTTCCTCGTCGAGTTCGCCCGCCCGCCGGTGCGCCAGCGCGTCCTTGATCTGATCGGCGAGGATCCACGCCAGCACCGCCAGCAGCACGATGCCCGACTTCCAGTCGAAGACCTCGCGCACCGCCAGCCCGATGAACAGCACCGACGCGCAAAGCATCTGCACATAGCTCTTGCGGGTGTCGTGGGCAGAGGTGTGCATCACCGTGATCAGTGCAGGAATGCCCAGCACCATCAGGACGTTGGCCGTGTTGGAACCGATCACGTTGCCCAGTGCGATACCCGGCACGTTGCGCATTGCCGCCTGCACGGAGATCAGCATTTCCGGCGCGGACGTCCCGAAGGCGACGATCGTCAGGCTGACGATCAGCGCGGGGATGCCCACGCGCAGGGACAGGTTGACCGCGCCCTTGACCAAAGCGTCGCCCGCCAGAAGCAGGATCAGCAAGCCCAGCAGGGCATAGAGGAATACCATGTCAGCCTTTACCTTTCCGGCATGCGCAGGGGGCGTCGCCGATGCTGTAGCCCCCGCAGTGCGGGCACTTCTTGGCGCTCAGCATCGCCTTCTTGCGCAACTGTCCGATCTTCTTCGCCCCCGGCATGCGCCATTTGCCGAACACGCCCAGAAGGCCCATGACCAGCAGGAACAGGAGGACGATCTTTGCGATCACGAGAGGCCGAACCGTGCATAGTCGGCACGCTCCTCGATCTCACTCAACGCGCCCTGGGCGATCTGGACACCCAGGCGCGGCAGCAGGGGCCGCCTGGCCTCGTACCGCTTGAAGCGCACCTTGTCGCCGAAGCGCTGCTTCATCACCGGCACGAGGTGCCCGATGCCGTCGGCCAGACCCTGGTCGACCGCCGCCTGCCCCACCCAGATCTCGCCGGTGAAGAGGTCGGGGTTCGACGCCAGCTTCTCGCCGCGACGGGCCCGGATCTGGTTGATGAAGGTGTCGTGCAACTGCCCCAGCAGCCGGTTCAGACGGGCCACGTCCTCTTCGGTCTCGGGGCGGAACGGGTCCATCATCGACTTCGACTTGCCCGCCGTGTGCACCCGGCGCTCGATCCCCTGCCGCTGCAGGAAGACATGCGCCCCGAACCCCGAGGAGATCACCCCGATCGAGCCGAGGATGCTGCTCGCATCGGCCCAGATCTCGTCCGCGGCAGAGGCGATCCAGTAGCCACCGGAGGCCGCAACGTCCTCGACGAAGGCATAGACGGGAATGTTGTGCTGCTCGGACAGGCGGCGGATGCGCGCCCCGATCAGCGAGGACTGCACGGGCGACCCGCCCGGAGAGTTGATTTCAAGCGCCACGGCCTGCGGTTTCGACCGGAAGGCCTTCTCCAGCAGGGGGGCTGCGGTCCTGTCGCTCAGGTTGCCTCTGGCGGGAACGGAAATCGCGCCTTGCAGGCGCACGACCGACACCCGTGGCCGGCTCTTCACGAAAGGGATCCATCGTTTCATGCAAAGGCATGTAGAGGCCGCGAAGAAGTCAGACAAGACGGCCGACCCAAGAACACCGGGGAAACCACAGGTTTATGCGCCCTGATCGCCTTATGGATGCGCCCGTCCGCCCTTCCCCTGCGGAAAGGGCGGCGCGGTGCGGCAAAGGGCGGCCGCGGTCAGAAGCCGGTCAGAAGAACGACTGCGGGTCGATATCGATGGCCAGCCGCAGGTCGCCCTTAAGCTTCACCGGGCGCACCCAGTCGGCCAGCGCCCCCTGCAGCGCCACGCCCTTCTCGGCCCGCACCAGCAAACGCACGCGGTGCCGCCCCCGGACCCGGGCGATGGGCGCGGGCGCGGGACCGAAGACCTGTGCCCCAACCCGCCGCAGCGCGCCGTCGTTGCGCGCCAGCCAGTTGCCGAGGTCGAAGACCTCCTGCACGTCCGGCCCCGACAGGATGATCCCCGCCAGCCGTCCGAAGGGGGGCATCCCGCCCAGCCGGCGCTCGTCGGCCTCCGCGCTCCAGAACGCCTCCTCGTCACCGGCAAGGATCGAGCGGATCACCGGGTGCTCCGGCTGATAGGTCTGCAACAGCGCCTCGCCGCGCTTCTCCGCCCGCCCGGCGCGCCCCGCCACCTGCCGCATGAGCTGAAAGGTCCGCTCGGCCGCGCGCAGGTCCGATCCCTGCAGCCCGAGGTCCGCGTCGATCACCCCCACCAGCGTCAGCAGCGGGAAGTTGTGCCCCTTCGCCACAAGCTGCGTGCCGATGATGATGTCCGCGCCGCCCGCCGCGATCCCCTCGATCTGCGCCTTCAGCTCGCGCGCCGTGCCGTAAAGGTCCGAGGACAGCACCGCGATCCGCGCCTCGGGGAACTGCGCCTGCGCTTCCTCAGCCAGCCGTTCGACACCGGGGCCGACCGCGGCCAGCTTGTCCTCCGCGCCGCAGGACGGGCAGACCTCCGGCATGGGCTTCGTCTCGCCGCACTGGTGGCAGACCAGCCGCTTGAGGAAGCGGTGCTCCACCATCCGCGCATCGCAATGATCGCAGCCGATCTGCTGCCCGCAGGCCCGGCAGAGCGTCACCGGCGCATAGCCCCGGCGGTTGAGGAACAGAAGCGCCTGCTCTCCCCGCTCCATCCGCGCATTCACCGCCGCGGCCAGCGCGGGCGAGATCCAGCGGTTCGAGGGCACCTCCTGCCGCCGCATGTCGATGGTGCGCATTTCCGGCAGCACCGCCTCGCCGAAGCGCGAGGTCAGGACCAGCCGCCGGTACTTGCCCGCATCCGCATTGGCCCAGCTTTCGAGGCTGGGCGTGGCGGAGGCCAGCACCACCTGCGCGCCGAGGATGGAGGCCCGCAGCACCGCCATGTCCCGCGCGTTGTAGAGGACACCGTCCTCCTGCTTGTAGGAAGTGTCGTGTTCCTCGTCGACGACGATCAGCCCAAGCCGCTGGAACGGCAGGAACAAGGCAGAGCGCGCGCCAACCACCATCTGCGCGCGGCCCTCGCCGACCATACGCCAGACGCGGCGCCGCTCCGTCATGGTCACGCCGGAATGCCACTCCGCGGGCCGCGCGCCGAAGCGGGCCTCCACCCGGGCGAGGAACTCCGCCGAAAGCGCGATCTCCGGCAGAAGGACCAGCGCCTGCCGCCCCTGCCGCAGGCATTCGGCGACCGCCTCGAGGTAGACCTCCGTCTTGCCGGACCCGGTCACCCCCTTCAGCAGCACGGTGCCATAGGTGCCCGCCCGCTGACCGTCGCGCAGAACATCCGCCGCCGCCGCCTGATCCTCCGTCAGGTCCTTGCCGCCATAGTCGGGGTCGAGCGCGGGGAAGGCCGTGTCGCGCGGGCTTTCCTCCTCGCGGATGGCGCCGCTCTTCACCAGCCCCTTCACCACGGAAGAGGTCACGCCCGCCGCCTCCGCCAGCTCGCCCAGCGTCAGCGCGAGGCCGCCCAGCTCTTCCGAGGCCGCGATCACCCGCCGACGGGCGTCGGTCATCCGCTCCGGCTCGCCCTCGCCCCGGCGGTAGACCTTGCGCATCGACGGCCCGTCGCCGAGCCCCGGCGCGCGGGTCGCCAGCCGCAGCATCGCGGGCATCGGCGTCAGCGTGTAGGCCCCGGCCTTTTCGAGGAAGGCGCGCATCTCGGCCCGCATCGGCGCCGCGTCGAGCACCCGGATCACGCTGCGCAGCTTTGCGGCGTCGAACTGGCCCTCGCCCGGCCCCCAGACCACGCCCAGCACCTTGCGCGGGCCCAGCGGCACCTCGACATAGGCACCAAGGAAACAGCCGCCCTCCGGCGCGCGGTAATCCAGCAGCCGGTCCAGCGGCTGCGCCGTCAGCACGCCGACGCGCGCGCCCTGTTCGAAGAACTCCTGCATGCCCGACAGATGGCGCAAACCGGGGGCCACCGCAATAACCCGCGCCAGCCAACCGCACTGCGGATGGGCTTGCCGACTGTCCCGTCACGGCGGGGCGGCGACATCTGCAACGCCTGACCGGGGACCGCGCCGAGACCCGCTGTGACCCGGCTTTTGCCCCCGGTGACGTCGCCGGGACACACAGCAACGCCCCTCCTGCCGGTCTGCAAGGATCCGGCGGCATTCCGTTAGCGCAAACCTAACTCTTTCGGAGGCGCCCGTCATGGGGTAAGACACGCGGGACTCTCATCAGGCCGCGCAAGGGGACCGATCATGAAATTCTTCGTAGACACCGCCGACATCGACGCCATCCGGGAACTGAACGACCTCGGCATGGTCGACGGCGTGACCACCAACCCCTCCCTCATCAAGAAATCCGGCCGCGACATCCTCGAGGTGACGAAGGAAATCTGCGACCTCGTCTCCGGCCCCGTCTCGGCCGAAGTCGTCGCCACCGAGGCCGACGCGATGATCGCCGAAGGCCGCCGCCTGGCCGAGATCGCCGAGAACATCGCCGTGAAGGTGCCGCTGACCTGGGACGGCCTGAAGGCCTGCAAGACGCTGTCGGACGAGGGCCGCATGGTCAACGTGACGCTCTGCTTCTCCGCCAACCAGGCGCTGCTGGCGGCCAAGGCCGGCGCGACCTTCATCTCTCCGTTCATCGGCCGTCTCGACGACCTGAACCTCGACGGGATGGAGCTGATCGCCGACATCCGCGAGATCTACGACAACTACGGGTTCGAAACGCAGATCCTCGCCGCGTCGATCCGCACCGCCAACCACATGAGCGACGCGGCCAAGATCGGCGCAGACGTGGCCACCGCCCCGCCGGCGGTGATCAAGGCCATGGCGAACCATATCCTGACCGACAAGGGTCTCGCGCAGTTCGTCAAGGACGCCGCGGACGCGGGTATCAAGATCGTCTGACGCACTCGCGGGCGGGGCGCCGCCCCGCCCTGCGGGACCGCCGCGACGACATGTAGGGTGGGGCTTTGCGCCACCCTTTTTCCTTGCGGAACGCGCGGACCGGGGCGCTGCCCCGGACCCCGAGGTATTTCGGCCAAGATGAAGGGCGGGCGGCGTGCCCGGGGCTCAGACGTTGGGTTCGCCCTGCAGGCCGAGGATCTTGCGGAACCCCGTCCAGTAGCCCGGCAGGCGCGGCGCGTCCTGAAGGCCCGGCAGAGCCTCCCCGGCCCAGGGCGCCATTTCCCGCGCGACGAACTCCCGCCCCCAGGCGAGGTAGGCCTCCGCGTCGTCGGGGCGCAGGCGGCAGGCCGAGCCCACCAGCCCGACCAGCGTTTCCGCCGGCGAATACCATTCGTCCTGGATGCCGGTGACGCGCGCCTTCAGGAACGGCCCCACCACGCGCATCAGCCGCTTTTCGGAGAACTGGAGCAGCATCCTGCCCATCTCGTCGCGGCTGTAGTGGATCAGCGGCGGGAAGGTGTCGAAGAACACCGCATCCCCGTCGACGATGGCGAAGTTGCGGATCGAGGGGTGGAAGCCGATGCGCCCGTCGAAGCCTTCGGCCCAGTGCCAGAAGCGGGCGATGACCTGGCCCGCCGCCTCCATCATCTGCACGGTTTCGTCGAGTGGGCGGCTCTGCATCAGCGGGCGCATCAGGCCGGCGGGGTCGAGCGCCTCCTGCACGATCACCGGCACGCGCGCCTGTGCGCCCATGTCGACAAGGTGGAATTCCGTTTCCGGCAGCGGCACGCGGGCGGCGTGCAGCGCCGCCACGTAGTCGTCGTGGCAGGCCGCGAGGCGGTCCATCACCGCCGGGTCGGGCAGGCCGCGGTAGACCTTGATCACCCGGTCGGCCAGCGGGCCGTTTGCCGGGCGGAAGGGCGCGCAGAAGTAGCCCAGCCGCGAAACCGGCTGGCCCTCGGCTTCGCCATGGGCGCGCCACGCCGCGAGGATGTCTGCGTGATCGGTCGTGCGACCTGTGCTTTTGCCTGCCATGAGGGGGCACCTCCGTCTTCTGGCCCGGGCGGGCCGTCCGGTGCCCTTAGCGCGGTTTCAGCCGCTCCGCCACCTCTGCGACGAGGGCGGCGATCTCTTCGCGGGCCGGGCCCCGGGTCTCCATGGCGCCACGGCCGTGGCCCATCGCCTCGGCGTAGCCCACCCGCTGCGCCACCGCCGCGTCGGCCAGCGGCGCGCCCAGCTTCCTGGCCGCCTCCATCACCTCGGCGCCGAGGCGCGTGCCCGACCGCGTGCGGTTCAGCACCAGGAGCACCGGCTTGTTCTCGCGGTCGGCGAGGTCCATCACCCCTTCGGTCGCCCAGAGGTCCATGTGCCCGACCGAGATCGGCACCACGACCAGATGCGCCACGCGGAGTGCCGGGCGCAGGTCGCTGTCCACCTTCGGCGGCGTGTCGATCACCACCACGTCGCAGACGTTGACCATCTTGCGCACCTCCATCGAGATGCCCCAGGCCGAGGATGTCGCGAACTCCAGCCGCTCGCAGGCGGATTCGTCCGCCTCGAAGCGCGTCATGTACCAGCGCCCGAGACTGCCCTGCGGGTCGAGGTCGATCAGCCCGACGGTCTTGCCCTCGGCCCGGAACCCCAGCGCCAGATGCGCCGCCAGCGTCGTCTTGCCCGATCCGCCCTTCTGCTGGGCCACGGTTATCACTTGTCCTGCCATCGTCCATCCCCCCGGGAGCCTGCCGCGATTGTGCACCTGCAGCATGGCCGGTTCCAGCCCCTTCCGCGGTCCCGGCACCGCGACACTTCGCGCCGACGGTAAACCGCCCGCACCCGGGCCTTTACGGCACCTTAACCAACATTGCGCCAGGATTACCACGTCTGCCGTATCCGGAGTGTCGCGCCATGCGCCTTTGCGCCGCCGTCCTTGCCGTGACCATCCTCGTCCTGACCTGCTTCGGCTGCGCCCCGGCGCAGGCGGGCGCCTGGCAGCGCGAGAAGGGGGCGGGGTTTGCCATGGTCTCGGCGCAGGTGTCCTGGCCGCAGGACCTTCTCCTTGCCACGGCGTTCGGGCCAACGGAGGATTACCAGACCTTCTACCTCGAATACGGGCTGACGCCGCGGCTGACCCTCGGGCTCGACCTCGGGCGGTCGGTGTCGGGCGGCGACAAGACCATCGTGTTCTTCCAGACGCCGCTGCGCGACCGGGACAAAGGGCCGAAGGTGGCGGCGCAGCTGGGCCTTGGCCGGATCGACTCCGACACCGTGGTGCGGCCCGGGCTGTCCGTCGGCTGGGGGCTGGAACGCGGCTGGGTCTCGGTCGACGCGCTGGCAGAGATGCACACCGGCACCGGGCGCAACGACCTGAAGCTGGACGTGACATGGGGCCGGAACCTGAAGGACGACCGCAAGCTGATCCTGCAGATGCAGAGCGGCCTCAGGCAGGGGGACCCGGCCTTCGCCCGCCTCGTGCCGTCCTACGTGGTCCCGCTCGGCCAGCGGCTGAAGGCAGAGGTCGGCGGCACCTACGGGCTGACCGGCGACAGCTCCATGGGGCTGAAGTTCGGCCTCTGGACCGAGTTCTGAACGCGACTCCCCGCCCCGCCCGAAAGACCCACCACCTGACCGGTATCCGGACAGCCTGCGCCACCTCCGGTTTTCCTGACTTTCGCCTTGCGCGCAAAGCGGTAGACAGGAGGGCAGGACAAAGTTCATGCGATATGCCCTTTCAGACCCTGGTTCGGATCCTGGCCCGGGCCGCGCTTGCGGCCCTCATCCTTTTTCATGCGGAGACGGCGATGGCCCGCGCTGACGAATACCTCTGCTCCCCGATGAGCGGTCAGCTTGTCGACGCGGACGGTGCGCCCGTTCCCGACACGCCGGTGCGCCGCGCGTGGTTCTGGCGCGGCAAGCGGGGCGAGGACAGCACCGTGACCGATGCCGAGGGCCGGTTCTCCTTCGGCGCCGTGCCGCCGAAGCGCGGGATCTTCGAGATGATCCCCGCGCGCGAGGCGGTGACCCAGGACTTCTACGCCGACCTGCCCGACGGCGCCTTCCAGTTCCTCTACCTGTCGACCCGTGGCCTGACGCTGAATGCCGAAACCGATGGCCGCCCCTTCAACGTCCGCTGTGCCATCGGCGTGGAGCCCCACGCCGACGACATCCACTTCGGCACCTGCACCCTGATCGAGTGAAGGACACGCCATGACCCTCCTGACCGGCAGCCAGGCCGCCACCTTCGCCGATCTCGCCTACGACACTGCCGCGGCGACCGACGACGCGGCGGCCACGTGGCGCGCGAAGGGATCGCTGGCGGCGGCGCAGAAGAAGAAGGGCCGCGGTACGGCGGACCTGTCGGAGTTCTCCACCCTCACCGGCTTCACCGGGCAGTCCGGCGCGTTCTCTCTGCGCGACACCTCGGGCTTCGGCGCGGTGTTCGAGACGCGGAACGGCGGCGGCGGGCGCGACCTCGTGGTGGCGTTCCGGGGCAGCGTGTCGGCCAGCGACTGGGTGTCCAACTTCAACTTCGGGATGGACCGCGGCCCGGGGGACTGCATCGTGCATTCGGGCTTCAACCGGATCTACAGGACCTTCCAGGACGACCTGCACCACATCGTCGACGCAGCAAAGCCCGAAACGCTGCACTTCGTCGGGCATTCGCTGGGCGGGGCGATGGCGACGCTGGCCATGGCGGACTACGGGCTGAGGGGCGGCGCGGCCTGCCGGCTCTATACCTTCGGCACGCCCCGGATCGGCGGCTTCGGCCTGTCCTCGCAACTGCGCCGGGTGCTGACGCCGGGCACCGTGCGGCGGGTCTACTCCGTGTCCGACCCGGTGCCGATGCTGCCCGTCCTGCCCTTCCAGCACTTTGCCGCCGGGGCGACAGGGCTCGACTTCGGCTTCACGTACATCACGCCCCGCGCGCACGACCGCATCCAGTACCGCAACCGGATGCCGTCGTCCGGCTGGCCCGCCGCCACGCCGCTGGCGCAGAAGAGCGACCCGGACTACTGGCTGGGGCTGGCGGAGAAGGCGCAGGGCTTCTCGGCGCTGGGCTACCACGCGCTGTCGATGGCGCTGCGCGGCATCATGCGGATGGTCAACATGGCCGGGCTGGCGCTGTCGGCCGGGATCACCGTGCTCGACCGCATGGTGGAGGCGATACACCAGGGCGCGCTCCTGTCGAAGAAGATCGCCGAGACCACGCTGCGCTTCGTCAAGGCGGCGCTCAGGATGTGCGGACGGCTGGCCCTGCGCGCCGCCGTCACCGCCGCCGACCTGACGGTGGAGTTCCTGCAGACCGTTTTCGACATGATGCTGGCGCCGGTGCGCCGCTCTGCCCTGCTGGCACTGAGCGCGGCCTGAACGCGCAAAGGCCGCGCCCCCGGCAGGGAACGCGGCCTATCACCCCCGAAGAACGGCTCACACGTCGCAGCGCATCGTCACCGCCACGTCGCCCAGCACCGGCACCGGCCAGACCAACTGCACCCTGTCCTTGTTGCTGCCGATGCCGGCCTGCTCAGGCCGCCACGTCGGGCGTCTGCAGGAACTGCACGCCGGAAATCCGCCAGGCGCCGTCCACCTCCAGCATGCGGTAATCCAGCGCAAAGTTGCGGCCGCGTCCGTCGGTGACATAGACCTCCTGCCACAGCGCGCCGTCGATCATCCGGAGATCGCCGAACAGCACGCCCGAGGGCTTCCAGACCATCGGGTAGCCGTTGCGCACCATGTCGCCGAAGATCTTCGGCGTACGGAACATGCTCTGGATGTTGGGGGCCGCGAACTCGAACGCGCTTTCGACGTCCTCGGCGATGAAGGCGTCCATCTGCTGGCGGATGACGCCCTCTATGGCGGGATCGCGGGGCTGCACCTCCTCGTCGGCGCTCACCGCACCGACCAGCAGCATCCCCGCCAGTCCCATCAGCATGACCAATTTCAGCAATCCGCGCATGACGTGCCTCCCCTGCATGTGTCGCAAGGTAAGGCACGCAGGCGGCCGGTCAAAAGTTTCAACCGCCCGCCGTCAGGCGTCAGGATGCCGGACTGGCGCTCAGGCGGTCAGTTCGCCCGCCAGTGCCGTCTCGATCAGCGAAGCGGTTTCCGACACGCCGTAAAGCGCGATGAACCCGCCGAAACGCGGGCCCTGGCTCTGGCCCAGAAGCACCTCGTACAGCGCCTTGAACCAGTCGCGCAGGTTCTCGAACCCGTGCTCCTTGCCGACGGCAAAGACCAGCGACTGCAGCGCCTCGTCGTCGGCGCCGCCGTCCCAGCCGCGCAGCCGGGCCGCGAGGTCCTCCATCGCCGCGCGCTCCTGCGCGTCGGGCGCGCGGAAGACCTTCGACGGCTTCACGAAGTCCTCGTAGTACTTCACGGCAAAGCCCGCCGCCGCGTCGAGGTCGGGATGCGTCTCGGGCGTGGCATCGGGCGCGTAGCGGTTGATGAAGGCCCACATCGCCGCCTTGTCCTCCGCCCCGGCCGCCGACGCGAGGTTCAGCAGCATGGAGAACGGCACCACAAGCGTGCTTTCCGGGACGTCGCCGCCGTGGATGTGCCACACCGGGTTGTTGAGCTGCGCCGCGGCGTCCTGCCCGTGATAGGCCCGGAGCTGCTGGTGATACTCGTCCACCGCCTTCGGGATCACGTCGAAATACAGCCGCTTCGCCGTCTTCGGCTTCTGGAACATGAAGTAGGACAGCGACTCGGTCGAGGCATAGCTCAGCCACTCGTCGATCGAGATGCCGTTGCCCGACGACTTGGAGATTTTCTGCCCCTTGTCGTCAAGGAACAGCTCATAGGTGAAGTGCTCGGGCGCACGCGCCCCCAGCGCCCGGCAGATGCCGTCGTAGATCGGCGTGTTGGTCGAATGGTCCTTGCCATACATCTCGAAATCGACGCCAAGCGCCGCCCAGCGGGCGCCGAAGTCCGGCTTCCATTGCAGCTTCACCTGCCCGCCGGTCACCGGCAGCGTCCATTCGCGCCCGGTCTCGTCGTCAAAGGTGATCTCGCCCTTCGCCGCATCGACGTTCTTCATCGGCACGTACATCACGCGGCCCGTCTCCGGGTGGATCGGCAGGAAAATCGAATAGGTCTGCTGGCGCTCCTCGCGCAGCGACTTCAGCATGATCTTCATCAGGTCGTCGTACCGCTCCGCCGCGCGCAGCAGCGTCTCGTCGAACTGGCCCGACTTGTAGAACTCCGTGGCCGAGATGAACTCGTATTCGAACCCGAAGGTGTCGAGGAACCGTCGCAGCATGGCGTTGTTGTGGTGGCCGAAGGACTCGTGCGTCTCGAACGGATCGTAGACCGAGGTCAGCGGCTTCTGCAGGTCCTCCCGCAGGCGCTCCTGGTTCGGGACGTTGCCCGGCACCTTGCGCATCCCGTCCATGTCGTCCGAGAAACAGATCAGCCGCGTCGGAATGTCCGAGATCTCCTGGAAGGCCCGGCGGATCATCGAGGTCCGCGCCACTTCGCCAAAGGTGCCGATATGCGGCAGGCCCGAGGGGCCGTAACCCGTCTCGAACAGCACGTAACCCTTTTCCGGCGGCGTCTTTTCGTAGCGTTTGAGGATCCGGCGCGCCTCTTCAAAGGGCCAGGCCTTTGCCGTCATGGCGGCGTCACGCAGATCGGACATGTCCGGAACTCCTCGGGATCATCAGGGGGTGGATACCGCGCGCTTCCTATTGCCCCGGCGCGCCGGGGTCAATAAACAGCGGATATACGAGACTTGCTGACCAGACGAAGGCTTCGACCATGACCGACGTGACACACCCGCTCAGCCCGCAGGACTGCCTCGTGGCCCTGATGATCGCGGTCTCCGCCTCGGACGAGAACGTCCGCACCTCGGAACTGGTCAAGATCGACTCCGCGGTGAACCTGCTGCCGGTCTTCGCCGACTACGACAACGACCGGATCGGCGCCATGTCGCGGCTGGTGTTCGAGCTGTTCGACCAGGAAGACGGGCTCGACGCGCTCTTCGGCCTGATGCGGGACAACCTGCCCGAGCGCCTGTTCGAGACCGCCTATGCGCTGGCCTGCGACGTGGCGGCTGCCGACGGCACGCTGCGGGAAACCGAACTCAGGCTGCTCGAAGAGATTCGCTACGAATTGAACATAGATCGCCTGCACGCCGCCGCGATCGAGCGCGGCGCCCGCGCGCGTCACCTTTCCCTCTGATATCGCCGCAGAAAACGCGCCCGACCGCGGCATTTTCGCATCGGTCGGCGCGAATGTCGCCGCGAACCCCTCAGGGGTCAGGATTCCCGGACTGACCGGGCGTTAACGGCATTGTATCCTCTGGATCGGCATATTTTCGCCAATTGCGCTGCCCGCGTTTTCCTGGAGGGACAATTATGAACCGATTTCTTGCTGCCGCCTTCGGTGCGGTGATGACCTGCCTTCTGCCGCTGGGCGCGCTTGCCGCGCCGCTCGTGGCGCAGGTCGATATCTCGTCGCAGACCATGACGGTGATCTACAACGGCCAGGTGGCCTACCAGTGGCCGGTCTCGACCGCGCGCAGCGGGAAGTACACGCCGCGCGGCGCTTGGTCGGCGAAATGGCTGTCGCGCCACCACAAGTCGAGCCTCTACAACAACGCGCCCATGCCCTACGCGATCTTCTTCAACGGCAATTACGCGATCCACGGCACCGACCAGATCTCGCGCCTGGGGCGTCCGGCCTCGGCGGGCTGCGTGCGGCTGCACCCGGAACACGCCGCCGTGCTCTTCGGCCTGACCCAGCAGGTCGGCAAACAGAACATGCGCGTGGTCATCACCAACTGAGCCGGAGGCGGGGCGGCGCAAAGCCCCGCCCTACCCTGCGTTCCGCGGGCGGACGGGCCTTGCAACGATCCGCGGACAGGTGCCCGTGGCACGCGAGGCCGTTGACGTGGCCGGAAAAGGCCCGCTGCGGGCCGTGATGCCAACCAGAAGCCGATAAGCCCAGCGCCCGGCTCAGGTCTCGTAAAGCACGCCCCAGCGTTCGATCAGCGCCTGCTGCAGCATCTTCGCCCGGACGTTCCAGGACGAGGCGCCGTCAGGGCGTTCCCGTTCCTCCACCGTCAGCTTGGCGCGGCGGTCGAGATCGGCGGTGAAGATCGCAAAGGCCAGTTCCCGCCCCTTCGGCAGGTCGGCAAAGCCCGCCAACCCGCTGACGAAGTTCAGCGTCCCGGTCTTCGCATGGACCGCGATCGGGTGGTTGTCCATCACGCGGCGCTGGGCGTCGCGCATCAGGAAGGGTTTCATCAGCGGTTTCAGCTGCTTGTCGCGGTGCAGGGCGACAAGCGCCTCCATCATCCGCGCGGCTGGCACACGGCTCAGGTCGCCCAGACCCGAATGATCGACCAGCCCGATCTCCGGCACGCCCAGGCTCTCCTTCGCCCAGTCGTTCAGCGCGCCCGCGGATTCGCGCAGGTCGCGCGGCAACCGCCCCAGGCGCGCCCGGCTGGCCGACAGGCCCACGACCTCCGCCGTCAGGTTGGTCGAATAGGTCATCATGTCGTGCAGGATGTCGGTCAGCAGGCCGCTTTCGATGCGGGCCACGGGCTCTGCCCCCTCGGGCAGATCCTCGATCACCTGCGGCGCGCCCAGCTTGATGCCCTGCGCACGGGCGAAGCTCTGGAACACCTCGCCGGCGTAAAGCTCCGGCTTGCGGACCGGCAGCCAGCGCGCCCCGCCAGAGCCCAGCGCGCCCTTCGCCACGGTCCAGGCGTCCTGCCCGTTGGCGTCGTTGTAGGTGTAGACCGGCATGCTCCGGGCCTCGACGGCCATGCGCGCCATGCGCACCTCCGGCCGGTGCGCGCCCGACCGCGCGTCCATCGTGACCTCGTACTCGGCCCCGGCCCGGCGCCACTCGAAATGCACCCGGTTGTAATTCAGGCAAAGGCCGGACACCGCCGGGTTGTAGCCCACATGGTCGGGCTGGGCGGTGTCGATGTCGTGCTGGTAGGGCAGCGCGCCGCCCCAGACGCGGAAGCCGCCGGTCGCGCCGGTGACGCCCGCCGCCTTCAGCCGCTGCGCCAGCGTGGCGAGGTGATCGGTCTCCAGCGTCGGATCGCCGCCGCCGGCGAGGATCACGTCGCCCTGCACCACGCCGTCCGTCACGGCGCCGGTCACAAGCACCCGCGTCTCGAAGCGGTGATCGGGGCCCAGATGGGCCAGCGCGTAGCCCGATGTCAGCGCCTTGGCGACGCTGGCGGGCGGCAGGCCGATCTCGGCATCATGGCTTTCCAGCACCTCGCCGGTGGCCGCGTCCGAGACGCAGAACCCCACGGTGCCGTCGAGCTTCGCCCGCGCGATGATCTCCTCGATGGAGGGCAGGTTGCGCAGCCGCAGGTCGTCGCCCCGGGCCACCGGCCTGAGCGACACCTCTGGCGGCCGCGCCATGGCTCCGCCTGCGGAAAGCGCCAGGGCGCCCGCGCCGAAAAGAAAGGAACGTCTTGAAACCCCGGTGGTCATGACGGCGATCTAAGCCAATCCGACAGCCCGCCGCAACCGGGCAATTGGGCCCGGGCGTTCACGTTTTCGACCCCCAGCGGCCGTCCGCCCGAAGCGCGCTCGAACTGTCCGGGCGCATCGGCATGTTGACGAAACACCACGCCGGCGCCGCCGCCGACCCCAGCAGCCGCGAGGCCCGGGCGGGGATACGGGCATCGGCATAGGTCCGCGCCGCGACCGACCTCTGCGCCGAGAGCCTGTGGCCCGGACGGGCCAGCACGCCCACCGGCACGCGGTCCAGGATGTCGTGCCAGTTGTCCCAGCGGTGGAACTGCACGAGGTTGTCGGCACCCATCAGCCAGGTGAACCGCACACGCGGGCAAAGCCCGGTCAGCGCGGCCAGCGTCTCGGCGGTGTAGCGCGTGCCCAGCCGGTCCTCGATGTCGCTGACGGAGATGGCGGGATGGCCGCCGAGGATGGCCTCTGCCACCGCCACCCGCTCGGCCAGGGGTGCGGGCGGATGGGGTTTCAGCGGGTTGCCGGGGCTCACCAGCCACACCACCCGGTCGAGGCCGAAACGCTTCAGCGCCTCCCTCGAAAGCTGCACGTGCCCCATGTGCGGGGGATCGAACGATCCGCCCAGCAGTCCCACGCGGGCGCCGGGCCGGAACGCGGATGGCATGTCCGACGGTCTCAATCGCGGGTCCTGTTCCTGCGTGGCTCCTGTTTTCAGGCCTACGCATTCCCGGGGCCCGGATCAAGCGGATCGCCGTCAAGCCGCTGCCGTTTCTCAGAAATCCTGCCACAGCGGCGCGGCTCCGCCGGCGGCTGCACGGACCGGGGACGCGCTTTTCGCAGGCAGGGGCCGGGCGTCGGCACTGTCCCAGCCGAGGTCCGCGGTGTCGGCATGGCCGCCCCCGGACGCGGCGGGGCGGGCGGCCCTGGGCTGGGTCTTCTGTGCGGCACGCTTGGGCGCGGGGGCCTTCTCGGACATGGCTGCGGCCGGGCCTGCGTCCCTCGCCACCGGCCGGGGCTTTGTCCCCGGGGTGCCCTGGGTGCGGAACCGCGCCACGAGGCTGCGCAGCCCCACCGCCTTGTCCTTCAGCCCGCGGCCCGAGGCCACGCTCTCCTGCACCATCGCGGCGTTCTGCTGGGTCACCTGGTCGAGCATGGAGATGCCGTTGTTGATCTCGCCGATGCCCTGCGCCTGCTCTGCCGCGCCGACCGCGATGTGCTGCACCCGTTCGGAGACCGAGACGACCTCGTGCAGGATGCCCTCCATCGCGGTGCCCAGTTCCGACACCAGCCGCACGCCGTTCGACACGTTCTCGCTGGAGTTGGTGATCAGGCTGCGGATTTCCGACGCGCTGTCCGACGACCGCTGCGCCAGTGCGCGCACCTCGGAGGCGACCACCGCAAAGCCGCGCCCGACCTCGCCCGCCCGCGCGGCCTCGACGCCCGCGTTCAGCGACAGAAGGTTGGTCTGGAAGGCGATGTCCTCGATCACCCCGATGATCTGGGCGATCTGCTTCGAGGAGCTTTCGATCGCGCTCATGGCGTGCACCGCGCGGCCCCGCACCTCTTCGCCGCGCTCCGCCTGGTCGCGGGCGACCCCGATAGCGCCGACGATCTCCTTCGCGCCACGGGCGGTGGAGTTCACGCTGGCCGAGATCTGGTCCATGGCGGCTGCCGTCTCTTCCAGCGTGGCGGCCTGGTTCTCCGTCCGGGAGGAGAGCTGTTCCGCCCCCTCGCCCAGCCGGTCGATGTCCGTCTCCATGGAGATCGCGCTGGAGCGCAACTCCTCGATGATCGCCGACAGCGACTCTGCCGTGGCGTTGAAGTGCTCCTTCAGCGGCGCGTAGTCGCCGTCCAGCGTCTGCCGGATCGCACAGTCGAGATCGCCGTCCGCCAGCTTGACCAGCGCCTCGCGCAGCGCCTCCATGGCCTTCGCCTGCTGGGCCGCCTTCTGCTGTTCGCGGGCATGCGCCGCCTCGACCTGGGACAGGTCCTCGCGGAAGCCGTTCAGCGCGCGGGCGATGTCGCCGATCTCGTCGGTCGTGCCGGCCTGCGCCACTTCCGTATGGTAGTCGCCGTCTGCAATGCGGCGCACGCTCTGCAACAGGTCGCCGATCCGGCCGGTCAGCATCCGCGCCACCACGATCGCCACGCCCATCACCATGACAAGCACGATCAGCACCTGCGCCACGGTCGTGACGAACAGCCCGTTCTCGGTGGCCATCGCCTCCTCCCGGTCCTGCTCCATCACGATGTGCCAGTCCGTGCCGTTGACCTCGAAGCTGTCGGCCAGCGCCAGCGCCGGATTGCCCGACAGCCCCGTCACGTCGTCCGAAAAGAAGGTCTCGTTCTGGCGCGTCGCAATGACCTGCGGCAGGTCCGGCAGCGGGTCGAGAATGCCGTGCCCGCCCGGGTGCTGCGATGCGGTCAGCGCCAGCCCCTCGCCATTGACCGCGTAGATCAGGCCGGTCCGGCCGAGGAACGGCGTCTGTCCGAGGATCGTGCCGACCTCCTCGACCCTGATCTGCAGCGCCGCGACCCCCAGGAGAACACCCTCCGCGTTGAGCACAGGTGCCGCGACGAACTTGGCGGGCAGACCGTCCCTCGGGGCGTAGGCTTCTATCTCGGAGAACACCGCGTCGACGGCCTCCAGCGCCAGGGCCTCCCGGAAGACCCTGCCCAGAGCGCTGTCGGCATAGGGGCCGGTCACGAAATTCGTGGCGAACTCCGGTCCCTTGACGACCGAGTAGACGAGGTTGCCGTCCGGATCGAACAGGAAGAGGTCATTGTAGTCCCGCATCTGCTGGAACCGGCGCAGGTCCGGGTGGAACAGTGCATGCGCCTCCGACCACAGCGATCCGTCCCGTGCCGTCATCAGCTCGTCCTTCGCCCCCACCGGGTTGGGGTTTTCGTCGATATAGAGCTGGCGGAGCGTTTCGTCCGGATTCTCCCCCACAAGGCGGCGCGACCGCGTAAAGCGGTTCAGCGCATCCCCGGTGCTGTCGAATTCGGCCATCAGGATGATGTCCGTCTCGATCTGCGCCAGCCATTCCCGAAGCGCCACCTGGCGTTCTTCCATGACCGCCTCCAGCACCGCGCTGCGCCGCTCTTCCAGCGCCCGCGCCGCCTGCCAGTAGGCAAAGGCCGAAACGGCGAGGACGATCGCAAGCGTGGGTATCGCGATCTGCAGCGGAACCTTCCACTTCAGGTTCATCGCCTTGGTCTTGCGGGACAGGGTTTCGGACGTCATCGGCTTCTCCGGCGAAAATGGGTCTGGACGGGCGCGGCCCTCCGGCCCCGTCGGTCCGGGCTATTCATGATCGCGAAGTCTTTAGATCGAATTAATCGAAAACCGATCGCAGGGGCGCCGGGCCTGATCCCCGCGCGCCACCCCTCAAGGCCCTGCAATCGTTTGGAAAAACGCCCATCCCGCCGCTTTGATGGCAGGGCGGCCCGCAGGTGTCCCGCCGCTCAGGATTGCACCTTCACGGCCCATGCGGTACTGCGCACGAAACCGACACCCTCAGCGGAGCGATGTTATGGCCTCTTACCAGTACGTTTACCACATGGACGGCGTCTCCAAGACCTATCCCGGGGGCAAGAAGTGCTTTGAAAACATTCGCCTGTCCTTCCTGCCGGGCGTGAAGATCGGCGTCGTCGGCGTCAACGGCGCCGGCAAGTCGACCCTGATGAAGATCATGGCCGGCATCGACAAGGACTTCACCGGCGAGGCCTGGGCCGCAGAAGGCGCCAAGGTCGGCTACCTCCCGCAGGAGCCGCAGCTCGACGAGAGCCTGACCGTGCGCGAAAACGTCATGCTGGGCGTCGCGGGCAAGAAGGCGATCCTCGACAAGTACAACGAGCTGGCGATGAACTACTCGGACGAGACCGCCGACGAGATGGCCCAGCTTCAGGACCAGATCGACGCCGAGAACCTCTGGGATCTCGACAGCCAGATCGACGTCTCGATGGAGGCGCTGCGCTGCCCGCCGGACGACGCCAATGTCGCCACCCTTTCTGGCGGTGAAAAGCGCCGCGTCGCGCTCTGCAAGCTGCTGCTCGAAGCGCCCGACATGCTGCTGCTCGACGAACCGACCAACCACCTCGACGCCGAGACCATCGCCTGGCTCCAGCAGCACCTGATCGAGTACAAGGGCACCATCCTGATCGTCACCCACGACCGCTACTTCCTCGATTCGATCACCGGCTGGATCCTCGAACTCGACCGCGGCCGCGGCATCCCCTACGAGGGCAACTATTCCTCGTGGCTCGAACAGAAGGCCAAGCGGCTGGAACAGGAAGCCCGCGAGGACAAGGCCAAGCAGAAGACGCTGGAACGCGAACTCGACTGGATCCGGCAGGGCGCCAAGGCCCGCCAGACCAAGTCCAAGGCGCGGATCCAGGCCTACAACGAGATGGCCAACCAGTCCGAGCGCGAGCGTGTCGGCCGGGCGCAGATCGTCATCCCCAACGGCCCGCGCCTCGGCGCGAAGGTGATCGAGGTGGAGCACCTGAACAAGGCGATGGGCGACAAGCTCCTGATCGAGGACCTGTCCTTCTCGCTGCCGCCGGGCGGCATCGTGGGCGTCATCGGCCCCAACGGCGCGGGCAAGTCGACGCTCTTCAAGATGCTGACCGGGCAGGAAAAACCCGACGCCGGCACGGTCGAGCTGGGCGATACTGTGCAGCTGTCCTACGTCGACCAGTCGCGCGACGACCTGAACGCCACCGACACCGTCTGGCAGGCGATCTCCGGCGGGGCCGAGGTGATCAAGCTGGGCGACGCCGAACAGAACTCCCGCGCCTACTGCGGGGCGTTCAACTTCAAGGGCGGCGACCAGCAGAAGAAGGTGGGCCAGCTCTCGGGCGGTGAACGCAACCGGGTGCACATGGCGCGCCTGCTGAAGGAGGGCGGCAACGTCATCCTGCTCGACGAACCGACCAACGACCTCGACGTGGAAACCCTCCGCGCCCTCGAGGACGCCCTCGTCGACTTCGCCGGCTGCGCCGTGGTCATCTCCCACGACCGCTTCTTCCTCGACCGGATCTGCACGCACATCCTGGCCTTCGAGGGCGAGGCGCACGTGGAATGGTTCGAAGGCAACTTCGAGGACTACGAAGAGGACAAGAAACGCCGCCTCGGCGCCGACGCCCTCGAACCGAAGCGCCTGAAGCACAAGAAGTTCACGCGTTGAGCAATACAGGGTGGGCGGCCAGCCCACCCTGCCCTGCCGGATGGCGAAACCCGGCCGGATCTGTTACGATCTTCGGGAGTGCGGCCGCGCAATCCCGGCCCTGCATTTTCAGCACGACCCGTTTTCAAATGACTTTCCGCCGCAGAGGACAGACGCCCATGGCCCGCAGACCGAATTCGGCGCGCCCGTCCGGCGCATACCCCCTCTGGCGCGTCGTCTCGCGCAGGCCCCACAGGCGGCTCCTCTGCACCGGGATGGTCCGCAACGAGATCGACATCATCGAAACCTGGATCGCGCACATCACGTCGATTTTCGACCAGTGCATCATCTACGATCACCTGAGCACGGACGGCACCCGCGAGAAGCTGGCGGAACTGGCGGCCAGGCACCCGAACCTGGACGTCCGTCCCTTCGAGGAGCCAGAGCTGGCCCAGGGCCGGCTCATGACCTCCGTGAAGAACGAGCTTGTGGCCAGGGGCGAAACCGGCTGGCTGTTCTTTCTGGATGCCGACGAGTACCTCGATGTCCGCTCCCGCAAGCACCTCAGCAGGACCCTGCGGCGCTGGTCGTTCAGACAATGCGTGCACATGTTCTGGGACAACGCCGTCCTGCTGGAGAAGGGCAATGTGCAGCCGCACAGCCGTATCGGCCGCTGGCACGACACGGCCATCTGGATCCGCAAGTCCGCGATCAACCTCGCGATTGCCGACCGGGACCTGACCGTCGCCCAGGGCAATCACCGGTTTCTCGGCAAGCACAAGTACGCCCGGTCCGTGAATTGCGGGATTCGTGTCCTGCACCTGCCGATCCGCTCCACCGCGCAGCTCCGCGCAAAGTTGGCGACGGGACTGGCCGCGAATGACCGGCTCGCGGACGGCGAAGGCTACGCCACGCACTGGCGCCAGATGGCGGATCTGGAGTCCGATCACGACGCCCTGCTGACCACCCTTGTCCATCACTACGGGTCCGAAGCCCTGAACGATGTCGTCCGCCAGCCCGCGCCGTCCCACGACCTGGAAACACGGCTCTGCGATGCCGTGGCCTTTGGCGCACCGTCTGACGAAGTCCCCGCGCACCCTCAGGCACGCCCGATGCGGCTGGGAAAGCTGCTGTTCGCGAAAGGCGCCCGCCTCGGCAAACGGCGACACCGGATGCCCCCCGGCAGCCCTGGCCCCGAAGAGGAATCGTCGGCAGCCAGCCACTGATCGGCCCCCCGGCGCCGCGATCCCGGCCCCTTGGGTCCCGCGACAGCGCACAGATACCCCGCTGACAGGCGACACACCTTCCCCCTTGCGTCCGGGCCCTCAACCTGTCATACGCCGTCTTGCTGCAGTTACCACTATCGCCTCCCTGTCTCCCTCATCCGGCGACAGAGCATCGATTTTGCTCTGACCTACGCCGGACCGTAGCGATTTTGCGTGCGGTAAATCTATCAGGAGACACACGATGGCCACTGGCACCGTGAAATGGTTCAACACCACCAAAGGCTTCGGCTTCATTCAACCGGAATCCGGCGGCAAGGATGTGTTCGTGCACATCTCTGCAGTCGAGCGCTCCGGCCTGACCGGCCTCGCCGACAACCAGAAAGTCAGCTACGAGCTGCAGACCGGCCGTGACGGCAAAGAGTCCGCAGGCAACCTCGAGCTGCTCTGACGACTCTGCCTTCGGGCAGAACCGGACGCAGGGAGAGTGCCCTCTCCCTGCGGCTCGGGCGCAGACCGCCGCGCCCGATGTCTACGGCGCCGAAAAGAACGGCGCCAGACGACGCAGATTTGACGCTCAGGCCGAAAAGCGCCTGTCGCGCTGCGCGTTCAACACAACGTTAACGCAATCTCTCTTGCTCAGAATCACCAGATCTGAGATACGATTGCCCTTGCTACGTTACCAGATCGCCTACCTGTCTCCCTCATACGGCGACAGAGCACCGATTTTGCTCTGACCTACGCCGACCCGCAGCACTCCCGCGTGCGGAACAAGACAGGAGACATCACGATGGCCAAAGGCACCGTGAAATGGTTCAACACCACCAAAGGTTATGGCTTCATCCAGCCGGATGAGGGCGGCAAGGACGTGTTCGTCCACATTTCCGCAGTCGAGCGTTCCGGCCTGACCGGCCTCGCCGACAACCAGAAAGTCAGCTACGAGCTGCAGACCGGCCGCGACGGCAAGCAGTCCGCAGGCAACCTCGAGCTGCTCTGAGCACGCTTTCGGGGCTCCGCGCCGCTCGCGCGACGGGGCCCCTCCCCTTCCGGCACCAGGACTGTCGAGCCGCAGGCTCCGGTCATGCCGGTCCCCTTCCGGATGCAGACGATTCGGGGCGCTTTCGGCGCCTCTGGGCCTGTGCGGCAGCGCCTCTCCCGAAAAGGTTACCAACCGGCCGGTTCGGGGGGCCAAACCGGCCGGGACTCACCTTTCGCAAACGTTAACGCGGCAGGATGAACGGCGCGGACGCGCCATTTACACTTGCCAGTTTCGCCGTTCTCGCGCTTCATGGCGCCATGTTACGCAATATCCCGGCTATCCTGTCCCCCGACATCCTCCACACGCTGCGTGCCATGGGCCACGGCGATGTGCTCGCCATCACCGATGCGAATTTCCCGGCCTATTCAATGGGCTGCAAGGTGCATCGCCTCGACGGCATCCCGGCGACCGACGTTCTGGACGCGGTTCTGACGCTGATGCCGCTCGACAGCTTCATCCCGGATCCCGCCTATACCATGCAGGTCGTGGGCGATGCGGACGCCGTGCCCGAGATTGTCGCGGAATTCCAAGGCATTATCGACCGCGTTTCCGATAACCCAACGAAGATTACCAGCGCCGAAAGATTCGCCTTCTACGACCGGGCCAAAAGTAGTTTCGCCGTGATTCAGACCGGGGAAACAAGGCTTTACGGCAACATCCTGCTGACCAAGGGCATCATTCCGCCGGGGTGATCCTGCCACACTCCGGTCACGTATTCCGTACTGGTGGAACCTCCTGATAGAGCACAGGTTAATCTTGTCAAAGGAGGTGCCAAGAATGGCTCGCAAGACACGCAAACCGCAACCCGAACTGCCGGTGGCCCCGAAGCCCAAGTCGTGGCGTTTCACCGACTGGGCTTCGCTGTAAGGCCTGGGTCTAGATCCCGGTAAGTGCCTGGATCTGCTGAACAACGTCATCAGCCCCGGTGCCCTGCCGCAGGCTGGTGAAGATAAAGGGACGACCGTCCCTGACCCGGGTGGCATCCTCACGCATCACGTCGAGCGAGGCCCCTACGTAAGGCGCAAGGTCGGTCTTGTTGATGACCAGCAGGTCCGAGCGCCGGATAGCAGGCCCGCCCTTGCGCGGGATCTCTTCTCCGGCAGCAACATCAATGACATAGACGGTAAAATCCGCCAGTTCCGGCGAGAAGGTGGCGCTTAGGTTGTCGCCGCCGGATTCGATCAGGACGACCTCCACCTCCGGGTGCCGCTCTACCATTTCCGCCACCGCGGCCAGGTTGATCGACGCATCCTCTCGGATCGCCGTATGCGGGCAACCCCCTGTTTCCACACCGATAATCCGGTCCATCGGCAGGATCTGCATGCGCATCAGCGCCTCTGCGTCCTCCTGCGTGTAGATGTCGTTGGTGATGACCCCGATCGAATAATCGTTCTTCAGACGCTCCGCGAGGCGGGCGGTCAGCGTCGTCTTGCCCGCACCGACCGGTCCCCCGATCCCGATGCGAAGCGGCCCGTTCATGGTTGTCACGATTGGAAAATCCTTACGTCCAGTGTCTCGTGTGTCATGGAGGCGATATCCGCCATGAAGCTGTTCGACCAGATCTCGCCGCCCTCTGTCACGACGGTCTCCGCCACCGCGACGCAGGGCGCCGACAGCGCGGCGACGATCCGTTGTGCATCGGTCTGGCCCAGCGGCATCAGCCGTTGCCCGCAGGCCACGAGGTTGCTCACAACCCCCTGAAGATAAAGGATGAGCAGCGGCCCAAGCTCCAGCCCCACGCGGCGCGCGGCATGGCCCAGGGCGACCGGCAGCACCACCGCGGGCACCTCGATCTGCCAGACGTCAGAGGTGATCCGGGCAAAGGCCGCGCCCTGCCGCTCCGCCTCCCTCAGGCGGTCGGAGGAGGGCATGTAGGACCGCGCCAGCGCGTCCAGTTCGGCAAGCGGCAGGTCCTCGTGCCATGCCCGCGCGATCCAGACCGCGTCCGACCGTCCGCTGCCCACCTCGACCACGTCGCGCAGCCAGGCCTCCAGCGACCGGGCATCGTGCACGTGGCCGTCCGCGCAGGCCCGCTCCAGCCCCTGGGAAAAGGCGAACGATCCCAAGGGGTAGGACGGCGACAGCCATTGCGCGACCGTCAGGAGCCGGGGGTCAATGGGCATGGGCGGTGTGGCCGTGTTCGTGGCTGTGGGTACGGCCATGCCCGTAGGCGCCGCCCTCCGGGGTAAACGGCCGCACGGCTTCGCGCACTTCGGCGCCGACGTGTTCAAGCATGTGGCGGATCACCGGATCACGCTGAATCACAAGATGGTCATCGAGGATCTGGCAGGGCGTGTGGCGGTTGCCGATGTGCCAGGCCAGACGCGCCAGCGGACCGCGGATTTCCAGCACCTCCTCGGCCGCGGCCCTCACCGCCACAAGCCGTCCGTCGCCCAGCTCCAGCGCATCGCCATCGTCGAGAGACGTCGTCTTTTCCAGGTCGACCACAAAGGCCAGGCCGCTCTCGGCCACCAGCCGTTTTCGCCGCAGAAAGCGGCCGT
Organism: Sagittula sp. MA-2; assembly: GCF_030126985.1. GTDB lineage: Bacteria > Pseudomonadota > Alphaproteobacteria > Rhodobacterales > Rhodobacteraceae > Sagittula. Next base: position 714,252 of record NZ_CP126145.1, on the reverse strand, counting down.
CATAATCCAGAACCACGGTCTCGGGGGCGCCTGCGCCCTCTCCGCGTTTCAGGATCTGTGCCACGGGGATATCATTCATTTCACTGCCTCGATCCGGTGATAGCTGTAGCGGTCGGTAGTCCCGTCATAGGTGCTGCCCGCGAAATAGGCGATGCCCAGTTCCGGCAGATAATGCAGCAGATCCACGGTGTTGGAGTCGTCCTCCGAATAGCGGATCTCGATGGGGATCATGTCGTAGGTACAGGCGCCGAAGGTCGCGCGGGCCTGTGGTCCGAAGTCGTAGGACTGCACTTCGCGCTCGAGGCTGCCGTTCTCGTTGCGCAGCAGCTCGAACTGGGCGGTCGAGCCGGGCACGGGCCGCGGCAGGTCCTCGGCGTTCTGCGGGAAGGCATAGGTCATGCGGGTCGACGGATCCGGTTCCTTGCCCGCCATCTCCACAAGCTCCAGAAGGTAGACCCCCTGCCCCAGCAGCGTACGCGTGGCGCCGCCGTCGGCGTGCGAGTAGATCGCTTCGACCACGCCAGGGCGCAGGCTGCGAAAGACCTCGCTGTCGCCCTCGTCCACGTCGAACCGGATGCCTGTCTCGAGGTCCGCGGCCACCGGACACTCCGCCGCCACCGGCCCCGCGACCAGCAACACTGCCACCAAGCCCAAGATTCGCATCGGTATTCTCCTGCCGCGCGTGCCTCTGGCCGATGGAAAAACGCGCGTCTTGTTCGATTTGATAACCAAGTTTTTACCCCATCGACTTAACCAGTTTCGCATGGGCAACAGGCAAATCATATCCCGCATCTCCACCTCCCTGGATTCCATCCGGGAGCGCATGCAGATGATCAAGGAACTCCATGTCGAGCTGTCCGGGCGAGAGCCCGTCTACTGCCCGCAAGGGTCCGGATCGCACCCTGCAAACGACAGGCGGGACGCCGCGGTGCACATGCCGCCGCGTTCCGCGATGACTGGCAGCGACCGGCGGCCCTGACCTTCCGCCCGGCACGTCAGAACAGGAAATACCTTTGTGCCATCGGCAGTTCGGTCGCCGGCTGGCACGTCAGCAGTTCGCCGTCCGCGCGCACTTCGTAGGTTTCCGGGTTCACCTCGATCTTCGGGGTCGCGTCATTCAGCTTCAGGTCCGCCTTGCCGATGCCGCGGGTGTTGCGCACCGCCACGGTGGACTTCGCGAGCCCAAGCGACGCCCCGATCCCTTCCGACTGCGCGGCTTCCGACACGAAGGTCACGGCAGAGTTCTCGACGCTGCGGCCGTAGGCGCCGAACATCGGGCGCGAATAGACCGGCTGCGGCGTCGGGATCGACGCGTTCGGATCGCCCATCTGCGCGCAGACGATTGTCCCGCCGATCAGCACCATCTCGGGCTTCACGCCGAAGAACGCCGGGTTCCAGAGCACAAGGTCCGCGCGCTTGCCCGCCTCGATGGAGCCGATCTCGTGCGCGATGCCATGCGCGATGGCCGGGTTGATCGTGTACTTGGCGATGTAACGGCGGACGCGGAAGTTGTCGTTATCGCCCTTCTCCTCCGACAGCCGCCCGCGCTGCTTCTTCATCTTGTCCGCGGTCTGCCAGGTGCGGATCAGCACCTCGCCGACACGGCCCATGGCCTGGCTGTCGGACGCGATGATCGAGAACGCGCCCATGTCGTGCAGGATGTCCTCGGCGGCGATGGTCTCGCGCCGGATGCGGCTTTCGGCAAAGGCCACGTCCTCGGGGATCGACTTGTCGAGGTGGTGACAGACCATGAGCATGTCGAGGTGCTCTTCGATGGTGTTCACGGTGAAGGGCCGCGTCGGGTTGGTCGAGGACGGCAGCACAAACGACTCGCCGCAGATCTTGATGATGTCGGGGGCGTGCCCGCCGCCCGCGCCCTCGGTGTGGAAGGCGTGGATGGTGCGGCCCTTCATGGCCTTCACCGTGTTCTCGACAAAGCCGCTCTCGTTCAGTGTGTCGGTGTGGATCATCACCTGCACGTCCCAGTCGTCCGCCACCGAGAGGCAGCAGTCGATGGCGCCGGGGGTGGTGCCCCAGTCCTCGTGCAGCTTCAGCGCGCAGGCACCGCCCTTGATCTGCTCGATCAGCGCAGCAGGCAGCGACGCGTTCCCCTTGCCTGCAAAGGCGAGGTTCATCGGAAAGGCATCCGCCGCCTGCAGCATACGGCCAAGGTGCCACGGCCCCGGCGTACAAGTGGTGGCAAGCGTACCATGCGCGGGGCCGGTGCCGCCGCCCAGCATGGTGGTCAGGCCGGAGTGCAAAGCGTCCTCGATCTGCTGCGGGCAGATGAAGTGGATGTGGCTGTCGAACCCGCCTGCCGTCAGGATGCGCCCTTCGCCCGCGATGGCCTCCGTTCCGGGGCCGACGATGATGTTCACGCCCGACTGGGTGTCCGGGTTGCCCGCCTTGCCGATGGCCGCGATGCGCCCGTCCTTCAGCCCCACGTCCGCCTTGTAGACGCCGGTCCAGTCGACGATCATCGCGTTGGTGATGACGGTGTCGACAGCGCCCTCGGCCCGGGTGACCTGGCTCTGGCCCATGCCGTCGCGGATCACCTTGCCGCCGCCGAACTTGACCTCTTCACCATAGACTGCGGCGTTGGCGCCGCTGCCACCGCTGACCGCGGCGCCCACGGCTTCGGCGGTCAGGTCGCGTTCGACCTCGATGATCAGATCGGTGTCGGCCAGGCGCAGGCGGTCCCCGGTGGTGGGACCGAACATGGCGGCATAGTCTGCGCGTTTGATGGACGTCGGCATTCCTGTAATCTCCCTCGTTCGCCGGTCTGCCCACGCAAGGCGCCCCGGCGGCTTGTTCTTTCCGGTCTCACCGGCCGCAAGGCGTCCCCCTCAGGGCCGCCGGAATCCTCTTCGCGACAGCCGGCGCCGGTTTTCCCGGGCGGCCCTGTCGAACGGCAGCACCACGGCGTCATAGACCGCGTCCGGCGCCTCGCCCCGCCACGCCGCCCGGATCATCCCGTGCCCGGCCTCGACCATCGCGGCCTGCTTTTCCGAGACCATGCGCGTGTTCTCGGACGCAGGCACCGACCAGATGCCCATGAAGCCGAGCGTGCGCATGGTGATGACAGCCGAGGCCTCGGCCGCCATGAGGGCCAGCATGGCCTGACGTTCCGCGACGCGGAGATAACAGGTGAGCGGGGAAGAGGACTGCACGAAAATGCTCCTGTAGGTAAAGGCAGAGAGGCTGCGGCGCGCGCTCCCTGCAGCGTTGACATACCTCCCACTCACGCCCCCGGTCATGCCTTGAACGCCTCGTCGACCGGGACCTGCAACGCGTTGACGATCCCGTTCGTCTGCATGGCCATTCCGATCACCGCCAGAAGCTCGCCATGCATCTCTTCGGTCATGCCCTTCGCTTTGGCGGCGGCGCTGTGCGAATGGCAGCAGTATTCGCAGCCGTTCGCAGCCGAGACGGCGACATAGATCATCTCCTTCGTCAGCGGGTCGAGCGCCCCGGGCGCCATCACCACCTTCAGCCGCTCCCAGGTCGCCTGCAAGAGCGGCGGGTCGTTGGCCAGCGCGCGCCAGAAGTTATTGACGAAGTCGGTCCCCCGCACGCGGCGGATGTCGTCAAAGACAGCGCGGGCCGTCTCCGACAGGTCTTCGTCGGACAGGAGGGGAACAACCGCCATCAGACGACCGCCAGCACGCGCGCCGGGCCGCCCGTCCCCGCCTCGTGCTTCGGCGCGCCGACAAACAGCGTCGCGCCAGTGGCCGGCAACTGGCCCAGCCCTTTCAGGTTCTCGATCCCGTAGCGCCCGGCGGGCAGCCAGGAATAGTGCACGGCGAAGTCGGCGGAGTTGCCGGGGTCGAGCGACAGCGTGTCCACCCCGATCGACGCCGCGCCCATTTCCAGCAGCATGTCGGTCGCGGACTTCGCGAACCCCGGGAAGGCGAAATTCCCTTCGGCGTCGGTGCGATAGGCGTCGCTGCCCATCTTCTCTTCCCAGCCTGAGTTCATCGCCACGCAGGCGCCCTCGGGAATGTCGCCGTTGGCCGAGATCCAGGCCTCGATGTCCTCGGCCTCGACCATGGCGTTCGGGTCCTCGGCGGCCTTCGCGGTGATGTCCACCACGCAGAGCGGGCACATCAGGCTCTCGGGCGCCAGTTCGTCGACCGAATCCGCGCCTTCCGCGAAATGCGCCGGTGCGTCGATGTGCGTGCCCGAATGCTCGTAGAAGGTGACCTTCCAGATCTTGTAGCCGTCCGCGGCATAATCTTTGTCCGGTTCGAACATGATGCCTGGGTTGCCGTCGAAAGTCGGGAACTCGGGCGTCAGCGTCCATGTAAGGTCGACGACCTTCCCCGACGACTGCGCCAGCGCCGGCCGCGCGGTCACCGCACCGGCGGCGACGGCGGCCACCCCCGCCGCGGCGCTACGGCGAAAGAAATCGCGTCGGGAAAAGGCGGACTTCCGCACGTTCTCGATCAGGCAGGCGTTGCACATGACTTGGTACTCCCGGTTGGTGGTATGAGGCCGGTTACGCCCTTTCAGAGGGCGCCCATGACCTTCTGGTTGAATCCGTAGACGTGGCGCGACCCGCCGATGGGGATCAGGTTGACCTCCCGCCGCTGACCGGGCTCGAACCGCACCGCGGTCCCCGCCGCGATGTCGAGCCGCATGCCCCGCGCCGCCTCCCGGTCGAAGTCGAGCGCCGGGTTGGTCTCCGCGAAATGGTAGTGCGACCCCACCTGAACCGGCCGGTCGCCGGTGTTCGCGACCATGATCGTGATCGCCTCGCGGTTCGCGTTCAGGACGATCTCGCCCTCGGCGGGGAACAGCTCTCCGGGGATCATCTGGTCCACCGCGCCACGATGAGCGCCGCGACCACCAGAACCGCGGCTGCCGTCATGGCCAGCCAGCCCTCGGACCCATGCGGGTGCATGTGCGCTCCGGCCTCATGTGCCACTGCGGGCGCCGCCACCATCGCGGCCGTTGCCGCCAGTCCCATTGCTGTCTTCATCTCGATGTCCCCTGTTTCTCTGCTTTCCAAATACTCAATCGACGCCCGCCGCCCGCTCAGCGGATCGGGTTGTGCACCGTCACCAGCTTGGTCCCGTCGGGAAAGGTCGCCTCGACCTGCACCTCGTGGATCATCTCGGCGATGCCTTCCATGCACTGCTCGCGGCTGACGACCTCTGCCCCGGCCTGCATCAGGTCGGCCACGGAACGGCCGTCGCGCGCGCCTTCGACGACCGCGTCGGTGATCAGCGCGATGGCCTCCGGGTGGTTCAGCTTCACACCGCGGGCCAGCCGCTTGCGTGCCACCTCGGCGGCCATGGCCACCAGAAGCTTGTCCTTTTCGCGGGGGGTCAGTTGCATGCCGTCAAAGTCTCCATGATACGGGCAGCCCGTGGCCGGACAGCAGGTCCAGCGCGGGCAGAAGGGTCTTGCGCAGCGTGAAGCCGTCCTCGGCCAGCACGCGCGCCACAAGCACGTCGGGGCGCAGGAGGGAAGCGCCGCCGGTTATGGGCAGATGCGACCGGAGCTGGGCCAGCCGCCCCTCCGCATCCGCACCGACGTATACAATGCAGGCCATGGCACCGGCGCCGCCGCCCACCGCGGGCCGCGCCATCTGCACGGTCAGGTCGCCTTCAAGCCGCACCGCATCGGAATAGAGCGGCACGCCGTCGCGGCGGATCTCGATCCGGTCGCGCAGCGCTGCGTCGTGCAGCCGTTCGCTCATGGCCGCGCGCCCGAAGATCACCGGCTCCACCAGCAACAGGCGGGCGTCGCCATGCAGATCGGCGCGCAGGCTGCGCTGCAGCCGGGCGCCTTCGAAAAGGATCAGTTCCTGCGGCAGCCAGTCGATCCGGCCGCCCGCCTGCACCGTCAGCCGCGTATCGACCCGCGCCCAGCCGGAGGCCGAACGATACGCCCGCTCCGCCGCCTGGGTGGTCAGCGTCAGGCGGGCGCCGGCGCCTGCCTCCGCGACCTGCGCCAGGCGGTCCCCGCCGGTCAGCCCGCCGGAGGTGTTGATCAGGATGGCCTCGACGGCCTCGGCATTGCGCGGAAACAGCGTCTTCAGGCAGCCGGACGTCCGCAGCCGGTCGATGGCAGAGACACCGCTCCGCGACTTGGCCGACAGCACGAGATCGCCCACCGCCCTCGGCTGGGCGTTCGGGGCGCTTGCGGGCGCCTCCACATCCTCGCGCTGATAAAATGTCACGCGGGTCCCCCGTCTTCCACTTGCACAATTCGTAGACGCCATCCGGCTGTCAGAACAACGATTCCCCAAAATTTTGGCAACCGACCCCGAAATTCCGCACACATTTTGATCACTCCCCCAAATATCAGGTCATTTCATGAGCACACCTAGCGATTCACCATGCGTCACCCGCGCCGTGATTGACCGAACATCGTCTCGCGCCCCCAAGTGACGCTGCCCCTGCAGATGTGACGGATTTCGTCGGGCTTCAGAGGGCGTGCGAAAGCCCAGGATCATCGCCTCGATCACGCTGCCGCACGGGATGCAACAGGAACGCGAGGGACAGGAGCGCGCCTTGCCGCGCCGAGGGACACCTTCGCAGGGAGACAAGAATGAACAGATTCACCAAACTTCTCGCCGGTGCTGCCACCACGGCGATCATTGCCGGCACTGCTTCCGCGCAGGACTGCGCAGAGCCGATCAAGGTCGGCGTCCTCCACTCGCTGTCCGGCACCATGGCCATTTCCGAGACGACCCTGAAGGACACCATGGAAATGCTGGTGGCCGCGCAGAACGAAAAGGGCGGCGTGCTGGGTTGCGAACTCGAAGCCGTCGTGGTCGACCCTGCCTCCGACTGGCCGCTCTTCGCCGAAAAGGCGCGCGAGCTGCTGACCGTTCACAATGTGGACGTGATCTTCGGCAACTGGACCTCCGTGTCGCGCAAGTCCGTGCTGCCCGTGATCGAAGAACTGAACGGCCTGCTGTTCTACCCGGTGCAGTACGAAGGCGAAGAGAGCTCCAAGAACGTGTTCTACACCGGCGCCGCGCCGAACCAGCAGGCGATCCCGGCCGTGGACTACTTCCTCGAGGAACTGGGCGTCGAGAAATTCGCCCTGCTCGGCACCGACTACGTCTATCCGCGCACCACGAACAACATTCTCGAGTCCTACCTGAAGGACAAGGGCATCGCCGCGGAGGACATCTTCGTGAACTACACCCCCTTCGGCCACTCGGACTGGGCGACCATCGTGTCCGATGTCGTGGCGCTGGGTGAAGACGGCAAGCAGGTCGGCGTGATCTCGACCATCAACGGCGACGCCAACATCGGCTTCTACAAGGAACTGGCCGCGGCAGGCATCTCTGCCGACGACATCCCGGTCGTCGCCTTCTCCGTGGGCGAAGAGGAACTGTCGGGTCTGGATACCTCCAACCTCGTCGGCCACCTCGCTGCGTGGAACTACTTCATGTCCGCCGACACAGAGGCCAACGCCGAGTTCATCGAGCAGTGGCATGCCTTCATCGGCGACGAGAAGCGCGTGACCAACGACCCGATGGAAGCCCACTACATCGGCTTCAACATGTGGGTGAACGCGGTTGAGCAGGCCGGCACCACCGATGTAGACGCCGTGCGCGAAGCGATGTGGGGCCAGGAATTCCCGAACCTGACCGGCGGTACCGCCGTGATGGGCGTGAACCACCACCTCTCCAAGCCGGTCCTGATCGGCGAGATCCGTGCAGATGGCCAGTTCGACATCATCTCCTCGACCGAGCCGGTCCCGGGCGATGCTTGGACCGACTTCCTGCCGGAATCCGCGGTGCTCGAGTCCGACTGGAAAGACCTCCAGTGCGGCATGTACAACACCGAGACCTCCACCTGCGTGCAGATCAAGTCCAACTACTGATCTCCTGACAGCGGCGGCGCCACGCGCGCCGCACGCCATCCGGACAGTACGCCGGCATGGCGGGGCACTGACCCCGCCATGTCTCCCGATCTTCCCCATATACAGGCGCTCGCCATGCTTCGTGCCCTCCTCGCGGTTCTCCTGTTGCTCGGACTGCCCGCAACAGCCCATGCCCAGGACCTCCAGTCGATCCTGCAGGAGCACCAGGCAGAGCTGGCCAAGCCCTCCCGCACCAAGGTCGGCCCCGCGCTTGAGGCGCTGACCGCTTCCGGCCTGCCCTCCGTTCCGGTGTTCCTCGAAAGCCTGCGGGACAAGCAGGTCTGGGTCGCAGATGACGGCACGTTCTACATCGTCCGCAAGAAGACCGTGCTGGACGTGGCCACCGCCGAACCCGTGCCCGAGGTAGAGCTTGCCTCCCTCGACCAGATCAAGCCCAACGGCGGCGTCCGCAAGGTGATCTCCGAGGCGCTGGTGCAGTTCCAGCTTTCCGATCCCGACATCGTCCGCCGCCGCGACGCGCTCGACGCCATATCGCGCAACCTCGATCCCTCGCAGATGGAGCCCCTCGCCCGGTCCATCGAGGACGAACCCGACCCCGCCCTCAAGCGCCGCAAGGAACGGCTGATGAACTACCTCGCCGCGCGTTACGGCGAAAACGACGAAGCGCGGATCGAGGCGATCACCTCCCTCTCCGACGACCTCTCCGTCGACGGGCGGGCCGTTCTGTCGCAGATCCTCGCAACCCAGACGGAGATCGCGCAGGAGGTGCCCGACGATGCCAACGTCGCCCGCGTCCTGGAGATCGGATCGGATCTGAGGCGCGAACAGGCCTACGCCATGATCGGCGAGGAAACCGACCTGCCGCCGATCCTGAGCGCCTCGCAACTGAGGTCCGCGCTGGAAACGCAGGTCGAGGACAACAAGATCGCCGGTGTCTCGATCAACACGCTGAACACCCAGGCCGCCCGCGAAGAGGCCTACGACCGCCTCGCCACCGAAGGCGCCCTGCCGCCGCGCGCCACCCCCGAGGGCATCGACGCCACGCTCGCCAGCTGGACGATCTACGAGACCTACCGAGAGGACAACAAGGCGATCACCGACGCCGCGAACGAGGCGCAGGCCGGGGTGCAGACCCGTGTCGCCGCCAGCCAGACCGCCGACCTCGCGCTCGACGCGCTGTCCCTGGCCTCGATCTACTTCCTCGCCGCCATCGGGCTCGCCATCACCTTCGGCGTCATGGGTGTCATCAACATGGCCCATGGCGAATTCATCATGATGGGCGCCTACACCGGCTACGTGGTCCAGCAGTTCATCCCGAACTATACCGTGTCGCTGATCGTGGCCCTGCCGCTGGCCTTCGCGATCACGTTTGCCGCGGGCGTCGCCATGGAGCGGCTGGTGATCCGCTGGCTCTACCATCGCCCGCTGGAAACCCTGCTCGCGACCTTCGGGATCTCCATCGCGCTGCAGCAGCTCGCCAAGAACATCTTCGGCACGCAGGCCCGCCCGCTGACCTCGCCCTCCTGGCTCGATGGCGCCTGGCAGATCAACGAGGTCATCGCGATCTCCTACATCCGCATCGCGATCTTCGTGCTGGCGCTGATGTTCCTCGGCCTGCTCCTCTTCATCCTGAAGAAGACCCGCCTCGGGCTCGAGGTCCGGGCCGTCACCCAGAACCCGCGCATGGCTGCGTCGATGGGCATCAATCCCGACCGCATCAAGATGATGACCTTCGGCCTGGGCTCCGGCATCGCGGGCATCGCCGGCGTGGCCATCGGCCTTTATGCCAAGGTGACCTCGGAAATGGGCTCCGACTACATCGTGCAGTCCTTCATGACCGTGGTCGTGGGCGGCGTCGGCAACGTCTGGGGCACGCTTGCGGGCGCCGGCCTCATCGGCATCCTGCAGAAGGGCATCGAGTGGTTCAACCCGTCCAACACGCTGGCGGCGCAAACCTACATGATCCTCTTCATCATCCTCTTCATCCAGTTCCGTCCCAAGGGCATCGTCGCCCTCAAGGGCCGCGCGGCAGGAGACTGATCACGATGCGCTCCCTCTTCACCTCCGTCCCGCCCGGCTACCCCGTCACCGCGGTCTTCGGCGACGCACCCGAGGACACGCCGCTCCAGGCGCCTTCATCTTGGCTGAAATACCTCGGGGTGAATGCCGCAGGCAGAGGGGCAGAGCCCCTAACGGCCGCGCATCGCGCGGCCGCCCCCGGGCGGCCCGGCCTGCCGGGGCGCAACACCTCCCCCGCCGACCGCGGAGCCGATACATGACCAAAGCCCGACCGACACACCGCAGCTTCTTCGCTCAGAACCCCTCGATCCTCTGGTTCATCGCCATCCTCGGGCTGTTCACCCTCGTCGTGACGGTGACCTCCGAGGCCTTCGGCACCGGCCTGATCTCCACCTCCTTCGTGAAGACGCTGGGCAAGACGCTCTGCCTCTGCCTGATCGCCATCGCCATGGACGTGGTCTGGGGCTACTGCGGCATCCTCTCGCTCGGACACTTCGCCTTCTTCGGAATCGGCGGCTACGCCATCGGCATGTGGCTGATGTACGCCCGGACCGAGACCATCGTGGCTCGCTCCATGTCGAACCAGGTCATTCCGCCCACCGGGCAGGAGATCTCGGACGCCATCGCCTCGCAGATCTTCGGCGTCGTCGGCGCGTCGGAATTCCCGCCGATCTGGGCCTTCGCGCATTCGCTGCCGCTGCAGCTCCTGATGGTCATCGTCGTGCCCGGCCTCCTGGCGCTGGTCTTCGGCTGGCTGGCCTTCCGGTCGCGCGTCACCGGCGTCTACCTGTCGATCCTGACCCAGGCGATGACCTTGGCGCTGTCGCTCTACCTTTTCCAGAACGACAGCGGCCTGCGCGGCAACAACGGCCTGTCGGGCCTGCAGAACATCCCCGGCGCGACGGACGTGCCGCAAAGCGTCATCTCCGTCTACTTCCTCTGGGCCTCCGCGCTGGCGCTGGGTCTGGGCTACGTGCTCTTCGCCTTCGTGACCTCGGGCAAGATGGGCTCCGTCATCCGCGCGATCCGCGACGACGAGCGGCGGGTACGGTTCCTCGGCTACCACGTGGAAAGCTACAAGCTCTTCGTCTTCACCCTGACTGCCGTGGTCTCGGGCATCGCGGGCGCCCTCTACTATCCACAGGCGGGCATCGTGAACCCGGCCGAGATCGCCCCCATCGCGTCGATCTACCTTGCCGTCTGGGTGGCCATCGGCGGGCGCGGACGCCTCTACGGCGCCGTGCTGGGTACCGTCTTCGTCACGCTCCTGTCGAGCTGGTTCACCGGCGGCGGCGCGCCCGACATCAACCTCGGGTTCTACACCGTCAAGTGGACCGACTGGTGGCTGGTGCTGCTCGGCTTCTCCTTCGTGGCCGTGACCCTTTTCGCCCCGCAGGGCCTTGGCGGGCTGGTCGACAAGATCGTGAGGAAATCATGAGCACCCTTCTCGAAATGTCCGGCGTCTCCGTCTCCTTCGACGGGTTCAAGGCGATCAACAACCTGTCCTTCCAGATCGGCGAACCGGAGATGCGGGCCATCATCGGGCCGAACGGCGCGGGCAAGACCACCTTCATGGACATCATCACCGGCAAGACCAAGCCCGACGAGGGCCGGGTGATCTGGGGCGACAAGAACATCTCCCTGCTCGGCATGTCCGAAAGCCAGATCGCCCGCGAAGGCGTGGGCCGCAAGTTCCAGAAACCCACCGTCTTCGAGGCCCAGACCGTGCGCGAGAACCTCGCCATGGCGCTGAAGAACCCGCGCGGCCCCTTCGACGTGCTGTTCTACAAGAAGACCAGGCAGGGTGCCGAGCGGATCGAGGAGATCGCCGAACGCACCGGCCTGTCGGACAGCCTGAACCGCATCGCGGGCGAGCTGTCGCACGGCCAGAAGCAATGGCTGGAGATCGGCATGCTGCTGGCCCAGGAACCGCGTCTGCTGCTGGTCGACGAACCCGCCGCCGGCATGACCCCGGCAGAGCGCGAAAAGACCACCGAGATGCTGGTCGAGGCCGCCAAGACCCGCGCCGTCGTCGTCGTCGAGCACGACATGGAGTTCATCCGCCGCCTCGGCTGCAAGGTCACCGTGCTGTGCGAAGGGTCGGTGCTGGCCGAAGGCTCCATCGACCACGTGACCTCCGACCCGCAGGTCATCGAAGTCTACCTCGGGCGCTGAGGCCGATGCCCCGCCCCGCGCCACACCGCCAAGCCTTCCACGGCCCGCACTGACAGGACAGCCCATGCTCACGCTTTCCGACCTGACCCTGCACTACGGTCACAGCCAGATCCTCTACGACATCTCGATGGAGGCGAAGCCCGGCGCGGTCACCTGCCTGATGGGCACCAACGGGGTGGGCAAGACCTCGCTCCTGAAGGCGATCTCCGGCACGCATCCGCGCTCCGGCGGCACGATGATCCTGAACGGTCAGGACGTGCCGCCCTCCACCCCGCCGCAGGCGCGCGCCCGCGCGGGAATCGGATACGTGCCGCAGGGCCGCGACATCTTCCCCCTGATGACGGTGCGCGAGAACCTCGAAACCGGGTATGCCTGCATCCCAAAGGATCAATGGACAATTCCAGACGAAATCTTCGAGCTTTTCCCGATACTGAAGAGCTTCCTGAACCGCCGCGGTGGCGACCTGTCGGGGGGCCAGCAACAGCAGCTCGCCATCGCCCGCGCGATGATCGCGCAGCCGAAGCTCCTGCTGCTGGACGAACCGACCGAGGGCATCCAGCCCAACATCATCAAGCAGATCGGCGAGGTGATCAAATACCTGCGGTCAAAGGGAGACATGGCCATCGTTCTGGTCGAGCAGTTCTTCGATTTCGCCTATGAGCTGGGCGACCATTTCGTCGCGCTGGAACGGGGCCGTGTGATCCATAACGCCACCCGCGCGGATACGGATCGCGACGAGCTTCTGGCCAAGGTATCGGTCTGATCTCGCGCCGGCATTCGCCTTAAATGCAAGGGACATTGGCGGTCGCGCAGCCGCTCCGGGCGACGGCTTGTTAATGGATTTGGGTTCACCTTGGGTCACCTCCAGCGAAGGGGACGGACAAGAGATGACCCACGATTTTGAAACCAAACTGAAGACTTACCAGCTTGACGGCGAACACCGCGAGATGTTGATCAAGGCTGGCGTGCTCCTCCTGCCGGAACTCGACACGGTGCTGGAAAATTTCTACGCCCGGGCGACGGCCAATCCCGAAACGGCTGCTTTCTTCGACGGGCCCGACCGCATGGCCTTTGCCCGGTCAGCCCAGAAGAAGCACTGGGAACGTATCCTGACCGCGCAGTTCGACGCCGAGTATTTCGCCTCGATCGAGCGGATCGGCCGAACACATGCGCGGATCAAGCTGCCGCTCGAATTCTACATGGCGTCCTATTCACAGGCGACGTCGGATCTGGTGTCGATCTTCCTGAAGAAGTGCCGCATCGGATTCCGCGGGCGTTCGGTGGACCTGATCCGCAACCAGATCGGCGTGCTGGTCCGCGCCTTCTCACTCGATATCGAGCGTGTGGTGGAGACGACCTTCATGGTCCTCGCCGAGGAACAGACCTGCGCCTTCCAGCACATCAACACCGCCATCGACAAGATGGCCGCCGGGGACCTGACGCATGTGATCCCATCGGCTGAGACAAGCGATTTCCCCGCCACCTTCGATCCGGTGCGGCGCAAGCTGAACGAGGCGACGTTCAAGCTCGGACAGACGCTGGCACAGGTGTCGGCGACGATGGACAGCCTGCTCGGCATGATTTCCGACGTGAACACCGGCACCTCCGACCTGTCGAACCGCACGGCCAGCCAGGCGGCATCGCTGGAGGAAACGGCGGCGGCGATCCACGAGCTGACAGAAAACGTCCGGCAATCGTCCGACAACACAAACCGGGCGAAGTCCGTGGCCGACGACGCGGCCCGCACGGCAGAGGCAGGCGCCGCCACGGTGGCCGAGGCCTCGGAGGCAATGGGCCGTATCCAGACCTCCTCCGACCGGATCACGCAGATCATCGGCATGATCGACGACATCGCGTTCCAGACAAACCTCCTTGCGCTGAATGCAGGGGTTGAGGCGGCGCGCGCAGGCTCCGCCGGACGCGGCTTTGCCGTCGTCGCCGAAGAGGTCCGCGTGCTGGCCGGCAATGCCTCCGACGCGGCCAAGCAGATCAAGGACCTCGTTTCGGCCAGTTCGCAGGAAGTGGGCTCTGGCGTGGACCTGATCCAGCGCGCGGCAGAGACGCTTCAGACCATCGTCCAGAACTTCGACCACGTGGCGCAATTGTCAACGGACATCGCCTCTGCCTCGCGCGAGCAGTCGACGGCCCTGAGCGAGGTCAACGCGGCCATCGCGCAGATGGACATGGTCACGCAGCAGAACGCCGCCATGGTCGACGAGACGACGACCGCGACGGAACGGATGCGGCAGGAGGCGACCGGGCTGCAGACGATCCTCATCAAGCTGAAGGTGCCGGAACTCGACGCTCCGGCGACGGTCAGCGCAACGTCACGGGCGGCCTGATCCGGGCCGCCTCAGAAACCGGTGGCGTCGAGGAAGTGCAGAAAGCGCATCCAGTCATGGGGCAGCATCTCGTGTCCTCCCGGGCGCAGATGCCACCCCGACGCTCCGCGCAGGATCTGTCGGCCCGGGTCCCACATGGACGCCACATCGGGCCAATCCTCTCCGCCGACCGTGGTGAGCGCCAGGTAACTGCCCACCGGATCGGCCCAGAGGTCGCCCACCGCACCGGACAGGTACAGCCGCCGCGGGGCGCAGAGAGCGAGCAGAGCCTGCTGATCCGGTACGCCATTGGCCCCAGGACCACCCTGCCGAAGCCAGTGCGGAAACCTCCCGATCAGTTGCGCGCGGGTTTCGCCGATGCCGTGCACCTCGGGCGCGGCACCGCAACAGCCGGACGCATTGGCCCAGACAGCCGTGATTCTGGTATCCTGCGCCGCGGCCCAGAGCGCCGCCTTGCCCAACCGCGAATGCCCGGCCACGGCAAGGCGCTTGGGGTCGATCCCGGGCAAGCGCTGCGCCACATCGAGCAAACGCATGATCGCCCAGGCCCAGAGGGAAATCGCACCGGCATCTGTCGCCCCGGTCAGCGGCCTCACCCCGGTATCGTCCCAGGCAGCCTGCGAATCCGGCACCCACGACCCGTAGCAACTGACGAGCACCGCGTATCCCCGGTCGCAGAGCATCTTCACCGGCCAGCGGTAGGCGATCGCCCCGCGCTGGAACTCCTGCAATGGGCCATGCCCTCCCAGCGCCTCAGGCGCTTGCACCATGGCGTAAGGATCACAGGGGAAAACGTCAGAGGTGGTGATGCCCACGGGACCAAGGAAGTCCAGCCCCGCCACCAGCGGAAACGGCCCGGCGCCCGGCGGCAACCACAGCCCGGCATCGACCCGCAGGCGACGCACCCCGACCGTCACCTCGATGACGATCCGCTCCATGCCGGGTTCGGGGGTTGCGATGCGTTCGAACGACACGGCATCCGGCGGGGCAGGCAGTGCACCGTAGAGCGCGTCGAAGTCCTCCACCCCGCCGGCCATCGCCGGCAGGGTTGTCAGCCCGGTCCATGCCTCAGGCGGGCAGCCAGCCATCGTAGAGCGGGAATTCAGGCCCCAGCGGCAGGTTGACCGGCAGGCCTGTGCGGGACGACTGGTAGATCGCGCTGACGAACTCCAGCGACCGGCGTCCGTCGGCCAGAGTCACCTCGCGCCCGCCCTTCCCGGCCAGGGCCTCTCCGACCGCGCGGAAGAACCCGGTGAAGCCGACATCCTGCGGGCCGACCCCGGACAGCACCTCTTCGATCTGCTCGGCCGTGACCGGTGCGCGCGGGGTGAACTGCCATGCGGACTGGGCGGGCTTGTAGGGCGACAGGCCGGTCTCGACCGTCACGCCCTCGAAGACCAGCCGCATCCGCGTGGTGTCCGTCGCCGCGCCCAGAGTGACCGAGGACGTCAGGACCGCGCCACTCTTCATGCGCAGCGACAGGGCGGCGCAGTCCTCCACCTCGATCTCGTTCACCCGGGTCGCCAGTTCGGCGTAGACGCGCGCGACGGGGCCGAGGAACGCCGGAAGGAAATCGTGGATGTGGATCGCGTGGCCGAGAATCGCGCCACCCCGCTCTCCGGCCCATGTCCCGCGCCAGTCCACGGCGTAATAGGCGGCATCGCGGTTCCAGTGCGTCTCGATCGTGCCGGCATAAAGCTTGCCCGCCAGCCCGGCGTCGACGATGGCGCGCAGCTGCGCGGTGCCGAGGCCGAAACGGTATTGGAACACCGGAAAGACCCTGCCCCCGGTCTCTGCCGCCTTGGCGATCAACTGGTCCGCCTCGGCCAGCGAGGCGACGAGGGGCTTTTCGCAGACCACGTCCTTGCCCGCCTCCAGCGCCCTGAGGCAGGCAGATAGATGCAGGTGCGGCGGCAGGCAGACGTCGATCAGGTCGACATCCGACGCCAGCACCGCGTCGAAATCCGCCGTCGCCGGGATACCATGGCGAGAGGCGACCGCCTCGGCCCGGGCGAGGTTCAGGTCGCAGACCGTCGCCACCTCGAACAGTTCGGGGAGTTCGGCATAGGCGGCGAGGTGTTCGGCCCCGATGCCCGCGCCGATGATGGCGACCCGCGTCACAGTCCGTCCGCCTTCATCTGCGCCCGGATCGCGATCTCCATCGTGCGGAAGGTGTGGGCCTGCGTGGCAGCCGTTTCCGTCCGGTCCTGCACGTCCGCGATGAGGCGCCCGAAGTAGGGCAGTTCCACATCGCGGCAGTCGATGTGCACGTTCTCCTCCGCGTTCACGAGATAGAGGTTATCGGTGCGGTGCGGCTGTCCGATGTCGGTGTATTTCCGGCATTCAATGGTGCCCTCAGTGCCCAGCAGGAAGAGCCGCCCGTCGCCCCAGGTGGGCAGGCCGTCCGGGGTGAACCAATCGAGACGCAGGTAGCCATGCCCCTTGTCGCCCACCAGGGTCATCTCGCCGAAGTCTTGGAAACCGGGATACTCGGGGCGGGTCGTGTTCTCTGCCAGCGCATGGGCGATGGTTACGTCGGTGGAGCCGGTGAAATGCAGGAACTGGTCCACCTGGTGGGAGCCGATGTCGCAGAGGATGCCGCCGTACCGCTCCTTCTGGAAGTACCACTCGGGGCGCGTCTTCAGGTTCTGCTTGTGGGGGGCCAGCGTGACAACCTGCACGACGCGTCCGATGGCGCCCGCGGCCGCCAGTTCCGATGCCTTGGCCGCCGCCCGCACCTGAAACCGCTCGGAGAAGTTCACCGACCAGATACGGCCCGTCCGGGCCACGCAGTCGCGGATCGCGTCGAGCTGCTCCAGCGTGGTGCAGCCCGGCTTGTCGACCATGACATCCTTGCCCGCTTCCATTGCCTCGATCGCCAGTGCGGCGCGGTCGGCCGGCACGGCGGAGATCAGGATCATGTCCAGATCGGCGTCGAGGATCTCGCGCCGGTCGCTGACGCGGGCCACCTCCGGGAAGACCTCGTTGAACTTGTCCTCGGTAACGGCGGGGCCGTCCGTCCAGTATTGCGCGCAGGTACACCCCAGCGCCTTCATGCCGCCGAGCATTCCGAAGATATGCCCGTGGTCGATGCCCAGTACGCCCAGCTTCAGGCTCATGTCAGATATCCTTCAGGGAAACGGTCGTGCCGGTGCGCCCGGCCTTTTCGAGTGCCGCGATCAGGCGGTGCACCTCCAGCGCGTCGCGCCCCGGGACAAGCGGCGCACGCTTGTCGGTCAGAGAATGTGCGAAGTCCTCGATCACGAAGCGGTGCCAGTCGGAGGTGAAGGCCATCGGGTCCGCCCCCGCACCCGAGGTCGCAGCCTGCCCCAGCACCTCGGACGCGCCGTCGCGGCGGTCGATCTTCAATTGCCCGGCTTCGAGGTGCGCGGAGCCCTCGGCGAAATGCAGGGTGACGGTCTCTCCCCTCCCCGGGAAGCTGGCGGTCGTCGCGAACAGTTGCCCGACCGCGCCGTTGGCAAAGCGCAGCCCGGCGCAGACGAAGTCCTCGGATTCCATGTCGTGGAACCCGGTCGTGGCGGACATTGCTGAGACCTCGGCCACCGAGCCGGTCAGCGACAACATCAGGTCCATGGTGTGGATCGCCTGAGAGATCATGACCCCGCCGCCGTCGCGCGCGTAGGTGCCGCGGCCCGGCTCATCGTAATAGGCCTGCGGACGCCACCACGGCACGTTGACCTCGGCCATGCGCAGGGGTCCCAGGTCGCCGATCACCGCGCGCAGGTCGGCAACGACGGGGCGGGCGCGGTGCTGGAGCATGATCCCCAGCGGCACGCCCGCCGCCTCGCACCGTTCGACCAGAGCGGTGGCGGCTTCCAGCGTGCGCTCCACCGGCTTCTCCATCAGGATCGGCTTGCCCGCCGCAGCCAGCGTCTCGACGATCTCGGAGCGCGCGTTGGGGGGTGTCGTCAGGATCACGAAGTCAACGTCGGCGGCGGCGATCTCGTCCACTCCCGACGCCGCCCGCGCGTTCAGTTGCGGCCAGTCGGAAAGGAATGACTCGCGCGCGTCTGGGCTGCGCGCGTAGACCAGCGACAGGTCCACCGTCTCGCAGTTGGCAATCGCGTCGCCGTAGGTCTTCGAGACCATGCCAAGGCCGATCAGTGCGCATTTCACCGTGTCATCTCCAGTGTCTTTTCGTCTTCCCCGAACAGATGGAACGCTTCGGTGGGGAATGTCACGCCGATCTGTTGCCCGCGCTTCAGCGGGATCTGGTGGGCGTGCTGCACGGTCAGGCGTTCGCCGTTCGCGAAGGCGCCGTAGATGTAGGTCACGGCGCCGAGATGTTCGTAGTTCTCGACCGTAATGACCTCGTCCCCGTGCCCGTCGAGCGAGACGCCGATCCGTTCCGGGCGGATGCCCAGCGTGACCTTGCCCGCGTGGGCGCAGGGCACGTCGCGGACCATCCCGCAGTCGAGCTTCAGCACACCGCCTTCCAGAACCCCGTTCAGAAAGTTCATCTGCGGCGCGCCGATGAAACCTGCGACGAAGCGGTTCGCCGGGGTGTTGTAGAGGTCGAGCGGCCGGCCCACCTGTTCGATCCGGCCGCAGCGCAGGACGACGATGCGGTCGGCCATGGTCATCGCCTCGATCTGGTCGTGGGTGACGTAG
Organism: Sagittula sp. MA-2; assembly: GCF_030126985.1. Classification (GTDB taxonomy): domain Bacteria; phylum Pseudomonadota; class Alphaproteobacteria; order Rhodobacterales; family Rhodobacteraceae; genus Sagittula. Next base: position 695,236 of record NZ_CP126145.1, on the reverse strand, counting down.
ATCATCGTGTTGCCAAGCTTGGCGTGCAGGTCGCTGATTTCCACCCGCATCTGCAGCCGCAGCTCGGCGTCGAGGTTCGAGAGCGGCTCGTCGAACAGGAAGATCACCGGCTCGCGCACGATGGCGCGTCCGATGGCCACACGCTGGCGCTGGCCGCCGGAAAGTTGCCCGGGACGGCGCGACAGCAGGTGATCGATCTGCAGCATCTTCGCGGCGGCGTCCACGCGCTGCGTGATCTCCTCGCGCGGCATGCGCATGTTCTCCAGCCCGAAGGACAGGTTCTGGCGGACCGACATGTGCGGATACAGCGCGTAGCTCTGGAACACCATGCTGAGACCGCGTTCGGATGCGGGGATGCCGTTCACCCGCTTGCCCTTCAGCACGATGTCGCCCGAGGTCGGATCGTCCAGCCCCGCGATCAGCCGCAGCAGCGTCGACTTCCCGCAGCCAGAGGGGCCGACGAAGACCACGAACTCGCCGTCCTCGATGGCGAGGTCGATGCCGTGGATCACGTCGACGGGGCCAAAGCTCTTGCGGATCTGGTTCAGCTCCAGCGCGTGGGTCGTGTCGGTCATGTCAAACCTGTCATTTCAGCCCGGTCGTGGCGATGCCGGTGGTGATGAACCGCTGCAGCCAGACGAAGACCAGCGTGATCGGGATCAGCGTCACCACGGTCATGGCAAGGATGTAGTGGAAGTCGGAGTTGAACTCTCCGGCGAACTGGGTGAGGCCCAGTTGCAGCGTGTGTTTCGTCGGGTCGGAGATCAGAACGATCAGCGGCCAGAGGAAGTCGTTCCAGCGCCAGATCACGCTAAGGATGGCCAGCACGCTGAGCGCGGGCAGAGAAAGCGGCAGCACGATCCGCCAGAAGATCCGCCATTCCGACGCCGCATCCATGCGCGCGGCCTCCAGCAGTTCGTCGGGAATGGTCAGCATGTACTGCCTGAGCAGGAAGACCCCCGTAGGCGTGGCGGCGGCGGGAATGATCACGCCCCAGAGCGAGCCGAAGATGCCGAACGACCAGACCACGAAGAACAGTGACACGAGGATGATCGAGGCCGGGATCAGCAGCGTGGCGACGATCAGGATGGTAAAGGTCAGCCGCCCGGGAAAGCGGTACTTCGACAGCGCAAAGGCGGCCATGGCGTTGATCAGCAGCGTGATCAGCGTCGCCGCCACCGTGACGAAGACGGAGTTGGCGAGATAGGTAAAGAAGTTGAACGTCTCCTGCCCGTTCCGCTTCAGGATCGGGTCGAGGTAGTTCTCCACCGCAACGCGCATTTCCTCCTTCTCGCGTAGCTGTTCGCGCGGCACCTCGAAGACGTCGTCGGGGGCGTCGAGCCGCGCCACCTCCGTGATCTTGCGCGTCGGCCCTGCCTTGAAGACCAGCGCCTCCGTGCCGTCCTCCGCCGTCCAGATCCAGACGGGTTTCTCCCCCACGCCGTCGATCTCCTGCATCACCTGGCTCATCGGCAGGATGCGGGTATCGAAGCTGTCGACGGCGGTCTCGGGCTTGATGGAGGAGAACAGCGTCCAGAGCACCGGCACCAGGATGACCAGCACGCCCAGCACGAGGTAACCGTAGGCCAGCACGTCCTGGATGCCGATGCGTTCGGCGGTCTCGCGGTTGCCGGAGGTGCGGGAAAGGAAGGTGGCGACGCTCATGCGGGTCTCCGCCCGTGGTGCGGGTGGTGGGGGCGGATGCCTCCGGCGGAGGTATTTCGGCCAAGGCGAAGGGCGGGCGCCTTTCTTTGGGTGGATGGCGTGTGTGTCACAGGTCCGATTGCCTCCGTGTCAGCCAGAGCTGGAAGAAGGTGAAGACGGCGATGACGACCGCCATGAGGATGGATCCGGCGGCCGCCTGTCCGTAGTCGGGGTGGTTCGAGGAGAAGGCAACCTCGTAGATGTTCTGCACGACCATGAAGGTTTCGCGCCCGGGGCCACCGCCGGTCAGCAGGTAGACCTCGTCGAAGATCTGGAAGGAGCGGATGAGCGAGAGCACGAGGACGACGGTCAGGGTTGGCATGACGAGCGGCAGGGTGATCCGGCGGAAGGCGCGGAAGGGTTTCGTCGCGTCCATCTTGGCGGCTTCGTAGAGGTCGGCTGGGATCGCCTGAAGGCCGGCCAGCAGGATCAGCATGTAGAAGCCCATGTGCGACCAGCAGAAGACGAAGACCAGCCAGAAGAAGGGCCAGCCGGTGTTGGGCGTCACCAGCCAGTTCACCGGGCGGTAGCGCCCGAAGTCGAAGACCGCGTCGAACTGGATCGACAGCAGCATGAGGACGGCGGCGATGCCGAAGCCGATCACCGCCGCGCGGGCGATGGCCCGTTCGCTGGCCACCAGCCACAGGAGCAGCGCCGCCAGCGCCAGCCCCAGCCAGCCGCTGCCGGGCAGGCCTACCATGGACAGCGGCTGTGCCCATGCGGTCAGGAGCGCGAAGACCCCGCAGAAGACGCCCGCCCAGGCGGTGGAGAGACCGCCCTCGCCGCGCAGGGTGCGCTCGGAGACCACCATCAGCACGATGCCGAAGACCACGGTCGCCGCGATGTCGAAGCCCGACAGCCCGGCGAGTGTCGAGAGCGTGTCCTGCGTGCCGCCGATCGCGGCGTTCAGTGCCCCCTTGCGATGCAGGACCCAGTTCCAGATGTTGGCGATGACCACCGGCGACAGCATCACCGGGTAGAAGAACATTGCCCGCCAGAACCCCCTGCCCCGGATGTTGCGGTTGACCACCAGCGCGGTCAGTAGCGCCACCACGACCATCACGGGCACCTGGATGACCACGAACCAGAGCGTGTTGAACATGCCGGTCCAGAAGTTGTAACCGGCGTTGCTGCAGGTCTTGGGGATGAAGATGTTCGCGCAGTCGAAGATGTCCCGGTACTTCTCCAGCCCGACGAAGGGCCGGTCGAAGAGCGCGATGGACGATCCGCCGGTCATCGAGACGTAGACGTTGAGGATCATCGGCAGGAAGGTGAAGAAGCCGAAGATCAGCATGTTCGGCAGGAGCAGCGCGTAGGGCACGCCGATCCGTCCGAACAGGCTTTGCGACAGCTCCACCGGGAACCCCAACAGGTCGGCGAAGAAGCGGGGCACCTGCCGGAGGGTGTAGCTGCGGTGGCTCAGAAGCCACGCCGCGCCCCCCACGACCCAGGCAAGCCCGAGGATGGTCATCGCCAGTCCGGCCGGTGTCATGGTCTCTCCCGTTCCAAGGGGGCTGCGGCGTGACGGGGCGGACCGTAGGCCGCCCCGTGCGCATCCGTCAGCGGGCGTTGGTTTCCAGTTCCTCGGAAATCTTCTCCATCGCCTCGTCCAGCGTCAGTTCGCCGTTCATCGCGGCCGAGAGGTACTGCACGGTCGCGTTGTACATGACGAAGCCGAACTGCGAGCCTTGGAGGTCGTAGGCCTGCGGCGTCTCTTCGGCGGCGGCAGCGGCCATATCGGTGAAGGTCTTGAGCGCTTCGGCCACCGCTTCGGTCGCGCCGGCGCCTTCGTAATCCAGGCCTTCCTTCTGAAGCCCGGCGTGCGCCGGGATCGCGAAGGTGCGGGCGTACCACTCGCGCGCCTGTTCCTCTTCGCCCATCCAGCCGACGAAGGCGGCCGCGGCGGCTTCCTTCTCCGCATCGCCGGACTTGAAGGCCACGAGACCCGCGCCGCCCGGCATCACGCCGCAGCCCTCGGGACCGCAGGGAACGGGAACCACCTTCCAGTCGAAGGCGTCGCCAACGTTGTCCTGCACGTTCGAGGTGTTCCACGATCCGGACATGTAGAACGGCACTTCCTGGTTGAAGAACAGCTCGTTGCCGTTGGTGTACTTGGCGCCCGATGCGGCGGGCCATATGTCGGCGGGCATAAGGCCGCTTTCATGCCAGTCGAGCATCATCTGCGCGAAGGTCCTGAAGCCTTCGTCGACAATCAGGTTGCCTTCGCCGTCGAAGTACTTGGCGCCGTAGGACATGGCCGGACCGGCGGAGCGGTGGCCGGAGCGGTCCATCACCATCCCGGCGTAAGATCCCGTCTCGTCCATGACCGCCTGCGTGGCTTCTGCCCACTCTTCCCAGGTCGCGCCCGGTTCCGGCAGGTCCACGCCAGCTTCCTCGAACATGGTGAGGTTCACGTAGGGACCGGTCACCGTCATCTCGGTGTGGAAGCCGTAGATGCCGCCCTCGGTGCCCGCACGGTACCACGGCAGGACCGCGCCATAGGCGGCTTCCCATGCCTCGGCATCGACGTGAGGGGTCAGGTCGACGTAATAGGGGTGCATGCCGCCAAGGTTGGTGACAAACGACAGGTCCGGCCCGGTGCCCGCCTCGAGCTGGATCGGAAGCTGCTCGCGGATCACGTTGTAGCCCACGGCGTTGAGCGTGATCTGAACGTCCGGGTTCTGCTCCTGGTAGCGTTCCGCGAACTCCTGGATGATGGCTGCCTTGCCGTCCACGTCCGAGATCATCAGGTCGAGTTCCACGGCCTGGGCCGCTCCGGCGGTCAGGGCAAGGGCCGAAACGGATCCGGCCACGACGGCGCGCAGCGCTCCGCGTCTTGTCAGCATTACGAATTCCTCCCATGTCGTCCCCGCTTTGCCGCAGGGATCTGCCGGGATACTGCGGTCGGTCGCGGCCCGGGTCAACCTGCTACCGACCAGATTGATGCACGATTGCTACTGCCCCTCGATGCGCTGGCCCGCGGGGGATTTTTCGCAAGGGGAAAGCTCTCCTTTACCTCGGCCGCGTTAAGCCTTGGAGTTAGATACCGAAGGACCAGCCCATGAAACTCGGAACACTTTCCGACAGCCTGCATCAACTGCCGTTCGAAGAGATGCTGGACACCGCCGCCACGCTTGGCCTGGCCGGGGTGGAGGTGAACGTCGGCGGCTGGTCGGGGACACCGCATGCAGATGTGCCGACGCTTCTGTCGGATGTGAGGGCGCGCGATGCCTACCTCAGGGCGTTCGCCGCCCGCGGGCTGGAGATCTCGGCGCTGAATGTGACCGGCAATGCGCTCAACCCGTCGAGCCGCGACCATGCCGACGCGCTGGCAGATGCCATCCGGCTGGCAGGTGCGCTCGGGGTGGGAATTGTGGTCACCACGTCCGGCCTGCCCGCCGCCAATGCCGCCGACACCGCGCCGAACTGGATCACCTCTTCCAACTCGGCCGAAAACACCGCGGCGCTGCGCTACCAATGGGAGGACGTGCTCTATCCCTTCTGGACGGGCATGGCGGCGTTGGCGCGGGAAAACGGCGTGTCCAGGATCGCGATCACGATGCATGCGGGGCAATGCGTGCACAACGTCCACACGTTGCAGAACCTCCGGGACGTCATCGGCCCGCAGATCGGCGCGAACCTCGACCCGTCGCAACTGATGTTGATGGGGGCCGACCCGATCAGTTCCATCGACGCGCTGGGGGATGCGCTGTACCGGGTCCATGTCACCGACATCATGATCAACCCGCCGGTGCTGGCCACGACCTCGTATATCGACACCGGCTGCCTGACGGACATCAATGCCCGCGCGTGGAGTTACGCCACCCCCGGCTACGGTCATGACGAGGACTGGTGGGCACGATTCGCGTACCGGTTGTGCCTGAACGACTACGATGGCTGGTTGTCCCTCGTTCACCAGGACCAGGTGCTCTCGCCCAAGGCCGCACTCGAGAAATCGACCAGCGTCATGCGCCGGGCGCTGCCCGGACCGCTGTGCGCGACACGGTCCTGACGGGCGGCGCGCCTCGGGGCAGACCGTGAATGCCCGTCAGTGCGGGCGGTGTCTCGCGGCGCCTGTCTGCCCAGATGCCCCCGGTAACAGGTGCTCTGGCCAGCGCTAACATTTCCCGAAGAATTTTCTTGTCAGGTCAGGTCCGCCGTGCCAACGATGGTATACCAAAGCCGCAGCGGCACGAAGACCCGCGCAAAATCAGCGGCACTTGGAAGGGAGGAAGACGGACGAAACGACAGCGCCGCTGTCGCCTTTCCGCACGTCGAACGGATCGTTCTCTCCCTGTTCTGAAACGGCGGCGCGCCATACGCCGCTGACGACAAACAAAGCCCGCACCCGGCACGTCAGAGGCCGGGGCGGACAGGGAGGACCAGACCGACATGAGCCTTATCGAATTGAAAGGCATCACCAAAAGCTTCGGCGCCATCCATGCGCTGAACGGGATCGACCTGACGATTCAGCCCGGCGAGGCCGTGGGTCTCATGGGCGACAACGGCGCCGGCAAGTCGACCCTGATGAAGATCATCGCCGGCAACTTCTCTCCGACGGCGGGCAAGATCCTGATCGAGGGCAAGCCAGTGCACATGACCAGGCCCATCGAGGCCAGGGAAAACGGGATCGAGATCGTCTACCAGGACCTCGCGCTCTGCGACAACCTCACGGCGGCGGCGAACGTGTTCCTCGGGCGGGAAATCTCGACCGGGGTCTGGCCCTTCCGCAAGCTCGATTACCAGGCCATGTATGCCAAGGCGGGCGAACTCTTTGGCGAGCTGAAGTCCGAGACCCGCCCCCGCGACCTGGTCAAGCAGATGTCGGGCGGCCAGCGGCAGGCGGTCGCCATCGCCCGCACCCGGCTGTCGGACCCGAAGCTGGTACTGATGGACGAACCCACCGCCGCGATCTCCGTCCGGCAGGTGAAGGAGGTCCTCGCCCTCATCAAGCGCCTGAAGGACACCGGCCACGCCGTCATCCTCGTCAGCCACCGCATGCCGGACGTCTTCGACGTCTGCGACCGGGTCGCCGTCCTGCGGCGCGGCACCAAGGTGGCCGACAAGCGCATCAACGACACGACCCCCGAAGAGGTCACCGGACTCATCATCGGAGCGATCGAAGCAGCATGACCGACACCACCCCCACCGAAGATCACGCCAAGACGGCGCAGCAGCCGATCGACCACGCGGCCATCGACGACAGCATCACGTCGCGGCAGGAGGTCACGGGTTTCGGAGCCATGATCCGGACCCAGCCCTTCTGGGTCTTCATCGCGATCCTGTTCATCGCGCTGGTCATGAGCTTTGTCTCCGACGCCTTCATGACCGAACGCAACATGTTCAACATCACCCGCAACATGGCCTATTTCGGGATCATGGCACTGGGGATGTCGGCGGTGATCTGTACGGCCGGAATCGACCTGTCCGTCGGCTCCCTTCTGGGGCTGTGCGGTATCAACCTCGCCCTCGTGCTGCAGGCCGGATGGGGGGTCGAGGCCGGCTTCGTCGTCTGCATGGTGACCGCCGCCATCGTCGGTTTCATCAACGGCGTGCTCATTGCCTACGTCCGGCTCGCGCCCTTCGTGGTGACGCTGGGCATGCTGGCCATGGCGCGATCCGTCGCGATGGTCGTGTCGAACAACAAGATGATCTACGAATTCGGCCCCGACCAGGAGATCTTCGAATGGATCGGCGGCGGCGACGTTCTGGGCATTCCGAACGTCGTATGGGTGCTCATCATCATGACACTGCTGTTCCTGTGGGTCTGGCGCTTCACCCAATGGGGCCGTTGGGTCATCGCCATCGGCGGCAACGCCCATGCGGCAAAGCTGGCCGGTATCCCGGTCGAGCGGGTGATCGTGTCGGTCTACATGGTGTGCTCCATGTGCACCGGGATCGCGGCCTTCATGTTCATCGGCTACACCGGCTCGGCCACCAACGCGATGGGCGTCACTTACGAGCTGAACGTCATCGCGGCGACTGTCATCGGCGGCGCCAACCTGATGGGCGGCGTGGTCTATGCGCTTGGCGCGCCCATCGGGGCCGCGCTGGTCGAACTGATCCGGAACTCGCTTCTGCTCGCCGGGATACCCGCGCTTTGGCAGCAATTCTTTGTCGGTCTGTTCCTCATCCTCGCGGTGCTCCTGGAACAGATCCGCAATCGCGGGGGCAAATAACCCCCGGACTTTCATGCTAATTCAGGGAGGATATACGCATGAAGAAACTACTGACGGCCACGGCCCTGCTGGGCGCCCTCGCGGCACCGGCCTTTGCCGAAAGCCACGGCGGCTACACCTTCGCCCTCGTGCCCAAGGCGATGAACAACCCGTTCTTCGACCTCGCCCGCGACGGCTGCTACAAGGCGCAGGAAGAAATCGAAGGCGTGACCTGCGAATACATCGGCCCCGGTGAGCACACCGAGCTGGAGCAAATCCAGATCGTGCAGGACCTCATCACCAAGGGTGTGGACGGCATCGCGGTGTCGCCCTCGAACGCGCCCGCCATGGCGAAGACCCTGCAGGAGGCCGAAGCCGCAGGCATCCCTGTCATCACGTGGGACGCGGACCTTCTGGAAGAAGACAAGGGGCTGCGCGCGGCCTTCGTCGGCACCAACAACTACGACATCGGCGTCGAACTTGCGAAGCTGGTTCAGGCCCGTCACCCTGACGGCGGCACGATCTGCCTGCAGACCGGCGGTGCCGCTGCGGCCAACCACAACGAGCGCCTGAAGGGTGCGCGTGACACGCTGGCCGGCGAGGACATGGGCGAAGCGCCGGGCAGCATGCTGGACGGCCAGGGCGGCTGGACCGAGATCTCGGGCTGCCCGCTGATCACCAACGACGACGGCAACGTCGCCGTGCAGGGCATGACCGACATCCTTGCGGCGAACCCCGACCTGACCGCGTTCCTGTCGACCGGCGCCTTCACCCAGTGGTTCGACAACGCTTATCGCGGCGCGGCCGAGCCCTACAAGGACAAGATGGCCTCCGGCGACCTGACCATCGTCGTGGCAGACACCCTGCCGATGCAGGTCGCGCAGACCAAGGACGGTCTGGGCAACGGTCTGGTCGGTCAGCGTCCGTTCGAGATGGGCTACCTCGCCATGCAGATGCTCAAGGACCTGAAGGAAGGCGGCTCGCTTGAGGATCCTACCTACACCGGTCTCGACGTCTGCACGAACGAGAACATCGACACCTGCGTCGAATAAGACGATACAGGCTACAACAGGCGGTGGCGCGCATTCCGCGCCACCGTTCTTCTTTTGAAAGACACCCGGACCAAGCATGACAGAGACCCGTTACGCCGTGATCGGCGCTGGCTGGATCAGCCAGATCGCCTTCCTGCCTTCCGTGCACCAGACCGGGAATTCGCGGGTCACGGCCCTTGTCACCGGCAACCCGGAGCGCGCCCGCGAGCTGGCCGATTTCCACGGCATCCCCGACGTGATCTCCTACGACGACCTGGACGGCTATCTCGCGGCAGGACATGCGGACGCCGTCTATATCGCGACGCCGAACAGCAGCCACGCCGACTTTGCCATCCGCGCCGCGCGGGCCGGGGGCCATGCGCTGGTCGAGAAGCCGCTGGCGATCACGGTGGACGAGTGCGACGCGATGATCGCGGCGCACGCAGAGGCGGGCACCTACCTGATGACCGCCTATCGCCTGCACCACGATCCCGGCACCATCGACATGCTGGACCGTATCAGGGGCGGCGAGATCGGCGAGCCGCGGCTCTTCTCCTCCGTCTTCGGGTTCCAGATCGACGCGGGCAACCACCGCCTGAAGGGCGGGCACTGGGGCGGGCCCTTGCAGGACCTGGGCGTCTACTGCCTGAACGCCGCGCGCCATGTCTTTCAGTCCGAACCCGTCGAGGTCATCGCGATGTTCGGCCATGGCGACAACGACCCGCGCTTTGCCGAAACGCACGAGACGGTCGCCGTCACCCTGCGCTTCCCCGGCGACCGGCTGGCGCAGTTCATGGCGAGCTTCGGCACCGACGCGCGCGACATGATGCAGGTGCTTGGGACCAAGGGGACGTTGACCGCCGACCCGGGCTACAAGTTCGAGCACGAGCTGCACCTGACCCGGCACGCCGATGAAGAGGTCGTCGAACAGGTCCGCACCGCGGAGAACGACGACTTCGGCGCGATGATCGCCTATTTCTCCGACTGCATCCAGACGGGCACGCCGCCGCAGAACGACGGGGCGGAAGGGCGCGCCGACGTGGTCATCATGCGCGCCATCGAGGAGGCGGCGCAGACCGGGCAGCCGCAGCGCATCGACCTGCCGCCCCGCCCCGGCCACCCCGACGCGACCACGCTGCGCCGCGTGCCGCGCACCGACAGGAGGCTCGTGTTCTGATGACCGTGACCGTCGACGCCCACCATCACTTCTGGCACCCCGCACGCGGCGACTACGGCTGGATGCCTCAGGACGATCCGGTACTGTCCCGACCCTACGGTCCCGCCGATCTTGCCCCCGGACTGGCGAAGACCGGTGTCGCGCAGACCGTCCTCGTGCAGGCCGCACCCACGACGGAAGAGACTGAGTACCTGTTGGGCATCGCCGACGCGACACCGCATGTGGCGGGCGTCATCGGCTGGATCGACTTCGAGGACCGTGCGCAGGCGCGCACCCTCGAACGGCTCGCACAGCATCCGAAGTTCAAGGGCGTGCGCCCGATGATCCAGGACCTGCCCGATGACGACTGGATGCTGCGGGACGACGTGCAATGGGCCTACGCCGCGCTTGTCGACCTCGACCTGACGTTCGACTGCCTGGGTTTCCCGCGCCACATGCCGAACTTCCGCCGCCTGCTGGACCGTTACCCGGACCTGCGCGCGGTGCTGGACCATTGCCTGAAACCGCAGCTCCGCGCCCATACGCCCGAGGCCCACGCCGAATGGAGCGAAGGTATGTCGGGCCTCGCGCAGACGCAGGCCTTCCTGAAACTCTCGGGCCTCGTGACGGAGGCCGACACCGACTGGTCGGCAGAGGCTTTGCGCCCCTACACCGACCATGCGCTTTCCGTCTTTGGCGCAGAGCGCACGATGTGGGGCAGCGACTGGCCCGTCCTGCGGCTGCGCGCCGAATACGAAGACTGGCACACCCTCGCCCACACCCTGACCGACCATCTGGACGCCGCCGCAAAACATGCGATTTTCGGCGCGACCGCGACACGCTTCTACCGACTGGAGACCTGACCATGTCCATGCCCCGATACAAACTGGGCCGCACCGACCTCGAAGTGACCGAGGTGTGCTTCGGCGCCAGCGCGCTTGGCGATATGCCCGACACCTACGGCTATTCCGTCTCCGAGGACCGCGCGCGCGACACCATCAACGCCATCTTCGATTCGGAGGTCAACGTCCTCGACACCTCGCGCAACTACGGCTTTGGCCGCTCCGAGGAGCGGATCGGCAAGGTCATCAAGGAACGCGGCGGTCTGCCCGAAGGGTTCGTCCTGTCCACCAAGCTGGACCGCGACATGGAGACGAGGCGCTTCGACGCCGCCCGCGTCCGCCAGTCGGTGGAGGAAAGCCTGAAGGCGCTGAACCTCGACACCATCCCGCTGCTGCACCTGCACGACCCGGAGCACGCGCGCGACCTGGATGAGATCACCCGGGAAGGCGGCGCGCTGGACGAGCTGTTCAAGCTGAAGGAAGAGGGGATCGCGCAGGCCGTGGGTCTTGCCATGGGGCGCATCGACATCATGTTCCCGATGCTGCGCGACCGGCCCTTCGACGCGCTGATCTCGCACAACCGGTTCACCCTGCTCAACCGGGCGGCCGCGCAGATGTTCGACTACGCCTACGACAACGACATCGCGATCCTGAACGCCGCTCCCTTCGCCGGTGGCGTGCTGGCCAAGGGCGCGGCCGAGATGCCGCAGATCACCTACCAGGAGGCGACGGACGAGGCGCTTCAGCCGGTCCGTGCCATCGAGGCGATCTGCGCAAACCACGGCATCGCACCGGGCGCCGCCGCCCTGGGCTTCTCTCTGCGCGATCCGCGGATCACCTCGACGCTCATCGGCGTGTCGAAGCCGGAGCGCGTGCAACAGACGCTCGACTGGGCCGCCACGACGATCCCGGCAGAGGTCTGGGACGAGCTGGACGCCCTGCCCTTCGACGCCGACGACCCCGAAGCGAACCGCGTCTACCGGCCCGGCTGAGACGACGTGGCCCCTGCCCTATGCGTTGGCGAACCAGTCGAGTTCGCCATCGTAGGCGAAGGGGATCTGGTGGATGACCACGTCGTCGCCCCGGATCAGGACGACGCGATAGGACGGGTCCAGCGGGCCGATGGCCGTCCGTGCCGCCGGAGACAGGTTCGGGATGCGCTGCATCATCGTGGAGGGCACGCCGGAAAAGGCGATGCCCCCCATGGTCCCGCAGAGCGACGCATGCACATGCCCGAAGAACAGATGCGCCACCTTCGCCGCATTGGCTTTCAGAAGGTCGCGCAAAGGGCCCTGATCCGCGTCCCGCAGAGAGTCCGCGTCCGCCGACGGATCGCCCGTGTGCAGCGGGTTGTGGTGGAAGAAAAGGAAGGCGCGGTCGCAGCCTTCCAGTTGGGCGGTCAGCCAGCCCAGACGATCTGGGCCGAAAGACCCGTCGTCCCGGCCCTTCTCCACCGTGTCGCAGAAAATGAACCGGCCTTCCCGGAAATCCGCCGCGTGGTTGACGTAACCCTCCGCGTCTCTCGGATGATCCCGGAAGACCTTGAAGAACACGTCCCTGTCGTCATGGTTGCCGACCATCAGGCGCACCGGCATCGGCAGCATCGTCAGTGCCTGCTTAAGCCGGGCATAGGCCTCGCGTTCGGCATACTCGGTCAGGTCGCCGCTGATCACCACAAGCGCTGCGTCTCGATGGTGTTCGGCGATATGGCCGAAGGCGCGGGCCAGACGGTCGTAAGGGTCGAGGCCGCAGCTCGTCATGCCCGGCGGGCCGAGATGGGTATCGGACAGATGAATGACCTTCATGAAAATCTCCGGGCCTGAATGCGCTGGCGTCGATGGTTCAAGCCAGACACGCGCCGCCGCAGCCGTCAAGCCTCCGCGGGTTCCAAACCGCTGGCCATGCTGCCAAAACCCTCAGCCATGCCCCGCCTGAACGCGCCGCGGAGGACAAAATTGACAAGGCAGGGCAACCGGCGGAAGCTGCCGGACAAAATCCAACCGGGAGTCCCAGACATGAAACTCGTCACGACCACCGCGCTCGCGCTTTGCCTTGCCGGCGCGGCCTTTGCGCAGAACGACTGCGCCGCCGGCAAGACCCTGAAGGACGGCATCCTGACCATCGCCACCGGCAACCCGGCCTTCTACCCTTGGGTTCTGGACGACAAACCGGAATCGGGTCAGGGCTACGAGGCCGCCGTCGCCTACGCCGTGGCCGCCAAGATGGGGTTCGAGCCCGATGCTGTGGAATGGGTCCGGTCCTCTTTCGACCAGGCGATCCAGCCCGGCGAAAAGGACTTCGATTTCAACCTCCAGCAGTTCTCCATCACGCCAGAGCGTGAAGAGGTCGTCGATTTCTCGATCCCCTACTACAGCTCCGCCATGGCCGTGCTGACGACAGACCGCGTGGTCGAGGGCGGCGCCACCGCCACGATGGACTCGCTCAAGGGGCTGGTGTGGGGCGCCGATGCCAACACCACCGCCGTGCCGATGCTGCAGGACCTGATCGGCCCGTCGAAGGACCCGATGCTCTATAACGACAACGTCGACGTGACCGCAGCGATGCAGGCGGGCCAGATCGACGCGGCGCTCTTCGATCTGCCGACCGCGCTCTACCTGTCGGCGGTCGTGGTCGAGGGCGGCACAATCCTCGGCCAGTTTCCCGCCGACCGGACGGAGAACCCGGACCAGTTCGGCCTGCTGATGCCGAACGAAAGTCCGCTCAAGGAATGCGTCGACGCCGCCCTGCAGGAGCTGATCGATACAGGCACGCTGGCCGAGATCGAGAAGAGCTGGCTCGAAGAGACCACTGGCGTCCCGGTGATCGAGTAACCTCAGCGCAAAAGCCTGCCCAGCCGGGCGATGCCCTCGTCGATCCGGGTATCGTCCGCGCAGGAGAAGCTGAGCCGCAGCGTGTTCCGCCCGGACCCATCCGGGAAGAACGCGCCGCCGGGCACGAAGGCCACCCGCGCCTCGCGCACGGCTCTCTCCAGCAGCTGCGCGCTGTCCGTGCCTTCGGGCAGCGTCACCCAAACGAACATCCCGCCCTCGGGTCTTGTCCAGGTTACACCTTCCGGCATCTCGCGTGATAGGGCCGCCAGCATGCGGTCGCGCCGCGCGCCGTAGACCCGGCGCAAGCCGGCAACGTGGTCGTCGAACATGGCGCGCGCCACGCGCTCCGTCGCGATCTGGTTCAGGGTGGGCGAATGCAGGTCCGCCGCCTGCTTGATCAGCACCAGCCGCTCGATGACCGGGGACGCGGCACAAACCCAGCCAACGCGCAGCCCCGGCGCGAGCGTCTTGGAGAACGAACCGCAGTAGATCGTCCGGGTGTTCTCGATCCCGCCGCTGCGGGCGATGTCGGTGGCAAGGATCGGCGGCACCGGATCACCGTCATAGCGCAGCGCCTGGTAGGCTGCGTCCTCGATCACCGCGATCCCCAGCGCTTCGGCCCGGTCCAGCAGCCGCACGCGGCCCTCCGCATCCAGCGTCTCGCCGGTTGGGTTGGCAAAGTCCGGCGACAGGTAGGCCATCTTGACCGCCCCGCCCGCGGCCTCCGCCTCTGCGCGCAGATCTTCGGGCGCGGTGTTGGACCACGGGTCCAGCGGAATGTACCGCGGCTCGCAGGCGTTGAAGGCACCAAGCGCCCCGAGGTAGGTGGGCCAGCCGACCATCGCCGTATCCCCGGGCGTCAGCAGCAGCTTGCCCAGGTAATCGAGCGCCTGCTGCGAACCGGAGGTGATCACGATGTTCTCCGTCCCGCACGGCACGCCGATGGTGCCCATGTGATCGGCCAGCCAGGCCCTGAGCGGCGCATAGCCTTCGGACACGGAATACTGCAGGGCCTGCGCGGCACGCGGACCGGTCATCGCTTCCGACATGGCCGTGGCAAAGGCCTCTGCCGGGAACAGCGCCGGATCGGGGATGCCGCCGGCGAACGAGATGATGTCCGGCTGGTCCAGCAGTTTCAGCAACTCGCGGATCTCCGAGGCCTTCATCCGCCCCGTCCGCCGCGCCAGCACAGTTTGCCAGTCCATGACCTTCCCCTCCGTGAACTCCCTGCTTCGGGATACGCCCGAGGATATAGGTACGCAATGCTTACCTATATCCCTGAAACACAGATGTGAACGGTTTGACACGCCGCTGCCCTGCGGCAAAAGTCGGCCCGAAACGAGGGACACGCCCATGCCCACCCGCCGACAGGTCTTCGAGGCCCGCCAGCGCCGCCGCGCCAACCTGATCGCCGCCGCCTCGACCGGCGGCGTGCTTCTGGCGCTTGTCATCCTGGTGCCCCTCACCCCGGGCTGGGAGGCGGTGCAGCGCGCGTTCTTCAACGGCTCAGTCTTCGCCCGTACCTTCCCCGGCCTGCTGCAGGCCTTCCTGATGGATGTGGCGATCTTTGCCTGGAGCGCCCCGCTGATCGCACTCCTCGGGCTCGTCCTCGCCGTGGCGCGCGACCTGCGCAGCCCCGCGCTCACCCCGGTCCGCCTGTTCGCCACGCTGTTCATCGACGTCTTCCGCGGCCTGCCGGTGATCCTCGTGATCTACCTGATCGGCTTCGGCATACCGGGCCTGGGCCTGCCGAGACCGTGGAACTCCCCCTACATCTGGGGTTCCCTGTCACTGATCCTCGTATATGCCGCATATACAGCCGAGGTCCTGCGCTCCGGCATCGACTCGATCCACGAAAGCCAGCGCGCCGCGGCCCTGTCGCTTGGCCTTTCCGGCGGCGACACCATGCGCTTCGTGATCCTGCCGCAGGCCATCCGTCGGGTGATCCCGGCCAACATGAACCTCTTCATCGCTTTGCAGAAGGACGTGGCGCTGCTCTCCTTCATCGGCCCGGTCGAGATCTTCCGCCAGGCCGGCGTTTACAAGTCGCTGCTCGCGAACTTCACGCCCTACGTGGGCGCAGCCCTGATCTTCCTCGCGATCACCATTCCGGCGACCCGATACGCCGACCACCTGATGAACCGCGAACGGCAGGCCCGCTCATGAAAAGCCTCGAACTGCGCGCCGTCACCAAGGCCTTCGGCAGCAACACCGTGCTCGACGGCATCGACCTTTCCGTCTCGCCGGGCCAGATGGTCTGCCTGATCGGCGCCTCGGGCTCCGGCAAGTCGACGCTCTTGAAGTGCCTGAACCTCCTGGAACCCATCGACGACGGGCAGATCCTGCTCGACGGCCAGGACATCGCCGAACCCGGCCTCGACCCGCAGCCCGTGCGCCAGCGCATCGGCATGGTGTTCCAGAGCTACAACCTTTTCCCGCACATGACCGCGCTCGACAACGCGCTGCTGGCGCCGCGCCGGGTCCGCCGCAAGTCCCGCGCCGAACTGCTCCCGGGGACAGAGGCACTGTTTGCCCGCTTCGGCCTTGCCGACCGGATGCACCACTATCCCGACCAGCTTTCGGGCGGCCAGCAGCAGCGGGTGGCCATCGTCCGCGCCCTTGCCATGCAGCCCGAGATCATGCTCTTCGACGAGATCACCTCGGCGCTCGATCCGGAACTGGTGGGCGAAGTGCTCGACGTGCTGCGCCAGTTGCGCACCGAGGGCATGACGATGATCCTCGCCACGCACGAAATGGCCTTTGCCCGCGAGGTCGCGGACACCATCTGCTTCCTCGACAACGGCCGCATCCTCGAACAGGCCCCGCCGTCAGAGTTCTTCACCGCACCGCGCCACGCCCGCACCAAAAGCTTCCTCGCCCGCGTGCTCTGACCCGCTGTCCTTCAGCTTGGCAAAAATACCTGAACAACCGACGCCCGCTGCAGAACCGCGGCCGGGCGGTCGAACCACTGCAAAGCCACAGGACGGCATCCGCTCCACTTCCCCGGTCGCAAGCGGCCCTGCAGTCGCGTTCCACAGGATCGTTTCCTCCTGCATCCCGCTCTTTCCACCTTGGTCGGGTTTTCCCTCGTTGACGTGAGGTCGCCCGTCATCGAACATATCGGTGTTGAAGACAAAGCCTTTATCGAAGGGAGGAGGGAAGCCGTGCGCTCTCTGGTTCTGACGACCATCCTGATGTCCCTCTTGTCCCTGCCCCAGTCTGGCGCGGCGCAGGAGTTCGTGGGCTTCGACCGGAACAGCTTTGGCCAGGTCGTTCTCGACCGCAAGCAGTTCGCCATCATGGACCGGCAGGACGGCAGCAGCACGGGGCTGACGCAGCCGGGCGAGGGCACCAGTGAATCCATCGGGTCCTATTCGCCGGAGAACTTCTTTGCCAAGCTCGGGCGCCCGGTCGGGCGGCTCGACATCCTGACCGACAACGGCGTCTTTCCCTGCACCGCCTTCATCGTCGACGACGAACACATCGTCACCAACTACCACTGCATTCCCGGGGCCGCCGGGGCCGACCGCACCGGCGCGACCCGGATCGAGGCGGCACTGTTCTGGGCCGGCTACACCCGTCAGGGCGTTGAGGAAGGCGCACGGAGCTACACCGTCCTGCCCACTCCGGTCGAGGCGGACGCGAAGCTCGATTACTCCGTTCTGAAGGTGATCGGCGATCCGTCAGAGGACTACGGCACGCTGGAACTGGCCGCCAACATCCCGCACGACGGCGACCCCTACTGGGTGATCGGCCACCCCATGGGCGAGGCGCAGCGCATCAGCCGCGAGAAGTGCCAGGCGAATTCGCCCGCTGTTTCCGGCGGGCGGCTGCTGCACACCTGCGATACGCTGCCGGGCAACTCCGGCTCGCCGCTGATCGACGCCTCGTCGCGCATGGTGATCGGTCTGCACAACGCAGGGTCCGGTCAGGACGCCGTGAACTTCGCCACGCCGATGCAGGCAATCCTGGAGCACAGCCGCATCCTGAAGGCCGCCGTCGGCGGCGTCCCGGGTGGTGGCAGCGGCGGAGGCGGCGGTCAGGAAACGGGCGGTACCGTGCCGCAACCCAGCTTCTGCGACACGCTCTACAACAAGGCCGAGACGCTCAACGCCTGCTACGCATACGACGCCTACCTGCAATCCTGCGGCGAACACCCCTTCGCGATCCTCGCCAAGGGCTATGTCGCGCGCGAGTGCAGCACCACGCCCCCGTCCGGCGGTTCGACCGGCGGAGGCAGCACCGGCGGGTCCGGCGGCGGGACAACGACCGAGTTGCTGCGCCCCTGGTGCTCCTCCAGCCGCCTCAACCCGACGGAGGCGACGATCTGCGGCGACCGCTACCTTGCCGGGCTCGACGCGGAACTCGACCGGGCCTATGCGAACCCGGCCCGCAGCGTCTCTGCCTCGTCGCAGGGGGCGTGGCGCACCGGCACACGGGACCGCTGCGGTACGGACACCAGCTGCATTTCCCGCGCCGTGATCGACCGCATCGCCTACCTGAAGACGCCGGCGACCTCGTCCGGCGGCTCATCGGGCAGCGCGACCACGCGGTCCGGCAACTACGAGCTGTCGTCGTCGTGCTACATCATGACCGCCTCCCGCCCCTCCCTGTCCGAGGCCAAGGCGTTCATCTCTCAGTGGTTCGGCAGCGGTCAGGGCATTCGCATCTTCCGGTCGACCAACGGGTACTACGGCATCGCGCTGGAGACCGTGTCGCGCAGCAGCGCCGACGGGCGCATCGCGCAACTGATCTCTGCCGGGCGCATCCCGAACGACAGCTACTGCTCCACCGGCTCCCGCTTTGTCGAAGAGGTGCTCTGGAACGGCGGATCGTCTGGCGGCGGGTCCTCTTCCGGCGGCGGCGGATACACGATGTACATCGACAACACCGCCAGCCTGAACGTCCGCTCGGGCCCCGGTACGCAATACGGCCGCATCACTGCCGTCGACCGCGGCACGCAGGTGACCGTCACGGGCAGCAGCGACGGCTGGTCGAACATCCACCTGCCCAACGGGCTGAGCGGCTGGGTCTCGGCCACCTACCTGTCGAGTTCGCGCCCCTCGGCGCAGCGCCAGTGCTACGCCACTGTGACCAACCTCAGTCCCTATTCCAGCCGGACACGCTCGGACGGCTCCGGCTATCTGAACGTGCGCAGCGCGCCGTCGACCCGCGGCAACATCCTGACCGAGGTCTACCTCGGCGACACGGTCCAGGTGGTGGCGCAAAGCAACGGGTGGGCGCAAATTCGATGCGTTTCCGGGCAATGCCTGCAGCCGTACGTGGGCAACGGCGGTGCCACCGGCTGGGCCTCGGCCAAGTATCTCGCAGTCCGCTGCAACTGATGCGGATGCAAAAAGCATTTTACAGGAGACACGCGCGATGACCCCCATTTTCCGGATGACGGCAGCCGCACTGGCGCTTGGCATCGGCCTGACGTCAACCGCCTCTGCACAGGACCAGTCGATCCTCATCGACGTGGAGCTTGAGCTGAACGGCATGCCCCTGCCCGAGGATGCCACGCCAGAGGAGACGGCGGCCTACGAGGTGCTGAACAAGTACTGTTCCGGCTGCCACCAGCAGGGGATGCTCGACGAGGGGCTGACCAATCCGAAGTCGGGGTTCGGCCATATCCTCGATGTCCGCCGCCTTGCGCAGGATCCGAAATTCGTCGTCTCGGGCGAGCCGACCAAGTCGAAGCTCTATCAGGTGATCGCAGGCGGCGCCCCGGCCATGCCGGACAATTGCTGGGATCCGACCTGCACGCCCAAGGCCGAGGAGATGGCCGCGCTCGAAACGTGGATCACCAAGATGGGAGAGACCGCGCCGCCGGAACGCACCTTCGTCCCGTTGTCCGAGCTTTATGCCATGGCGCTGCAGGACCTCTCCGCCCAGCCCACCAACCGCCGCGACCGGACGCGCTATATCTCCATGCGGACGCTGTGGAACGACAGCGAAGTCACGCAGGAGAACTACGACGCCTACCTCGCCGCGACGGTGAAACTGATGAATGCGCTCAGCTTCAACCCCAACGTCTACAAGTTCGAGAAGATCGACGAGAAGGGTATCCTGCTGCGGGTCTTCCTGCCCGATCTGGACTGGACCCACGAGAAGTGGGCCGTGATGGAGCGCGAATATCCCTACGGGATGGAATCCGACACCGATCCGAACCTGAGCACGCTGCAGACCATGGCGGGCACCCAGATCCCGGTGATCCGCGCCGACTGGTTCGCCGCCACCGCTTCGGCCGCGCCGATGTACTACGACGTGCTGGGGCTGGCCGACACGCTGCAAGGGCTGCAACAGCAGCTTGGCCTCGATATGCGGTCCAACATCCTCAACGAACAGGTCGTCCGCGCCGGTTTCCAAGATTCCGGCGTGTCCACCAACAACCGCCTGATCGAACGCCATCCGCTCGGTTCCGGCATGTTCTGGACGTCCTATGACTTTGCGGGCTCCAAGGGCCGGCAGAGCTTCTTCGAGTACCCGCTTGGCCCCGTCTCGGTGCATGGCGAGGAGGTCTCCTTCCACGAGGACGGGGGCGAGTCGATCTTCACCCTGCCGAACGGCTTCCACGGCTATTACCTGAACACGACCGACGGCACCCGCCTGAACGTCGGGCCGACCGCCATCGTGCGCGACACCGACTACCCTGACGGCACCGGCGAGGTGGTGAACGGCATCTCCTGCATGTCCTGCCACTCCAAGGGCATCCGCTTCAACGACGATCGCGTCCGCGAAGTGGCGCTGAACAACCTCGCGCTGTCGCCCGCCGTGCGCCAGACCGTCGACGCGATCTATCCCGGCAAGGAGGTAGTCAACGACTACTTCCAGAAGGACATGGAGGCGTTCTTTGCCACCCTCCAGAAGGCCGGCATCGACCCGGAGACCAAGGCCGCCGGGCTCGAACCCGTGCGCGGCCTGATGGTTTATTTCGTCGACTACTTCGTGAACTACGAACAGGCCGCCAACGAGCTGGGCCTGACCGAGGACGAGTTGACCGCCCGCGCCGCCTTTGCCGGGACCGAGAACGCCTCCCTCCTGCAACGGCTGAAGGTTTCTCCGATTGCGCGTGACGAATGGACCGCGGTGTACCCGGTGCTGCTCGACAAGCTGACCGATTACCGTCCGATCCTGACCGACCACCGCACCACCGCCGCCCTGTCGCATTCGGTCAAGCAGGTGGTGCAGGGTACGCCCTACGACAGCGTCGGCCAGACCGGCGGGCAGCCCATCGTCACCCATGCCGACGCCAAGCAGTTCGGCGCCGACTACGATGCCACGCAACACTCGGTCACGGCGCAGAGCCACCTGACCGTCTACACCGACAAGCCCACCTACAAGGTCGGAGACCCGCTGCGCATCTTCATCGAGCCGCGCCACGACTGCCGCCTGACGCTGATCTCCATCGACGACGACCATGACAGTTGCGTCCTCTACCCCTTCCCGGGTCTGCCGGACGTGGTCATCAAGGGCGGCTCGCAGTACGTCTTCCCGCCGCAGGGTGCGCTGCGTACGTCAGAGCCGGGGCTGGAAACGATCCTGGCGATCTGCAACGGCTCCGACGCGGCGATCAGCAAAGAGCGTTCGGGCACCAACTCCGTCTCCTGCTCCGCCAACCACCAGCCGATCTCGCGCGAGAGCTACACGTCGGTCGTGAACGAAACGCTGATCCTCGACCTCAACCCCGGCGGCGGCGACCAGCTCTCCACCGCCAGCGGCGCCGACTACCGCGCCGTTTCCAGCCACAACCCGGACGTGACCAAGGCGCAGATCTCGGTCCTCGTCCAATCGCACTGAGGGCCGCCGATGCGACACCTGCTCCTTGCCATGGCGCTCTGCGCGCCACTCGCGGCCCACGCGCAAAGCGGCGAGATCTTCATCCCCGGCGGCGACGACAGCGCGCTGCCGGACGATACCGCCGCCCAGCCGACCAGTGCGCTGGCCCGCTGCCTCGCCTCCCCGGACGCGGCCACCTGCGCCGGGGCGACGGTCGATCCGTCCGGCGCGATGAACGAATCCGCAGTGCCGCAGGTGCAGTTCGAAACGCTGGTGCTGGACCTCGACCAGAAGAAGGTGACCTCCACTGCCGCACCGCCTGCCGCCGCGCCGAACTACGCCGCGCCGCAACAGGCGACTCACGGGACGGTTGCGCTGCCCTCGGTCGCGGTCACCATCGAATTCGACTTCGACAGCGCCAACATCCGGGGCGATCAGTTCGGCAAGCTGACCTCCCTGGTGGCCGCTCTGTCCGACCCCGCGCTGGCGGGCACCTCCTACGCGGTGATCGGGCATACCGATGCCTCCGGCTCGGAGGGCTACAACTGTGACTTGTCCCGCCGCAGGGCCGCCTCGGTCGCGGGCGCGCTCAACGCCGCCTATGTCACCCTGCCGCTGTATCCGGTCGGTTTCGGCGAGCATGTGCTGAAAAACGTCTATGATCCCCGCGCGCCGGAGAACCGCCGCGTGACCTTCATGCGGTTGCCGGACGTCCCCGGCGCGGTGCTGCAAACCGCTGGCGCGGTCTGCCAATACTAGGCGAAATACCACCTATGCGCGTATGGCATACCTGAGGCGCAGGGGCATTTGAACCGTTGACACCGCAAGCGACAAGTCTAAGTCCTGAGGACACATGTGCTCAGGACAAAGAGGTATCGCGGGAATGAACACGGCGCCCGAGACCGAAATCGACACCCAGACACCGGCCGGCGATGCCCCTGCCAAGTTCCTGACGTTTCGTCTTGCGCGTGTGCAGGCCAAGCTGAACGCCCAGTCGAGCCGCATCCTGAAAGACCATGCCGGGATCACCCTGACACAGTGGCGGCTGCTGTCGCTGATCGGCGGCGCGGGCCGCACCACTGCCGCACACCTGTCGCGCGAGGTGGCGATGGACAAGGGGCTGATCTCCCGCAACATCAAGACGCTGGTGACGGACGGTTTCGTGCAGGTGACGCTCGACCCCGAAGACCACCGCGCCCAGCACCTCGAACTGACACCGCACGGGCTGCGCGTGTTCCAGGACACCCTGCCGCGGATGCGCGCCCGTCAGGACGCCCTGCGCGCGCATCTCGACATCGAGGAAGAGCTCATCCTCGACCGCGCCCTCGAAAAGCTGGAGCGCGCGGCAGAGGATCGCGCCCTCGGCTGACCCCTCCGGCAGACCGGCGCGCGGCCTGGAGGGCAGGCCGCTGAGCCTGAGAAGGCTCAGTCGGGGCGTCCGGAAGGGTGCGCCGCAGCACCGTTGCACCGTAGATCAGAGCGTTACCCGGACCGATCCGCCCCGCGCGCTTTCCGCGATGGCGTGGATCACCTTCTCGAACGCCAGCGCATCGGTCATCGACGGATAGGCCTGCGCGCCGTCGCGGATCGCCGTCAGGATCTCGGCCGCCTCGATGACCTTCAGATCGTTGAACCCGATCTGGTGGCCCGGCGCAGGCACGAAGGCCCCGAACGGCGGATGATCTGGACCGGTCAGGATCGTGCGGAACCCCTGCTCGCCGCGCGGCCCCTCGTTCAGGTAAACCTGCAGCTCGTTCATCCGCTCCTGCGCGAAACAGATCATGCCCTTGGTGCCGTGTATCTCCCAGTCCAGCCTGTTCTTGCGCCCCCAGGCAGAGCGCGAGGTAGAGATCGACCCATGCGCGCCATTGGCAAAGCGCACCAGCGCGGTGGCCGTGTCCTCGTTCTCCACAGGTGACCGCCCCGAGCCGTCCGCCAGCGGCCGCGTCTCGTGCACCACCTGCATGTCGGCCACAAGGCTCTCGACCGGCCCCACGAGTCCGACGATCATCGACACGAGGTGACAGCCCAGGTCGCCCAGCGTGCCCAGCCCGGCATCGGCCAGTTTCGCCCGCCACGTCCACGGCAGGTCCGGGTCGGCCTGGTAGTCCTCGTCGACCCAGCCGCGCACATGCACCACGCGCCCTATGCGACCGTCCTCGATGATGCGTTTCGCGTGCTGGAAGGCGGGGTTGCGGATGTAGTTGTAGCCCAGCATGGTCACGACCCCGGCCGCCCGGGCCGCAGCCTCCATCTCTTCGGCGTCGGCCAGTGTCAGTGCCATGGGTTTCTCGCACCAGACGTGCTTGCCCGCCTCAAGCGCGGCGAGCGCCATCTCGCGGTGGAGGTTGTTCGGCGTTGTGATGCTGACGACATCCACCGCCGGGTCGGTCACCAGCGCCCGCCAGTCGTCGGTGGCCCGGGCAAAGCCGAATTGCGCCGCCATCTGCTCTGCCTTTGCCAGTGGCGTGTCGCAGAGCATCTCCATCCGAACGTCGGGGAGAGTGCCTCCCAGAACCGCGCGGGCGTTGCGCCACCCCAAGGCGTGCGCCTTGCCCATGAAACCCGTGCCGATCACGCCCACGCCAATCCCGGTCATCTTTGAACTCCTCCCGTTTTCCTGACATGGCGTAGCCGGTCGCATGCCGCTCCAGCAACGAAGAGCGTCATCGGCGACAGAATTTCTTGCAAAACCCATCAGAATGCCGCAGTCCGATGCGGGTATATCATCAGGACACGCCATGGCCCGCCGCCCCACGATCAACGATCTTGCCGCCGAGGCGCAGGTTTCCGTCGCCACCGTCGACCGCGTTCTCAACGGTCGCGCCAAGGTGCGGGAGGAGACCGCGCGCCGCGTCTACGAGGCGGCACAGCGCATCGGTTATCACGCCGCAGCTCTGATCGGGCAGCGCATGATGGCCGACCTGCCAGAGATCCGGTTCGGCGTCGTCTTCAACAAGGAGCGCCAGCCGTTCTACCAGGATTTCCGGACGGAGATGGAGAATGCTATCGCCCGCGCCACCAACATCCGCGGGCGCATGATCGTCGATTTCGTACCGTCGCAAAGCCCGTCTGACTTCGCCGCCGTGCTGGAAAAGACCGCCGCGCGTGCCGATGCGCTGGTCGCGACCGCGGTGAACCACGTGCAGGTCACGGACACCATCGCGCGTATCCAGGAAGAGGGCACGCCCTGCTTCTCGCTGCTCAACGATTTCGCCCAGGGCATCCGGCAAAGCTATATCGGCGTCAACAACATGAAGGCGGGGCGGGTCGCGGCGCACATGATCATGAAGGCGATCCAGCGTCCCGGCAAACTGGGGGTGTTCGTGGGCGGTTTCCGTTGGCACGGGCACGAGCTGCGCGAAACCGGGTTCCGGTCCTACTTCCGCGAATTCGGGCCGGACTACAGCGTCCTCGACACGCTGGTGAACCTCGAGACCCGGCAACTGACCTACGAGGCGACGCTGGAACTGCTGCAAAGGCACCCCGATCTGAAGGGGCTCTATTGCGCGGGTGGCGGCATGGAAGGCGCCATCGCCGCCTTGCGCGAGGCGCGTGCACCCGGGCAGGTTGCCCTAGTCGTGCATGAGATCACGCCGGAATCCCGCGCTGCCCTGGCCGACCGCTATGCGGAGATGGTGATCGCGACGCCCCTGCGCCAGCTTTGCGAGGCAGCGGTGAAACTGGTGTCGGACACGGTGCTCAACGGCACCTCCGGCACGCCGGGGCAGCTGTTCCTTCGTCCCGATCTCTACCTGCCGGAATCCGTCTGATCGTTTCATCTCGCCGCTGCGACGCCTCTCAGCAATGATAGGAAAAATCGCAGAAGCGTTGACGCAGGGCGCTGCTTGCCGACAGGTATCGGCAGAGGAGACGGCGGTCCGCGGGCCCCGTGGAGGATTCTATTCGCGAAGGCAGAACACATGACGAAACCCCTCGACGTGATCACGATCGGGCGGTCCTCTGTGGACCTTTACGGCGCACAGATCGGCGGCCGTCTCGAAGACATGGCCAGCTTCAACAAGTATATCGGAGGCTCCCCCACCAACATGGCGGCCGGCACGGCACGGCTGGGTCTCAAGTCCGCGCTCATCACCCGCGTCGGCGATGAGCACATGGGCCGGTTCATCAAGGAACAGCTTGCCAAGGAGGGGGTCGACACGCGCGGCATCGTCACCGATCCGGAGCGGCTGACCGCGCTGGTTATCCTCGGCATCCGCGACCAGGAGCAGTTCCCGCTGATCTTCTACCGCGACAACTGCGCGGACATGGCGCTGTGCGAGGATGACATCGACGAGGGCTACGTGACCTCCGCCCGCGCGGTGGTGGCGACCGGGACCCACCTGAGCCACACGCGGACCGAAGCCGCCGTCCTCAAGGCGCTGAACATCGCCCGCGCGAACGGGATGCAGACTGCGCTCGACATCGACTACCGCCCGAACCTCTGGGGTCTGTCCGGCCACGGCGACGGCGAGAACCGCTTCATCGCCTCCGACAAGGTGACGGCCAAGCTGCAATCGACGCTGCACCTCTTCGACCTGATCGTCGGCACGGAGGAGGAGTTCCACATCGCGGGCGGGACCACCGACACGATTGCGGCGCTGCGCGCGGTCCGCGAGGTGTCCGGCGCGACGCTGGTCTGCAAGCGCGGCCCGATGGGCGCATCCGCCTTCGAGGGACCGATCCCCGACAGCCTCGACGATGGCCAGACCGGCCCCGGCTTTCCCATCGAGGTGTTCAATGTGCTGGGTGCGGGCGACGGCTTCATGTCCGGGCTGCTGAAGGGCTGGCTCGATGGCGAGGACTGGCCGAGCGCGCTGAAATACGCCAATGCCTGCGGGGCCTTCGCAGTTAGCCGTCACGGCTGCGCGCCCGCCTATCCGTCCTGGACCGAGCTGCAGTTCTTCCTCGACCGCGGCGTGAAGGAGAAGGCGCTGCGCAAGGACAAGGCGCTGGAGCAGATCCACTGGTCGACGAACCGCAAGGGCGACTGGTCGACGATGCGGGTCTTTGCCTTCGACCACCGGATGCAGCTGGAAGAGCTGGACGGCGCGACCGACGCGAAGATCGACGATTTCAAGGAGCTTTGCCTCGACGCCTGCACCGCCGTCGCGGACGGTCGTCCCGGCTATGGTTTGCTGTGCGACGGACGCCTTGGCCGGCAGGCGCTCTACAAGGCGGCGGGCACCGGGCTGTGGATCGGCCGCCCGGTGGAATGGCCGGGGTCGCGCCCCCTGACGCTTGAGCCTGAGATCGGCCCGGACTTCGGAGGGTTGAACGAATGGCCGCTGGAACACGTGGTGAAGTGCCTCTGCTTCTACCACCCCGACGACACGGCGGAGATGAAGCGGCAGCAGGAAGACACCGTCACCCGCCTGTTCCACGCCTGCCGCCGCAACAACCTTGAGTTCCTGCTGGAGGTCATCCCCTCCAAGGTCGCCGCCGTCACCGACACCACGACGGCAGAGATCATCCAGCGGTTCTACGACATCGGCGTCTACCCCGACTGGTGGAAGCTGGAACCGATGAAGTCCGAAGCGGGCTGGCAGGCCGCCTGCGACGCCATCGAGCGCAACGACGCCCATACCCGCGGGATCGTGGTGCTGGGCCTCGCCGCGGCGGAGGATGCGCTGGCCGAAAGCTTCAGGGCCGCCGCAAAATTCCCGCTGGTGAAGGGTTTTGCCGTAGGCCGCACGATCTTCGGCGATGCCGCGAAGGCGTGGATGAAGGCCGAGATGTCCGACGCCGACGCCGTCGCGCTGATGAAAGACAACTACACCCGGCTCTGCACCATTTGGGACGATGCGCGCGCGCAGGCGTCCGCGCAGACCGGCACCACACGACAGACCGCCTGAGGGAGGACGACGACATGGCCACGATCCGACTGACCGCCGCACAGGCGATGGTCCGCTACCTGTCCAACCAGATGAACGAGGACGGCGAACGCTTCCTTGCCGGATGCTGGGCGATCTTCGGCCACGGCAACGTGGCGGGGATGGGCGAGGCGCTCTACCACGGGCGCGGGTCATTCCCCACATGGCGCGGCCACAACGAACAGACCATGGCCCATGCCGCCATCGCCTATTCGAAGCAGCTGGGCCGCAAACGGGCGATGATGGTGACCTCCTCCATCGGGCCGGGCGCGACCAACATGGTCACCGCCGCAGCCCTGGCCCACGTGAACCGCATTCCCGTCCTGCTGGTACCGGGCGACGTCTTTGCCAACCGTGGCCCCGATCCGGTGCTGCAGCAGGTCGAGGATTTCGAGGACGGCACGATCAGCGTCAACGACTGCTTCAGGCCGGTGTCGCGCTACTTCGACCGCATCATGCGCCCCGAACACCTTCTGACCGCCCTGCCCCGGGCCATGGCGACGATGACCGACCCGGCGCAGTGCGGGCCAGTGACGCTGGCCTTCTGTCAGGACGTGCAGACGGAGGCCTACGACTACCCGGAATCCTTCTTCGAGCCGAAGGTCTGGTATCAGCGCCGCATCCGTCCCGACGAAGGCGAACTGGCCCGCGTGGCGGAGGCGATCAAGGCGGCAAAGAAACCGATGATCGTGGCAGGGGGAGGGGTGCATTTCTCTGACGCCTGTGCGGACCTCCAGACCTTTGCCGAGACGTTCGGCATCCCCGTGGTCGAAACCCAGGCGGGCAAGTCCGCGCTGGCGTGGGACCATCCGCTGAACCTCGGCCCCGTGGGCGTGACCGGCGCTGAGTCGGCGAACCGGGCCTGCGCCGAGACGGACCTCGTGCTGGGTGTCGGCACACGCTTCCAGGACTTCACCACGGGATCGTGGACCGTGTTCAACGATGGCGCAAAGCTCGTATCCCTGAACGTGCAGGCCTACGACGCGGTGAAACACGGCGCGATGCCCCTGCTGGCGGATGCGCGCGTCGGGTTGAAGGACCTCGCCTCCGCGCTTGGCAGCTACAAGGGCGGTCTGAACATCGACGGGTTCAAGGACGCGTGGTTCGGCAAGGTCGACCCGCTGACGGATGCGCCCGCCGAGGGCAACGAGCTGCCGACCGACCAGCAGGTCATCGGCGCGGTGCAGCGGGCGTCAGGCCCGGATACCGTCGTCATGTGCGCAGCCGGCACCATGCCGGGCGAGTTGCACAAGCTGTGGAAGGCGCCGCGGCCGGGCGCCTATCACATGGAATATGGCTTTTCCTGCATGGGCTACGAGATCGCCGGCGCCATGGGGATCAAGATGGCCCAGCCCGAGCGCGACGTGATCTGCATGATCGGCGACGGGTCCTACATGATGGCCAACTCCGAGCTTGCCACGGCGGCGGCGATGGGCCTCAAGATCACCCTCGTCATCACCGACAACCGCGGCTACGGCTGCATCAACCGGCTCCAGATGGGCACCGGCGGGGCGGAGTTCAACAACCTCCTGGACCACTCGTCTGCCGCCGGCAGCAACATCGACTTCGCCGCGCACAGCGCCTCGATGGGCGCGGCAGCGGTCCACGTGTCGAGCATCGCGGAACTCGAGGACGCGCTGGCCCGCGCCAGGGACGCGGCCGGCCCCTTCGTGGTGGTGATCGACACGGACCCCTACCCGTCGACGCCGCACGGCGGCAACTGGTGGGACGTGGCGGTGCCCGAGGTCTCGGAGCGCGCCGAAGTGAATGAGGCCCGCAAGGGCTACGAAGCCGCGCTGCTCGAGCGCACGTAAGGATAGGACCATGACCGTCAAGATCGGCATTTCCCCCATCGCCTGGCAGAACGACGACCTGCCCGACCTGACCTCTGCCTTCACCATGGAGCAGTGCCTGAAAGAGGCGCGCGAGATCGGCTATACCGGGGTCGAGCGTGGACGCCGCATGCCCGCCGACACCGAGGGGCTGAAGGCCTACCTCCAGAAGTACGACATCGCGCTGTGCGGCGGCTGGTGCTCCGGAAACCTTCTGGTCGCCAGCGTCGAGGAAGAGTGCGCCGCGATCACCCAGCAGGTCGACCAGTTCATTTCGCTGAACGCGCCCTGCCTTGTATACGCTGAGTGTTCAAACACCGTACAGGGCATGGCCAACACCCCCGTCAACGACCGGCCCAAGCTGTCGAAGGACGAGGTGACGACCTATGCGAAGAAGCTGTCGGAGGTGGCGAAGTGGATGCAGGACCGTGGCATGGTCCTGTCCTATCACCACCACATGGGCAGCTTCATCGAAAGCGAGGAAGAGGTGAACTGGCTGATGGAGGGATCGTCCCCCGAGGTCACGCTCTGCTTCGACACCGGCCACCTGCTGTTCGGCGGCGGCGATGTTATGGCGACCATGGACCGCTGGGCCGACCGTATACACCATGTGCACTTCAAGGACATCCGCCCCGACGTGGTGAAGGACGTGCGCGACAACGACCGCTCCTTCCTCGACGCGGTGATCGCGGGTGCCTTCACCGTCCCGGGCGACGGGTGCATCGACTTCCAGGCAGTGGCCGACAAGCTGGCGAAGATGTCGTTCAATGGCTGGATCGTCGTGGAGGCCGAGCAGGACCCGGCCAAGGCCCCGCCCTACGAATACAGCCAGAAGGGCTACCAGCACATTCTCGAGGTCTGCGCCAACGCCGGCCTGACGGTCGAGACCTGATCCCATGGCCCGCTTCCTCGACGTCCAGCATCCGTTCTTCAAACCGCTCTGGCGGCGGATCGTGACGGTCGCGGCCTGCCTCGGCTGGGCGCTGCTGGAACTGTCGTGGGGCGGGCCGATGTGGGCGCTGCTCTTCGGTCTGATCGGCCTGTACTGCGCGTATCAATTCTTCGTCGCCTTCGATCCAAAAGAGGCGGAAACCAAGGAGGAGGATTCATGAAAGACGTCGGTTACTTCGATATCGAGGACTGCGACCTGCAGGACTTCGCCCGGCTCTGTGGTCAGACGCTGTCGGCGGGCCAGTTGCGCTTTGCCTCTGACGTGCAGAAGAACGTCCCTCTCTACGACATGCCCTCCCTCACCGCTGCCCTCAGCGACCCGGCGCAGCGCCTGTCCCTGCTGGCCGAATGGGGCTGGGTGCTGGGACAGTCCGCCGGTGCGCTGGTGCTGAAAGGCGCTTACGAGGACACCGCCCCCATCGACGCTGCCACCCGCGCCTACGAAGCGATCATCGCGGAGGAGAAGGCGCGCTCCGGCGGCGGGGCCGATCACTTCGCGGCGGCAGGCGCCAACGACCGGATCTGGAACTCGCTCCAGAAACTCTGCGAGAAGGATCCGGAGACCTTCGCCCTCTACTTCGGCAACGACGCCATCGCCGCAGTCTGCGAGGCATGGCTCGGCCCCTGCTACCAGATGACCGCGCAGGTCAACCTCGTGCGGCCCGGCGGCAAGGCACAGGTCGCGCACCGCGACTATCACCTCGGCTTCCAGACGGCTGAGGCGGCGGGGCGCTTCCCGGCGCATGTGCACGATCTGTCCGCGGTCATGACGCTGCAGGGCGCGGTGGCGCATTGCGACATGCCGGTGGAGAGCGGCCCGACCAAGCTGCTGCCGTTCAGCCAGCTCTTCCGCCCCGGCTACATGGCCTACCGCCGCGAGGACTTCCGCGCCTATTTCGAGGATCACTGCATCCAGCTTCCCCTTGCGAAGGGCGACGCCGTGTTCTTCAATCCGGCGCTGTTCCACGGCGCGGGATCGAACCATTCGGCGGACATCAACCGCATGGCGAACCTCCTGCAGGTCTCCAGCGCGTTCGGCCGGGCGATGGAGTCGATCGACCGCACCGCCATGGTCCGGACGCTCTACCCGGTGGTGAAGACGCTGCGGGCAGAAGGCCGAATGGACGATCCCGGCACCGCCGCGGCCATCGCCTCCAGCGCCGAAGGTTACAGCTTCCCCACCAACCTCGACACCGATCCGCCCGTGGGCGGGCTGGCGCCGGAAACCCAGGCGGCCCTGTTCCACCGCGCCCTGGCGGAGGACATGGACGAGGCCGCCTTCAACGCCGCGCTGGACGCCCAGAACGCCCGCCGCCGCGCGTGAAACAGCCTGTAGGGCGGGGCTTCGCGCCGCCCACCTCTCGGAAAGGACGACCCATGACACATCTCCTGCGCAAGCCGACCGGGACCTCCGGGCAGGTCCAGAACGTCACCATCGACAACGCCAGGACCCCGGACAGCCCGGACTGGGGGTATGTCGGTTTCGACCTCTGGCGGCTTGCCCCCGGCGAGACCGCGCAGGGAGAGACCGGAGAGCTGGAGGTCATCCTCGTCCTCGTCGAAGGCAAGGCAGAGGTGACAGGCGCGGGTGTGTCCTTCGGAGAACTGGGCGACCGGATGAGCGTCTTCGACCGCACGCCGCCGCACGCGGTCTACATCCCGAAGGGCGCCGCTTGGGAGGCCGTGGCCACCACCGACTGCACCCTCGCGGTCTGCTCCGCACCAGCCACGGGCGACTATCCGGCGGCGCAGATCAGCCCGGAGGGCGTCGACATCGTGACCCGCGGCAAGGGCGCCAACACGCGCTACATCCACCCCATCGCGATGGAAGAGCGTGACGTCGCCTCCTCCCTTCTTGTGACGGAGGTCTTCACGCCCGCGGGCAACTGGTCCTCCTACCCGCCGCACCGCCATGACGAGGACAGCTTCCCCGACATGACCTACCTCGAAGAGACCTACTATCACCGCCTGAACCCGGCGCAGGGCTACGGTCACCAGCGGGTGTTCACCGAGGATGGCACGCTCGATGTGACCATGTCTGTCTCCGATCACGACGTGGTGCTGGTGCCAAAGGGACACCATCCCTGCGGTGCGCCCTATGGATACGAGATGTATTATCTCAACGTGATGGCCGGTCCGATGCGCAAGTGGCGGTTCAAGAACCACCCCGACCACGACTGGATCGCACAGCGCGACGCCTGATTGCACTTCCTGCGGGCCGGGGCACACCGGCCTGCGTCCTCTGATCCTGAGTGCCCGACGCCGACCCCGATGCCTCAGGCCGGAGGCAGCAGTTTGCCCGGGTTCAGGATGCCCTTCGGGTCGAGCGCCGTCTTGATCGCGCGCATCATGTCCAACGCGACCGGATCCTTGCGGCGCGCCATGCTGCCCAGCTTCGACCGGCCGATGCCGTGCTCGGCCGAGAAGGTGCCGCCCAACGTGCGGACAAGGTCTTCCACCGTCTCCATCACCGGCGTGACCAGGGTCGCATCGGTCACGCGCACCGCGTAGTGCACGTTCCCGTCACCCAAGTGCGCCACGACCATGGCGTCGGCCTTGGGGTCCACCCTGGCGACGCGCTCTTCGGCCTGCTCAAGGAAGGTCTGTACCTTGTCCAGCGGCACCGCCACGTCGTTGACCACGCAGGGTTTCCTGGCCAGAGACAGCTCTGCTGCCGCCTCCCGCCTTGCCCAGAAAGCGGCGCGCTGCGCCTCGCTCGTAGCGACTGCGGCGTCGATCACCAGCCCCTCTTCGAACAGCGTGCCCAAGGCGTCTTCCAGCAGGCCCGACAGCGGCACGCTGCCGTCCGGGCCCGGGGCCGCATCGCGCGGGGCGGTGGCACCCAGTTCGACGAGGATGTTCACCTCGTGCGGTTCCGCGAAAGGCGCCTGTGCCTCCGGACGCAGCGCAGCGTAGGCGTCCATGTAGGCGCGGGGCATGAACTCGAAGGCCTCGACCGCGCCGCCGGTGATGTCCTGCAGCCGGTTCAGCAGGGTCAGTGCCGCATCGACCGACCGCGCCGCCACCATCGCCGTGGCAAAGGCGCGGGGCTGCGGGACCAGCTTGACCACGGCCCGGGTGATGATGCCGAGTGTCCCTTCGGAGCCGATCAGCAGGTGCCGCAGGTCGTAGCCCGTGTTGTTCTTGTGTAGCTCCGACATCAGGTCGACGACGCGACCGTCCGCCAGCACCGCCTCCAGCCCCAGGACAAGGTCGCGGGTGTTGCCGTACCGCAGGACGTTCGACCCGCCCGCGTTCGTCGCCAGCAACCCGCCCAGCCGGGCGGACCCCTTCGCGCCGAAGGTCATCGGAAAGGCCAGCCCGTGCGCCGCCGCCGCTGCGTGCAGGTCCGAAAGGATCACCCCGGCCCCGATCCGCGCCAGACGCGCCTCGGGACGGATCTCCTCGATCCCGTCCAGCCGGTCGAGCGAGAGCATGATGGCGCCCTCCCCCTCCGTCCCTCCGGACAACCCCGTGTGGCCGGAGACCGGGACCACGGGCGTCCCGCTGGCATGTGCCAGACGCATCACCGCCGACACCTCCGCCGTGTCGCGCGGGCGGGCCACGCACAGCGGCGTCCATCGGTATTGCCCCGTCCAGTCCTGCGACCAGGGTGCCATGTCGGCGCCGGTCAGGACCTCCGTCACGCCACGCAGCGCGTCGATCATTCGGGGACCTTGAAGGTCAGCGAGGCCCAGAGGCTCTCCCACGCCGGGTCGCCGTTGGCGCCGGGATCGCGCTCTTCCATGACCACGCTGTCGACGAGGTAGAAGTGCCCCGGCGACAGGTCGAGTATTGCCCGCCCCTCTGCATCGGTGCGGTAGAGGCGGATGTCCAGCGTGCCATCCGGCGCGCGGTCGAACAGTTCGACCTGCACGTCGGCCCTCGGTTCGTCCTTGTAGAAGACGCGCACCGGAAAGCCTTCGGACAGGTCGTCGGTGAAGGGGTTCGCCTCTGCCACGATCTCCGTCAGCAGACCGGCCTGCACGTCCTGCCCCTCTCCGTCGCCAACCGCGATCAGGCTCTTGGCATGGCGGGAATAGCGTTCACGCACCGCCTCGGGGTCGAGACCGCGTTCGATGTGCCGCGCGCAGGCCCATTCGATGTCCTTGTGCGCGCAGAACCGTTCGAAGGTGGCGAAGTCCTTGTAGGTCAGCGTGTAGTCGCGCGTTACATGCACGACCGTGGCCAGCCCTTCGCCGGGCACGGCCATGTTGAGTGCGGGCTTGTCCCCGGCGCGGCCCTCGACCGGGAGGACCTCGCCGTCGATCAGGATCTCGAACCGGGTGAAGTTGGGCGGCACGAAGGAGAACGAGGCGCCCTCCAGCTTGTCGCCGACATAGAGGTCCGCCACCAGCGGCGCGCCCTCGGCCACCACGCCGTCGACCGGTTCGATCCAGAATTCATGGGCGCTCGCGGGCAGAGCCGCCGTGCAGAGCGCCAGAAGCAGACGTTTCATTCGATGTCCTCCTGCGCTGGCGACCTAGCGTTCAGCCCGTCGCCTGCAAGCGGCGCTCAAGCTCTCGTGCGAGATCGTGCATCCGGCTTTGGAACCGCTTTTCCATCCCGCCCTTGGCCAGCTTCAGCGATTGCACCAGCAGACGGGCCGAAAGCGTCGTTGGCGCCATCTCGACCTCGACGCTGATCCGGGTGCGCGTGCGCGACAGGGCCACCACGTCCATCACCATGACCACCTTCAGCCCGCCGCTGATCGAGGAAAAGACCATCCGTTCCGGCGGCGTGTATTCCGTCAGGGTGATCTCGGCCTCGCGCTCCTTGCCGCGGAAGGTGAAGACCACGCGCCACGCCATGCCTTCGGTCGGCGCGCCCCCGCCCCTGATCCGCTGGACGTCGATGCCGCGCCGGAGCGCCTGCCGCTCGACCGTTTCGAGATCGGAGAGCGCCGCGAACACCTTGTCCAGCGGCGCTTCGATGTCTTCGCGTGCCTTCAACTGCATGTCGTCCTACCGCCCCTGTCCTGGCCCCTTGATCCCGTTGGATGAGGACCACACACATCAGGTGCCGTCAATCCAAACGGTCCGCCAGCCACGCCCGCAGCATGAAATGGGCAATTGCACCGCGCCTTGCGGGCATCAGGTCAGGCCGCAGACCGGCCGCGGCATCGGCAACGTCTTCCCGGGTGACCCAGCGCGCGTCCTCCAGTTCGACCGGATCGAGCACGATCTCCGAGGTCGCGGCCTCGCCATGACAACCGATCATCAGGGAGGACGGGAAGGCCCAGGGCTGGCTGGCGAGATAGCGCACCGGCCCCACGCGCACCCCGGCCTCTTCGAAGACCTCGCGTCGGACGGCGGCCTCGATCGTCTCGCCCGGCTCCACGAACCCGGCGAGGCAGGAATACATCCCCTCGGGCCAGCCGGGCGAGCGGCCCAAGAGGCAGCGGTTGCCGCGGGTGATCAGCATGATGACCACCGGATCGGTGCGCGGGAAATGCGGCGCGTTGCACGACGGGCACTGCCTCTGCCATCCCGACTGCCGGATGTCGGACGCGACACCGCACCGCGCGCAGAATCCGTGGCTGTCGTGCCAGCCATGGATCGCCTTCGCGGTCGCGGCCAGTTCGGCATCGCGCGCCGTGAGCCGTGTCATGATCCTACGCAGTTCGGCAAACCGACCTTCCGGCGCCTGCGGATGCTGCTGTTCGCTGGGGTCGACGAAACTGCCGAGCGTCTCCGCCGCATCCTCAGGCTCCCAGGCCGAGATGTCGGCGGCCCAGGTCAGCACGCCCTCTTCGCGGCCCAGCAGGATCGGCGCACGCACGGCGTCCTTCAGCACGGGGTGGTCGATGGGCAGACGCAGAAGGGTGAGGTCGCGGTCCTCGCCGGCCACCAGCGGCTTGCCGTTCCACAGCACCACCATCTGCCCGCCGTGATCGGCCAGAAGGTCCGTCGTGCCGCGCAGCTCTGCCGCCCGGTCCAGACCCGATCCGCCGAATGTCACCTGTTCCGCATGACGCATGTGCCGCCCTCCCTGCCCTGCCCCTTCATGCACAGCGACACGCAAAGATGCAATTGATCGGCGACGACCTGCCATGCCGTTGCGGAAGGCGAAAAAACTGTCACACCGCCGTGCCTTTTCCGTGCAACCTGAGCGCAGAAAAAACCTGAGAACCAATGGGGGAACGTATGATGTATCAACAGAAACCGAAGTTCAGCCGCCGCCAGTTCCTTGCGGGCACCACCGCCGGGGCGGCCCTGATCGTCCTGCACCCGTATTCCGCCAACGCCGCCGCCAACCAGGCGCACCTGCGGATCATGGAGACCACCGACCTGCACGTGCACGTCTGGCCCTACGACTATTACGCCGACAAGCCGGTCGATACCGTGGGCGTGGCCCGCACCGCCTCGATCATCGACGAGATCCGGGCCGAGGCGACCAACGCGCTGCTGGTGGACAACGGCGACTTCCTGCAGGGCAACCCGATGGGCGACTACATCGCCTACGAACGGGGCATGAAGGAAGGCGACATGCACCCGGTCATCACCGCGATGAACACGCTGGGTTATGACGCCGCCACCATCGGCAACCACGAATTCAACTACGGTCTCGACTTCCTGGCGAAATCCACCGCCGGGGCAGAGTTCCCGGTCGTGCTCGCCAACATCGCCAAGACCCAGGGCGCCAACCCGCGCGAGGACGAGACGCTCTACAAGCCCTACGTGATCCTCGACCGCGAGGTAACGGACGGCGCGGGCACGGCGCATCCGATCCGGATCGGCATCATCGGCTTCACCCCGCCGCAGGTCATGAACTGGGACCGCAAGCACCTCGAAGGCAACGTCACCGCCCGCGACATCGTCGAGACCGCCGAGGCCTACGTGCCCGAGATCCGCGAACAGGGCGCCGACATCGTGATCGCGCTGTCGCACTCCGGCATCGGTTCCGCCGACCACGAGGACGGGATGGAGAACGCCTCCGTCCCGCTGGCAGCGGTCGAGGGGATCGACGCGCTGGTGACCGGCCACTCGCACCTCGTCTTTCCGTCGCCGACCTACGAAGGCTTTGCCGCGGTCGATGCCGAGAACGGTCTGCTTCACGGCAAGCCCGCCGTCATGGGCGGCTTCTGGGGTTCGCACCTGGGGCTGATCGACCTGTTGCTGGAACGGGACGGCAACTCCTGGCGCGTGGTCTCTGCCACGACGGAGGCGCGCCCGATCTCCCAGCGCAACGAGGACCGCTCCATCACGCCGCTGGTCGAGAGTTTCCAGCCCGTGCTGGACGCCACCGAACAGGAGCACGAGGAAACGCTGGCCTATGTGCGCCGCGCCGTGGGCAAGACCTCTGCACCGCTGCATTCGTACTTTGCCCTCGTGGCCGACGACCCGTCCGTGCAGATCGTCTCCATCGCGCAGCAATGGTACATCGAGC
The DNA here is from genome assembly GCF_030126985.1 of Sagittula sp. MA-2. Lineage (GTDB taxonomy): Bacteria > Pseudomonadota > Alphaproteobacteria > Rhodobacterales > Rhodobacteraceae > Sagittula. The sequence continues at coordinate 657,690 of NZ_CP126145.1, read as the reverse complement.
AGATGCTTGAAGGCACCGAATACGAGGATTTGCCGGTCCTGTCTGCCGCAGCGCCGTTCAAGGCGGGGGGCCGTGGCGGTCCGGAATACTACACCGATGTGCCGGTGGGCGACGTGGCGATCAAGAACGTCTCCGACCTCTACCTCTATCCCAACACCGTGCGCGCGGTGAAGGTGACGGGCGCGCAGGTGAAGGACTGGCTCGAACGCTCAGCAGGCATGTTCAACCAGGTGGAGCCGGGCGCGACCGACGCCGTGCTCCTGAACCCCGAGTTCCCGTCCTACAACTTCGATGTCATCGACGGGGTGACCTACCAGATCGACCTGTCGCAGCCGTCGAAGTTCGACCGCGAGGGCAACGTGGTCAACGAGGGTGCCAACCGCATCGTCGACCTGATGTACGAAGGCAAGCCCGTGACCGACGACATGGAGTTCGTCATCGCGACCAACAACTACCGCGCCTCCGGCGGCGGCAGTTTCCCGGGCGCGAAGGGCGACACCATCATCTTCGAGGCGCCCGACACCAACCGCGACGTGATCGTCCGCTACATCGTCGAACAGGGCACCATCGACCCCAAGGCCGACGACAACTGGTCCTTCAAGCCGCTGGAAAACACCACCGTCCTGTTCGAGACCGGCCCCAAGGCGCGCGACCTGCTGTCTGACGTCGACGGCGCGAAGATCGAGGATGCAGGCGACGGTGAGAACGGCTTCGCCCTGTTCCGCATCACGCTCTGACCCGGCGGCGGGGCGTTGCCGGTCGGCGCGACGCGCGACCAAAGTCGCGCATCCGGCATTCGACCGGTGCCCGGCATCCATGCTATGCTACCCTCCGGAGGAGACATGACCGGAGGGTGGCGGGATGCTGGAGGAGGCACTCTTGCTCGACGCTTCGGGCGCGCCTGCGCGACATCGGGGGCGTACCCGTTCGCATGACTGGGACGAGGTGCAGGACTTCTGCCGCACCGTCTACATGCCATATCGAGTGCGGCCGCTGGAACGCGGCGCGCGCCCCGATGCAACCATGCTGTCGGCACATGCGGACCGCGTGACGATGACGCGGTTTTCCTACGGCACAGGCATCTTCCTCGACCGCTTCGACCCCGAAGCGGGCAACATCATCGTCCTCAACACGCTGCGCGGGGCGCTGTCCCACCAGACCTCTGGTGCGCCCGCCTCCACCGGCGCCGGTGAGAGCTTTGTCGTCGACTGTTCGCGTGCCGACTACTGGCTGGAAGGCGACAGCGACCACATGCAGTTCAACCTGACCATCCCCCACGCGGTGATGGAGGAAACCGCCCGGCGCTGGTTCGGCTTCGTCCCGGACGACCGGCTCTGGACCTGCCGGACGAAGTTCGGGGGGCCGGGCTCTCCTTGGCTCGCGTTGCTGGACTACGCCGCGCGCACCATGGCCGGTCCCGGTCCGATGCCCGCAGACGGCCCGTTGGCCCGCCACCTCGAAGAGATCATCTGCATCGAACTCCTGCGCCGCTGGGCTGCCGCCGCCGGTATCCGACTGGAGGACGGCGCGCGCACCGCGGCCCCCGGCTATGTCCGCCGCGCCGAGGAGATCCTGGAGGCCGAGGCACGCGACGCCCCGGTGATCGGGGATGTGGCCCGCCGTGTCGGGGTCTCGGCCCGCACCCTGTCCGGTGGGTTTCAGCGGTTCCGGGGCGTGTCGCCGCGCGAATTCCTGGCCGGACGCAGGCTCGATGGATTGCGGGCCGAACTGGAAAGCGCGGAGGCGGATCGCTCCGTCTCGGACATCGCGTCCGACTGGGGCTTCGTGAACCTCGGCGCGCTGGCCGGGCGTTATCGCGAACGCTTTGGCGAGCTGCCGTCGCACACCCGCGCGCGCGCCATCACTGGCCGCAAGCCGGACTGAACAACGCTTCCGAAACCGGACACTCCCTGCCGGTCACGGACAGAAAGCCGCCCGAGGGGGCGGTACGCTTTGGCCATGGGAAAACCCTAAGGGAGGACACTATGAAGGATCTCAAGGCCAATTGCGACGCCGTGCTGTCGCGCGTGACAAGCGGCAGCCCCCGCGTGCCGGGCGTGGTCGCCATGGTCACCGACCGCGACGGCGACATCTACGCCGGCAGCGCGGGCGACAGGCGTCTGGGCGACGGGGAGATGAGCCTCGACACGGTCTTTGCCATCTTCTCGACCACCAAGGCGATTGCCGGGACGACCGCCCTGCAATGCGTCGAAGAGGGTTTGCTGGACCTCGACGCGCCGGCCAAGACCTACGCCCCGGCCATCGGAAACCTGCAGGTGATCGAGGGGTTCGACGCCGATGGCAGCCCGCGCCTGCGCGCGCCGAAGTCCGACGTGACCACGCGCCAACTGATGCTGCACACCGGCGGTTTCGGCTACGACTTCTTCAACGAGACCTACAAGCGCCTGGCCGATGAGCACGGACAGCCCTCCGTCGTGTCCGGCACCCGGGCTGCCATCGAGACACCGCTGCTGTTCGATCCGGGCGAAAAGTGGGAATACGGCACGAACATCGACTGGGTGGGCCAGGTGGTCGAGGGCATCCGGGGCAAGCGCCTTGGCGCGGTCATGGCAGAGCGGGTCTTTGCGCCGCTCGGGATGACCGACATCGCCTTCACCCGCACCGACGACATGAAGGCGCGCACCGCGACGATCCACGCGCGCGGCGAGGACGGCAGCCTGTCGCCCATGGACGGCTTCGCGCTGCCCGACAACCCGGAGGTCGATATGGGCGGCCACGGTCTGTACGGCACCGTGCCCGAGTACATGAAGTTCATCCGCATGTGGCTGAACGACGGCGCCGGTCCCAACGGCCGCGTCCTGAAGCCCGAGACCGTCGACTGGGCAGCGAAGGGTGCGCTGGTGCCGCCGCAGAAGGTGACCATGCTGCCCGGCGTCATCCCCTCGCTGTCGAACGACGCGGAGTTCTTCCCGGGCCTCGGCAAGGACTGGTCCTACACCTTCATGGTCAATACCGAGACGGCGCCCACGGGCCGCCCGGCGGGCGCCATCGGCTGGGCCGGGCTGGCCAACAGCTTCTTCTGGATCGACCGCGCGGCCGGTGTCGGCGGCTACTGGGCGACCCAGATCCTGCCGTTCGGCGACCCGGTTTCGTTCCCCGGCTATCTGGATTTCGAATCCGCCGTCTACCAGGCCATCGCCGCCGCAAAGGCCGCCTGAGCGCGCTTTCGGACCGTCCGGAAATGTCAGCGGGGGGCGGCACGTCGCCCCCCGCTTTTTTCATGGCCTTTGGGAGGAGGAGCGATGAAAGACCTGATCACTTTCGAAACCCTGCCGAACTGGGTGCCGGGCCGCCTGCTGCTGGCCAGCGACGGCTTGGGCTGGAAAAACGTGGCACTCCGGTCCTACCACTACGAGGGACAGGACGTGACCGTGCCCGCGATGCGGGACTTCATGCTTGTCGGCTACAGGTCAGGAGTAACCCCGATGCAGCGCCGGTTCGACGGGCGCTGGACGAAGGAGACGCTGGGCCCCGGGGCGGTGTCGCTGCTGACCCGCGCGCAACAGGTGTCGTGGAACTGGGTGGAGCCCATCGACGTGACCCATGTCTACCTGTCCGGCGCACTGGTGGCCGAGGTCGCGAGCGAGGTGCTCGACTGCACCGTGACCGACGTCGCGCTGGCCGATATCCTGCGCACCGAGGACCCGGTAATGATACACGCCATGTCCGCAATCGCCGAAGAGGCGCAGACGCAGGATCTTGGCGGCGCACTCTATGTCGACAGCGTGGCCCGCGGGCTGATCGTCCACCTGTTGCGGCGCTACGCCATGGTGCGGACACCGCCGGAGAGTGACGCGGGCGGACTGTCCCGAACCCAGCAGGCGCGCATCCTCGAATACATCGACGCGGGGCTTTCGCAGTCGCTGGACCTGACCGGCATGGCCGAGGCGCTGTCTCTGACGCCGTGCCTCTTTGCCCGCCAGTTCCGCCGCAGCTTCGGCCTGCCGCCCTATGCCTTCGTCAAGGCGCGGCGGCTGGAGCGCGCCCGGCATCTGCTGGCCCGCACCACCCTGCCGATCAAGGCGGTGGCGGCGGATTGCGGCTTTTCCGACCAGGCCCACCTCACGCGCCTGTTCTCTGCCGCCTACGATGTGACGCCCGCCGTCTTCCGGCGGCAGGCGTCCTAGTCTGCCGATACCGCCTATGCGGGTTCCGGGCAGGACAGACCTTGCGCCTGCCCTGCCCGGTCGCGCTCACTCTGCCGCTTCGACTTCCGGCGTCTTCGACATGGCGAAGCCTTCGTAGCCGTTCTGCGCGATCTCCTGACACTTCTTCCGGTAGGTGCCGACGCCGCCGGTGTAGGACAGCACCCGCCGCGGTTTGCCCGCCACGTTGGAGCCGGTGTACCACGAGTCCGTCTTCGAGATCAGCGTGGCATTGGCCGTCTCGTCATGGTGCGCGACCCAGGCGTCCTCTGCCTCTGCCGTCGGTTCGATCACCGTGGCACCAGCCGCACGCACCGCCTTGATGCAGTCGGTGATCCATTCCGTCTGCTGCTGCAGGCAGGTGGTCATGTTGCACAGCGCCGCCGAGGGCGCGAGTGGCGCGCCGGTCATGAACAGGTTGGGGAAACCGTGCTTCTGGATGCCGAGCGTGGTGCGGATGTCCTTCGACCATTCGTCGCGAAGCGTCACGCCGTCCCGCCCGGTGATGTCGATGCGTGTCAGCGCGCCCGACCCGGCGTCGAATCCCACGGCCATGATGATAACGTCCAGCTCGTACACCGTGCCGTCCGCCAGCTTCACGCCTTCGGGCACGATCTCGGCAATCGGGTTGTTCCGGACCGGGACGGCGGTGACGTGCTCCTGCCGGTAGACTTCGAGGTAGTTCGTCTCCAGCGGCACCCGGTGCGTGCCGAACCCGTAGTCGCCGGGCTTGGGCACGAGGATGTCGATCAGCTCCGGATCCTTCAGACGCGCCGCCATCTTTTCCCGGACGAAGGCGCTGATCTCCTCGGACACCTCCTCGTCGAAGAACATCTCGCCGAAGGAGGCGAGCCACAGTTTCAGCGATCCGTCGGCGTGGGTGTCTTCGAGGATCTTGCGGCGTTGTTCCGGTGTGCAGTCGGCCCAGGCATGTTCGAAGTCGTACTCGAACCCGGTGAAGGTCACAGGCAGGTTGGTCTTCAGCTCATCCCAGCGCGCCTTGTAGGCGGCGGCCTCGGCCGGGCCGTACTTCGGGTTCTTCATCGGCAGCACGTATTGCGGGGTGCGCACGAAGACCGTCAGGGAGTCCACGACCGGCGCGATGGTCTGGATCACCTGGATGCCGGTGGCGCCGATGCCGATCACACCCACGCGCTTGCCTTCGAGGTCGATGCCCTCCTTCGGGTAGCGCCCGGTGTGCACGATGGTGCCCTTGAAGGTGTCCTGACCCGGAAAGCGGTCGGTCAGCGGCGCCGACAACATGCCCGTGCAGCCGATGAGGAACCGGGTGTCGAACGTCTCGCCGGTGTCGGTCTTCACGATCCAGCGGCCCGTGTCCTCGTTCCAGCGGGCCGACGTCACCTTGGCGCCGAAGGTGAAGTCCTTGCGCAGATCCAGCCGGTCCGCGACGTAGTGCATCCAGCGCTCGATCTCCGGCTGGCCGGGGAAGCGTTCGCTCCACGTCCAGTCCTTGTAGAGCTTCTCGTCGAACAGGTACTGGTAGATGTAGCTCTCGGAGTCGAACTTCGCCCCCGGGTAGCGGTTCCAGTACCATGTGCCGCCCACGTCGGTGCCCGCCTCGACGCCGTGCACGTCGAGGCCCTCCTGCCGCAGCTGGTGGAGCTGGTACAGCCCCGCCACGCCCGCGCCGATCACCAATGCGTCCAGTTTCCGTGTCATCCTGTTCCTCCCTTTGGGTGTCCTTGCCGGATGGCCCCTCCCGGCCAGCCGATCCACAAAGGCTAGGCGTCCCCTGCCCCGACGGTCTTGAACGTTCCTGACGCGCCTTTGAACGAAAGCCGCAACAGCCTGACACATGACGTGAAGCCGCCCGCCTTCCGCAGGGCGCCGCCTCGTGTTAGCGATCACCCGACGGATTTAAGGAAGGGTTGGGCCATGCCATACGACGCGGTGATCTTCGATCTGGACGGTACGCTTCTGGACACCGAACGCCTGGCTTTCGAGGCCGCCCGCCGCGCCAGCTCCCGCTTCGGCCCGCCCATGACCGAGACCTTCTTCCGCACGCTCATCGGTGGCGACATGGCATCGACCAACGCCCGGCTCGCCGCCGAATACGGCGCCCACCGGATGGCCGAGTTCGACGCCGCCTGGGATGAGGAACACGACAACCTGCTGGTCGCAGGCATGCCCCTGAAACCCACGGTGCACGCGCTCCTCGACCTGATCGAGGGGATGGGGCTGCCCCGCGCGGTGGCCACGTCGTCGGGCCGTGCCAGCGCCGACCGCAAGCTTCTGGCGGCGGATCTGACCCACCGCTTCACCACCGTCGTGACGCGCAATTGCGTGACCCGGCCCAAGCCCGATCCGGAGCCCTACCTCACCGCCGCCGCCCGTCTGAACGTGGCGCCAGAGCGGTGCCTCGCGTTCGAGGACAGCACACCCGGTGCCCGCGCCGCACGCGCCGCCGGGATGACCGTTGTCGTGGTGCCGGACATCGCGCTGGTCGAGGACGGCCATGCCCACCATACCGCCGCCGACCTGCTGAGCGGGGCGCGCATGGCCGGGCTGGGCTGAACCCCCAAAGGCAGCCGTCACCCCGGTTTGCGGCAGACGATCTGAACCGGATGGGTCCGGCGCTCGGCGATGTTGCGGGCGGCGTTGCGGACGATTTGCGGTGCCTGCCGACCCAGCAGGATGTGCACGCCGAACACGGGAACCTGCCCCTTCTCCGCCATCTCGATGGCCTTGTTGTAGCCCGCCAGGTACTTCTCGCCGGTGTCGGTCACGTCGATCCCGGTAAAGCCGGCCGCCGCGAGCAGGGCCACCGTGTCGTCGGGGCGCATCAGGTAGGCGCCGCTGCCATCCTCAGACCACGGCAGCGGGTGGTGCGGATCGCCCACAGGTCCCAGCCCGTGTTCCGTGATCGCGAAGAAGGCCCCGGGTTTCAGCACGCGAAAGGCTTCGCCGAAGAACCCGGCACGATCCGGCACGTTCATCGTGACGTGCTGGCTGTATCCCCCGTCAAATCGTTCATCCTCGAAGGGCAGCGCCTGTCCGTCGCCATGCACGCAGGTGACGCGGCCCGTCATCCCGACCAGATCGGTCAGCCTGTTCGCTGCCTCGACGAAGGGGGCGGTGATGTCGATGCCCTCCACATGGCAGCCGAAGCGCTGCGCCAGGTAGCGCGCCGGGCCACCGATGCCGCTGCCGATGTCGACGATCCTCTGGCCTTCGCGGATGGGCAACACCTCTGCCAGATCCTGCGTGGCCGGAAAGCCGCGGGCGTGGAAGTGGTCGACCGGGGCGAGCTGTTCGATGGTCACCGTCTCGGGGGCCATCCCGGCGGCCCTCATGGTCTCGACGATCTTGCCGTAGACGTCCCCGGTGCCCCAGTGGTCCGAGATATTCTGACTGTCCGCCATGCGCGCCTCCCTATGACGTTGGGGAAGCTTACGGTGAGTTGGCCCGATGTGGCAACGCCGTTGCCGGACGCTTCCCGGTCACCCGGCCAGCCGGACTGCCCCATAGGGCAAAAACACAGTCCTGCGCGATTGGGCGGTCGCTCAGATCCTCGCCTGGTACAGCCTGACCTTCAGCCCGCCAAAGGCCACCTGCGGCCCGGCGTCGAGCTCCAGCCCGGTTGCCTTGGCAAGCCCTCCGTCCGAGGTCACCATACCCAGCCGCCATCCGCCAAACCGCTCCTTCAGCACCGCGCCCAGCGACCCGTACAGCCCGAACAGCAGCTTCCGGTCGCCGATCCGCGCGCCGTAGGGCGGGTTGACCATGACCAGTCCCGGCGGCCCATCGGGGCGTTCGAGGGCGCTGACCGGCGCGCGGGTGAAGGTGCAGACCCCGGACACCCCGGCCCGCTCCGCGTTGGCCGTGCTGCCCCGGATGGCCCCGTCGTCGCGGTCAGCGCCGAAGAACCGACAGTCCGTAGGCCGGGCTTCCAGGCCGGCATCGCTGCGGATCGCGTCATAGGCCTTGGCATCGAACGTCGGGAAGGCCTCGAAGGCGAACCCGCGCGCACGGCCCGGCGCCAGCCCCAGCGCGATCTCCGCCGCCTCGATCACGAAGGTGCCTGAACCGCACATGGGGTCGACCACCGTTTCGGTCCCG